>CAZURU010000018.1:0-26725 GCA_964623585.1 uncultured bacterium
TGGGACGGGTAATAAGTGGGGTAGTCCAGTTGATGTTATTAAGTATGTGACGGTAAAGTGAAACATTGGAATTATTAAACTTTTTTGTAGGCAGGTATGCTATTGTGTGCCTGCCTATTTTTTAAGATATAGCACTCCGCTGGAGTGCATTCTATTGGCACTCCTTTTTCTATAGACATATTGCTCCGCTGGAGCAAGGAGTATGTCATTTGGGTAAGAGACTGTACACGGCGTGTGCCTACTACTTTTAAGATCATATTTTAACTTGATTCAATTTTGTAGGATATGCTAAATTAGCTGGAGTTAGTGTTATTAGTATCTTATTTTTAAATGGAAAGTCGTGTCAGTTGTTAGACAACTGGCACGACTCAAAAAGACTAAAGATATTGTATCTTATATTTGACAGGATGTCAAGTATATTTTCAATATCTTTACTGAAAAGGAGTCAAAAAGATGACTTTTAGAGCCGAAACCGGCATAATTAGTTCGGAATTTTGCCCATCAAGCCTACCTCTTCAACCCCCTGAGAACGTGACCGAACCGACTCAAGAGTCAACTTTACAGCTTCCGTTTACGGATGTGTGAAGCCGATCGTTGCGATGACGACTTTAGCGTTGTCCTATCGTTCTAATTGGTCTACCGGTATAACTTGGAAGACCAGCACTCGCGGGTTTGCGTCATTGACTACTACTCGTTTATATGTGCAAGTGTCTTTTTTCCTCATGAAGAACACGCCTACGATAGCGACAAGTGAAATGGGGATAGCAAAACCCCAATACAATTTTCTTGCCATTAGAAAACATCTCCTCATGACTTACGCATATTTGGGTATTCTTGTTTAGAATTTTGCTTTTTCAAGGATTTTATCCTCGATTTATTAATCTAACGTCCCGCCTACCTCTAAATCTACAATTTCAATATCTTGAGTTGCAGTCAATTTACGAAATTCCTCCACTGTTCCTGTCAATACTGGGAAGGTGCCGTAATGATTCGGGTGGACAGCTGGGATACCGAGGAGTTTTGTAGCATAGGCTGCCTCACGGGGTCCCATTGTAAAGTGGTCACCAATAGGAAGCAACGCTAAGTCTGGTTGGTATATCTCTCCGATCAGTTGCATATCAGTGAACACATTTGTATCTCCAGCGTGATAAATCTTATACCCGTTCTCAAATTCGAGGACGAATCCTGCAGGTTCACCCAAATAGATAATAGAACCATCTTCTTCTATTGCGCTATTACTATGGTTTGCCGTAACCATTGTTACCTTTACCCCATCTACCGTTATAGTGCCTCCTTTGTTCATCCCTATCGTATTCTCAACACCTTGATTCTCAAGATATTTGGCAGTCTCAATGATTGCCACGACAGTGGGAGAATGTTTTTTGGCAATCGGTACTGCATCTTCCATGTGGTCAGCATGTCCGTGCGTTATCAGCATAACGTCAATTGATTCAAAGGTCTTTAATTCCGCAGGACAGACAGGATTACTTGTTAACCATGGATCGATTATTAACGTCTTGTCGTCTGTCTCAAAAAGATAGGTTGATTGTCCAAGCCATGTAAGGCGAATACCGTTATTTAGTTTCATGTTTATAGTCTAATATCTCCTTTGATATAAATAAAATGATTTCCATTACAATTTCCACTCTTCCATCTTCCACTCTTCCATCTTCCACCCTTTCATTCTTCCACCCTTCCATCTTCCATTCTTCCATCTTTCCAACCTTCCATCTTCCATTCTTCCATCTTCCATCCTTCCATCCATACTTATCCGACTTCCTGTCCATCCAATTTCCCCACTTGAAGATCAATTTCATCGCGCGATTCAATTTTGTCTACTTTTCCATCTACCATGTGGAAAATCCTGTCTGAAACATCAAGCATCTTGTGGTCGTGTGTTGCAGTGATTATGGTAACACCGTTTTCATCATTAAGGTTGCGTAATAGGTCAATGATTTCAAGGCCTGTTTTGGTATCAAGGTTACCAGTCGGTTCATCAGCGAGGACGATTGCGGGGTCATTTGCAAGTGAACGTGCGATGGCGACCCGCTGCTGCTGTCCACCAGACAATTCTAACGGTTTGTGCTGAACACGATCGCCTAATCCGACAAGTGAGAGTAGATCAACAGCTTTTTCTCTACTTTCATCAGCACTCATCCCAGCAAAAATCATCGGCAACGAGACATTTTCAAGTGCTGTCATAACGGGGATAAGGTTGAACGACTGAAATATATAACCGATTTTCCGGCAACGTAGCCATGCTAACTCATAAGCATCCAGTTGCGCGATGTCTACTTCATCAATATAAACCCTCCCTTCGGTCGGTTTATCTAACCCTCCAATCATATTAAAGAGTGTAGATTTTCCAGAACCAGAGGGACCCATGATAGAGACATATTCACCTCGTTGTATCTGAAAATTGACACCGCGTAAAGCGTCCACAGTCGTTGTTCCCATTTCGTATCGTTTTATCAGGTTTCTGACTCGGACAGTATTCTCTTTGGGTAACGTGCGTTGGAATCGTTTCGGTGTTTCGGTGAGATCTGGTTGAACACCACCCATATCTACTTGCATTGCAATGGCTCCTGTTATGTGTCGAGGATATATCGTTACTTCTGGTTATCCTCTGGATAAGAACCCGAAACGTTTTTTCTGTGCGGGTTTCTGACCTGATGTTTGATTCTGTTTCTCTTCCTGTGGAATAGCAAATTGGATAAAATTCCGTTTTCCCAGAGTCTGTATAAATGTAAAGAGTGATGTTTCGGCTTCTTTTCGAGTCAACTGATGTTTTTTCTGAAGTGCTTTGATTATCTGCGAAATAGTATGTTTCCCATCACACATCTGCCAGACATACGCACCGATACTATCCAGCACAACGACGCGTTTATCAGGAAGCATAAAGAGTTTACTCGTCCATTTCACCCAGAGTTTATCTTTCTGCGGAATAACAAGAGCAGCCTCTTCCTTGTCGTCTATTTCCCATGTTATCAACTGATTTCGTAAGGGAAATGCTTTGAGAACTTTGCTTCTATCTACATCGGGTCGTTTCTTTAGTTTAAGGGCATATAGAGCTTTTTTGAACATGTTTTTATAGTTGTGTATAAACGATCTTCAGTTAAATCAGATCTAATGAAAATAGATACTTTCAGCGACTTTTTGTGCCAGTTTTTCGGATGCATCGCTACGTCCGATTGTTTGTACTACATAGATACGATTCGTATGATGACAACGCCACATATAAAACACAAGCCTCGTACGTTTGAAGATTTTGTCAAATATCAGAACAGGTGAAAGCGGCACATTATCATACAGTCGTGTTTGTTGTCCGACAAATGTTATCTGTTCATCTCCGTTTTCGTTGCGCGGTGTAACCTCAAAACCGTATCCGCGAATTGCTTTAGCATACCTCGTCCGAAACCATGTTTCCAATTGATTTTCTTCTGAACTGTACGCATTGAGTAATACCTCAGCGGGTCCATAACGTTCAACGCTTATTTTTCGGTTTCTACCTCTGGTGAAGGTGAATAGCAGATAACCGCTGAGAAGTTTTTGCCGTTCTAACTTATAACTATTGGGAACAGCAAGTCTGAGACCGTAAGCACTCCAGACAGTATGTTCAGGGTCACCTCGATCAGAAATGGATTTAAAAATCCGAAGTACTGTCGGACGCCAATTTTCCTTTAACCGACCCATGACCTGTACAATAGTGATTCGTTTTGTTTCAGGATTGTGGATTATCAACCCGTTAGCACGGATACCACTTTTCCAACTAAAACCGAGAACCGAGCAATCTTTAAGGTAATCCTCATCTTTGATTAAGTCAACGTTTCTCCGAAAGGAGACATTTCCACCCCGTTTGTAGTTCTTTCTGACTAGTTTGAAGTATTCATCAAGTGTCTTGTGTAGGTCAGGTTTCTTTTTTCGTGATTTTGCCCATTTTAGTTCTAATCGAGGCATTTCATCATCGTCTAACCGTAGGTATCCATTTTTCTCATCCCCATTGATACCGCTGATTTCCCATGATGTAGGGAGTTCTATCTGAATACCTGCCCACCCAAAAAGAGTCCAATCCATTTCTCTTTCCCACGATAATTTACATCCTAAAACGGTTTAACAATAACGGCTTTAGAAACAAGTGCTATAGCAACCGTTCCCATCCCGATTAATCCTACCCCGCAAGCAAAACCGGCTGCCAATACAGGGTTGAACATGAACCATCTTTTTAGACCGAATCGTTTGATCATGTAGAATCTCCCGATAATAGCCCCGAGTAATCGTGCGACCATACTTCCAGGATCCGCTCCAATCCCGCCGACGATACCGTAAAACCACATAGATGGGTATTTAAAGACCCAAAGCAGTCCGTAAATCGCTAAGTTTGAGGTAAATCCTGCAGCAACATAATCCCCCCGTATCGCTTGTATAATTTCACTGTTTCCATCACGTAGTGATGTTTTCATCAAACACTCATTTGTTGCATTTATGGGCCACATCATCTGGACAAACGGGTACTGTGCACTCGGTATGGGTGCGATCTGCCAAATGAAGTGTTGCACTAAAATTCCGCTGATTATCAGTATAGGCATAATCAGCAAGGTTGCAGCAAGGTTTGAGGTAAAGGTTGTTCCCGTAAGTTCCAGTACACGCCATCCTTGTGTGCCAGCTCCGTAATCTTCGTCAGGGAATGGTGCAAACCAGATATCAATTTCCTCGTAACGGCTGAGAATAAAGGTTATCTCATGTAGATAAGGTATTTCAAATAGATCGCGTCCGAGTACACCGTAGGTCCTTGCCGTAATATAGGAATTCAACGGTGTGTATACAAATGCAAAACCGAGTAGGAAACTGAGTGGGAAATTCGGCACCATCCAATGGATAAGCCAGACAAATCCCCCCATACCGATGAGCCACAATAATCCCATTAACCATAGTGGAAAATCGCCCCGGTTTGGTGGTGTTGCAAGTGAACCGCGTTCTCCCGCTTTCTTTTTGGTACTGCGTAGTTTGAAAATCATCGGTATAGAGGCTGCCATGCCTACAAGGCCAAGAGTGAAAGTTTTGCCTATACCGTAACTCCTCCAGAAATCAAGATCGTTAAAGAGGCCAGTCGCACGCACATCCAAGCCAGGTTCCCACTGGTGTAATATCTCATTTCTATAGAGGATGTGCGGGTTCACGACGAATTGCGTCAACATTGCGGTGACAAACTCTGACATCACCACTGGAAACGGCAAGACAAACCCGAAAAGCATCTGTCCGAAGTCTGTTCTGAGGGCAAATACACCTGTCGGCGCGAAACCTTCAATACTCTGTGTAAAATCAATCCAAGGGATCTTCAGGATCTGTATCGGTTGACTCATCATGACACCAGAGAGTGATGGTACACCGATATATAGGAATCCCCATAATAGACCTGCCATTGACCCGATCGAGAAGACTTGCCATCGCCATGTCTCCTGTTTTCCTGTAGTTTCTGCCAAAGCAGTTGCACCTTGCGCTGTAATGGGTGCCATCGGATAGGGGAGCCGTTCAAGGTCTGCGGTAAGCCTAAAGAGAATATACTGCCCGCTAACGAACCGCAACGTCCCGAGTAACTTACTTAGTAGAAAAACCCCGATAGGTAAGAGCCAATCAGGATGCAACAGATTTCGCGTTAAGACACCGACAGAATCACCAGCGGGGACGACCCATGCAGGTATCTTATCAGCAATTTCGTAAGAGGCGGCTTGTGGTGTGTTGATAAAATAGGCGTACCATATAAAACTCCTATATTGCATACCGCTTCCGACAGCAGCACCCGTCAGACTCAGCAGCATATAGAGTTCTTGACGCCGTGCAGTCGTAAAGGAACGTCTGGCTAATTCTGTGAATAGTATAACGGCAACCCATGGTGCAGCAGCTGCACCTGATTGTCCGGAAACATAGCTCAGATAGATGGAACCGGGCATCATTAGTAAACCGACAAAAAGTGCGCCGAAGAACACTTTCCCGGTTAATCCGGATTCAAAGGTTCTCATGCCACCTTCTATGTCGTACCGTTGTGCCCACGTTTGCCATTCATCTGCTTGTGAGATTCTCTCTCGCGCCAATTATATTTGCTCCTTTTAATGTTGGCATATCTATTTCTCCTATAGGAGATGTACCTTAGTTGTCTACATATTCTTAAATTTGAGTTGATACGGTGTTTCGCGAATAGTTTGTATTAAGTAGTTTCTTGTCCAGGCAAGTGCATTTTGAAGGTTTACCTCTTGCTCAGATTGTGTGTAGCCTTCCTTTTTGTTTTCTCTGCGGAGTGCATTGAGACTCATAGTGTTTGATTTTTTACTATTGCACGGTTGACAAAGTAGGGCGCGATTATCTATATCATTTGTACCACCATCACTTTTAGGTATAATGTGGTCAAGGTGTAAATATCTTCTGTCGGGCGGCACAAAGTTACATCCCCAACATTTGAGTCCAAACTGTTTGATAAGGATTTGGTGCATCTCGGCATGTGTGTGCATGGATTCAGGTTTAATCGTATAGACATGTTCTAAATCTGCTGAAGTTTGCATATCTTCATCAGTGCGTGTTGGTGGTTCAGTCTGATAGTGCATTTCGTATTTTTGGGTCTGTCTCTCAAGCCACCCAGGATCACTGCCATCTTTTACAATTTTCTCAAGACGTTCTCTCTCTTTTCGATCAATCCCCATCAAACGGGTAATAATGTGGTAACGCGCGTCTTTTCGTCTATCAATACCTATCCAACGACGTTTGTGTTTATCAGCAGCAATAATCGTTGTTGCACACCCACAGAAAGGGTCTAACACAAGGTCACCTTCGTTGCTGCTTGCTTTAATAATGCGCTCATAAAGGACGAGTGGTTTTTGGTCGGGAGAACCTGTCCGTTCGTTGGACATTGCGTTTAATGCTTGAATGTTCCAAACATCAAAAGGCAGCCTTTTCAGATCCTTAGCACGAGTAGCATTTTCGTTTCCACTCTCAATACGGCGCAGCACTTCCGCGGTTCTACTGTCTTTTACTCTTGTCAAGTCAATGAAGTATTTTTCCGTTTTGGTGTAGAAATGTATCACATCATGTTTGCGTCCAAACCATCTTTTACTAACACCGCCAGTTTGGTAATGCCACACAATCTCATTTCGGAAGTTCTTTTTGCCAAAGATAGCGTCCATACACATTTTGATGTAATGGCTTGCTGTTGGATCACAGTGCAAATAGATACTACCTGTCTCTTTTAGGACACGGTGCATTTCAATGAGTCTGACACTGAGGAAACAGAGGAAAGCGGCGGTGTCCTCACCTTGACAATGTTTGGCAGCGTCAATGGCATGGTAAAGTGCGATGTGGTTATCTTTGATCTCCTCAAGCCATTTGGGGTGAACTTCGTTCCATTTCCACTGGTCCGGAAGGATACCGGTATCTCCCCATTTCCAATTATCAACGTAATGACCTGCTGTTGCACTCCGATTTCGTTTCGTATTGAAGGGTGGGTCGGTGGCGATCAGATCAACTGTTTCGCTATTCATGCCGCGAAGCACATCTAAATTGTCCATTTCGTAAAGGGTATTATCTGGAAAGTTTTGTGTCATACATAGCATCCTTACGGTTAGACTATATCAAGAATCAGAACGGTTTTCATTCCTTTGTTTTGCTTCTTGTAGTTCATTGTATCGCTTCAGGAATTCAGAATGTGATCGTTGAACCATATCAAGTAAATCAGTATACAACCTCACATATATTTTTGTTTGTGCTAAACGGGCCATTTTTGCTCTTACTTCGTTGTCATTATCAACATCTCCGCAAAGAAGATAACCACTGACATCTGTTGACTGAATATCTGGATCACTTGTTCCAAGGATTTGTGCTTGTATAAAGTTAACGTAACTTTCAACTTGCTCCAATTCTCTCATACGAATTTTTGACTGTGGTCTCTTTATTTCAACGACTACTAAATGCTTTCCCTCCCTTGCACATAGAAAATCAATTCGCCTATCTGCCTCTGGTATATCATCACTTTCTGGAAATCTATCGCGCAGTAAGTCACTATACCTAACTTCGTCATCAACCAATGTCCACCGTGGATCGAGTATCCAAGGGAATTCTTTCAAGAAATTGTGAAGTGTTGGAACTTCCAGAGCATTCTTGTCAATAAGATTCTGGAGTTTCTCAATTGTTTCTATTCGCCCACGAGTAACCTTAGCCATCTCTTTCGACTCTACAATTTGCCATTCTCTAAATAGATCAATGAGTTTTTCAGTATCCTCAAAATCTGTTGCAGTTAAGTCTTCAGTGATTTCCCAAAACGCATCAAATTCCAGATAATCAAGGCACATTTGAACAAGTGGCAGATGATCTGTGGAATCAGCAATAGGATTCTTCTCAATCACTTGACGAACTATTTTGTCAGCTATATCCAATGCACGTTTATTACCGATTTTCTTTGCCTCTTCTCGGAATTTAATATATAAAGAGTTCTGTAGCAACTGTTGTTTATTCTTATTGCTCCGTTTTTCACTCCATTCTCGAGCAATTTTATTAACCTGATTTTGTCCCCATTCCATGAGAGTCCTATTTGGTTCTGTATCCCATACTAATGCATTTCTTGTAGTGCTAACCATATCTTCTGTTTCATCAACAAAGTCAACATGGAGTTCTCCTATAAGATAAGAAAGAGCATATTGCTGTCCAACGTTTGCGTTGAAAACAAAGGGTTCTTGCACCAACTTACCTCTTGCCATAAGGACTATTCCACGGTCTACCTTATCAATATTCGGTGTGGATTTTTTTAAGGCACCGATCCAACCTGAAACTGTCCATCCAGTATCTTTTTCGATTTCCTCATTATATTTCCATATGTATAGTTCATCGTTCAAATCTTTTTCAAGTAAACGTTGCAGGTCTCGATCTTCAGGTGTAATTGACTCATCGTTAATCACGATATCAAAGTTGTGTGTAGCACCAATGACAGCAAACCGTCTAGCGAGACCACGACGAATTATCTCAATTGAAATCTTGCGATTTCTGAATTTTATTATATTCCGAAGTGTAATCTTTGTACCACAGGAAATACTGTTTGTCGGTGGTAGCTTTGGCAACTCAATATACCGTTGGCTTTCTCTCTTCAAAAGTTCCTCATAATTCATCACAAGACGACTGATTTCAATTTTTTTCACACTTTCTATTTCAATTTCTTTGGCAATTCCGAATGCAGAAAACTTGCCGATGCCTTTTCTACCCATGATTTTACGGCTTTTATGACCATTTCTACTTGATATAACGTCAGTTTTTTCATCGGCACGTCGGTCTCTTCCTATAATGAGATACTTGCTTCGAACATCCTCATCTGACATGCCAACTCCATCGTCCCGGATAATGATTTCAGATGTATTTTCGTTAATTGGGTCTTCTGGGATTGTAATCTCAACCTTGGTTGCGTTTGCATCCCAAGCGTTTGCTACCAATTCCCCAATTACTGGCGGTAATGTTGAGTACATCTGCAAACCGAGATGTTTGATTGTTCCAACGTCAAACTTCATTTCATACGAGTTTTCATTAAAAACTTGATCTTGATTCATTAGGTCCTCACTTCTAATGTTCACAAGCACTAATTATTGATTTTCCCAATTGTTCTGCAAGTTTAACTGGGACAGCGTTCCCAATTTGGCGAGCTATTCCAGAAATAGATGCCCCGAAAAATTCG
Organism: uncultured bacterium; assembly: GCA_964623585.1. Classification (GTDB taxonomy): domain Bacteria; phylum Poribacteria; class WGA-4E; order WGA-4E; family WGA-3G; genus MSPOR6. The sequence goes on from CAZURU010000018.1 coordinate 9,701, forward strand.
TAATCATCACTGAAAGTCTGCAAAGCAGCCGCTTCGCGTAATGAAATTCCCCTATCTTGATCAGGATGTGTAAAACGTCCAGAATAAATATCTACACAACGAGATGTCAACGTTGGTCCCGGTTTATCCCATGCCATCCGTCCAAACACATCTCTATGTGCATTAGGTTTACGCTGATGACACTTTAGCAGGATAGAGGTGTCAGTTACGTCCTGTCGACTTCCACCATCTTTTGGTACCGCTGCGACAATCCGTTTATGGTGAGGTTGCAACTTCCTTGTAACATGATTTGGATAATCTTGTGACTCTTCACCATCAGCAATTTCAGGATAGTCTTTGATACATTCACCGACTGTCACAAACTGATTTGGATTTGTCTGCGGAATAGGTAATGTAATTGGTCCTTGTCTTGATGCCAAAAGTATAAACCGTTTTCGTGTTTGTGGAATCCCAAAATGTTTTGCATCAAGCAGATCTTCTGCAGGTTCCGAATATCCACACTCCTCCAAAACTTTCAAGAATTTATTATATATTTCTTTACCGTAACCATTGTTCAATCCAGGTACATTTTCAACAAGTATAAAATCAGGAGGACACTCTTTTACGATGTTGGCGAAAGTTAATAGCAAGTACTTTCGTTCATCCTTACCTTTCAATCTGCTGAGGGTGGAAAAGGGTTGACACGGCGTGCATGCGGCATAGAGTGTTACATCTGACTGCTGAATATTGAATACCTCTCGAATTCCTCGGATATTAATATCATTGATGTCATTATTCACAAAACAACTCGGTGCATTATTAGATGCATAAGTCTTTCGCAAACTTTCATCGTTATCTACACCAGCAAGGACATTAATTCCTGCATTCAACAAGCCGCGAGTTAGACCTCCCGCTCCACAGAAAAAATCAATTGCCTTAATCATTAGATTGAATTACACTCCTTCAATTATCATCTCTTGATGTGTCTTTTTCTTTTCCCTCGTTGAATTCTTCCCAGAAGTGAGCCATGAAGATACCGATTGTCAATATAAGTGCAGCAAACATCTGCCACTGCCAACTACCCCCCAAAAATAGAACGCTGACAAACCAAAGAATTGTTCCGATGATAATGATAAAACTTGCTAATTTTTCCATATATAATCCTTTGTTTAGTTAGATGCAGATTCTCCTAACGTAATTTAGTCATTTCGGTTTTTGATTGTAATAACTTTATCAGAATGACTGTCTATATCCAGTCCAAAATTACAAGTTAAAATGAGATTCGGCAGAACTTTATCTATAGCATGATTTAATAAATTTGTTGACATCAGATTCGCGGCCAGATAACTCCTCTTTGACTGCTCTTAATTTTGCGTCTATATCTTCAATCGGTTTGATTTTCGCTTTTTGTTCGTCAATAGATATAACGGGTATAGGAAAGTCCCTGATATGCTCAATATAAATGTGAGGTTGCCCTGTGCCTTGCTGACGACGATAAAGTGGGTCCTGCATAGATTTCAGACACATATAAAGGTATCGTGTCAAATATTTTGATTCATCTTTGCTTTGGACAACGATAGAGTCGGATGCCCATATTGGATCGTTATGCCACCACACATACCCTGAATAGGCTCCTGATTTGCTAATAGTAAACACGTTTCCAGAGTAGTTGGACTCACCATGTGTATATGGAACAGTTCCCCTGCCGCCTGCTATTACTGGAATTTTGCCTTCAGTGGTAGTAGCTTCTGTAATTGATGTGCCGTTTTTCAGAAAGGCGACATCTTCAAGATTCACGTAATCCATGTGGTCGCCAACTTTCCACTCCTCATGTAAACTGAAACCTCTATCGCTTTGAACATTTTTTACCTGCACTATGCCGATTTCAAGGCCTTTTGGCAAGTTTTCCATGGGTGTATCAGACAGGGTATGGAAAAACAGAACATTATCCAAATCGTTTATACCTATTATTGGATGTCTCTTACTGTCAAAACCATCGTTGTCAATTGTCACTCGGTAAAACCAGTCTGTCTGACCAATTCCCTTATCTGTCAGATAAATGATACCTGTTTTAGCATCCGTATAAGGTGCAAAGCAGCCGCGCGGAAGTCTAACCAGCATTCTGACACAAGAATTGCTTAAAATGAATCGTAACAATTTGCGATGTGCTTTGTTTACAAGTAACCCTTCTGGTACAACAATTGCCATTGAACCTCCGACTTTTAGGCTATTAAAACACTTAAGTACACAAACTTCGTCGGCATCTTTTGCCCTATGCCCTTCTGATCTATTCAATATGTCTTTAGAAATGTTCTTAAGGGAAAAAGGAATATTTGAAAGAACATTATTATACTCACGGGTAGTATCTGTCAATAAACTGTCTCTTTGGGATACACCAGAATGACCGTCCCCAAATAATATCATGTTCATTTTTGCAATTCGCGCCGTGGTTGTAAGTTCACTACCAAAAACCGTTTTATTTTGGAGTTTATCAGATGCAAACATTGATAATTTTCGTTGTTGACTGATATGCTTGAAGGACTCCGTAAGAAATCCACCCGTTCCACAAAATGGGTCATACAAGGTTTCACCGAATTTTGGATTGAGAAGTCTAACCATGAATCGGACGATGTGACGCGGCGTAAAATACTCCCCCAAGTCGTTTGTCGCCGTGGTTGTTTTTTCCATAAAATACTCAAATGCCGAGCCCTTAATATCTTCATCAATATCGGTAAGGTTTAATGGATTGAGTTTTTGCACAATTTTTTTAATTATAGCAGTGCTATCGGTGGTTATTAGTGAGATAACTTCTCCACCGTAACTCTCTCTAAGGCGTTTGACAATCACTGAATTCAAATAGTGTACAATCTCTTTTTCAGGAAGTCTCATCAAAGTGTCCCAAATATCGTCCTCGCCTTTTTCACTTAGCAATTTTAGGAAAAGGATATTGGCGAATTCGCTGAACCGCTCAATACCTGCACGAATCCCCGCCGCCCTGAAATCGTCATTGAGTTCTGAAAATAGACTGATCAATTCGTCTCTGGATTTAATGACCTCCTTGGATACAGTGAATACTTCGTTGGTTTTGTCAACGTGATATTTTCTTAATAAATCCGGTGAAGGAAACTCATTAAGCTCAACCCCGTTGAAGAACAGTGGTTCAGATTTCTTCAAATGCCGAGATTTAAGGCTTAAACCGTTGCATGCAAATACTATATCAACGTCCATAGACTTGGCATAGACGCTTGCCTGATCAAGTGCTTCGTTAAGATTTGTGACATTAGATTTTTTCGCCTCTATTACGGCTATTGGTTGAACACCTTCAAACAATGTATAATCAGGCTTTTTCTGTCCCAGTGTGTTGATATGCTGCTGTGACAACCGACTTTTAACCGCGTTTTCAAAAAAAACGTTTTGTCTGGTATCATGAGCATCAAGTATCCAACCGTTCGCTTCCAAAGAACGATCTATCTGATATCGAACGTCTTGTTCAATCATAACTTTTCCTACTTTAATCAGCCGGTGCTACAATCGGTTCTAACTGTGCTGTATCTTCCTCGGTTCCAGTGTTCTCAGTTCTTCCGCGTTCGTGGAATTCTGCCCGCATATCTACGCTAAATGTTCGCCATATCAACAACTGTTTCCGTAACAAATTGAGGAATCGTCTATTAACGCGTTTCCAAGAAGCTATCTCACCACTTTCACGATTTACTTCTAAAGTGATTTTGAATAGGTCTTCCTCTTCTCCACCGACAGGTGATGTGATAAACTGTATAGATTGACTGACCCCCAAATCATAAGGTGCTAACCATACCATCATACCAATCTGGTATGAGTCCTCTTCCGCAGAAGTGCTACCAGTTGTATTGAATGTCACATTGTCTGTATAGAAATCGCTTGCCGACTCGTCAGCATGTGCATCAAAATAGTCACGCATGAAGACATTCAATCCGAGTGCTTCCTCAGCTAAAACGGTAAATGGTAGGTTGAAGTGCCAGATATCACCATCAGGTTCCGGTAGTTTCCATTTTCGTTCAATGTCCGGCACTGCCATCCGCGATGCTTTTATAGCAGGATATAGGGTACTTAAAAGCACTACAATCATCACAATAACAGTCGCTACAACGGTAGACATTGATGAGTAGTTTAGCGTTAAACCTGCCAACCAACCGAAATGCACTAACGTTGTTGCTATCACTTGTCCCATCAGATACCCCAAAACTGCCCCGACAATCGCATATACACACGCTTCAGCAAGGAATAGGAATGCGATATGAATAGGTGCAAGTCCAACAGAACTGTATATCCCGATTTCACGTACACGTTCATAGACAGCCCCCAGCATGGTATTTAGAACAATCAACGCAGCGATTAGAATAGGTACAAACAGGTTCCCCATACCACTAAAGCTTGTCATACCGATACTGCTGTAAAGGTAGGTATCTTTTCCCCGTCCGACAAAGAAATCAAGTGCGATGCGATTCATCAAGGGTGCCATGATGAGATCAAGTTTGTCAGATGCACCGAGTAGTTGCGGATCTTCATCTTTAGGTTCCATGTTGACTGCGACACTTCTTAAGGTTCCGCCTTGGTTCATGACAACTTCGTACGGTAAGATTGCAATGCTATCGGGTGTCAAATGCAGATATTTCTGAAGTTCCCCTTCAAGCGTCTCATCTCCTGTACCCCCACGGCTCTGCTGTTGTTGCATCAGTTGATAATCCACAGGCGTGAGTTCTTCACCATCGTTATCTGTCAAATCTTTAAATCCGATTCCTAATACACCGACGACAGTAAAGTCTGCACCGTATACTGAGATAGTCGCTTTTCCCATATCACTTTCTGTGAGTTTTAGTAGATCTGCCATTCCTTTCGGTAGCACAATAGCGTAGGGCCACTCTGTTGGCCAATTAGCAGCATCTTCACGGTTGAACCATTTTCCATATTGCAGATAGCGATCAATACCTGTAACTGCGGGTTCCAACTCACTCATGCCGACAAGCATGTTAGCAGCAAACTTTAAGGGTTCTCCTGTGAGTGGGTTTGTCGCAGGTGCGGGGTCTTGTGGGTTTGCACTTCGTGTCAATTGTACAAATGATTGATCTCCTGTCCCGGACGACTGATACCATGAACGGGGTGCAACCACATTCTGGACAGTGAGGACAGGTTCTTCATCAACGTTACGTATGAACCCGTTTTCTTGCAGGGTCTCTACTGTCGTATGAATATCAATTGTGTCTCGCTCCTGTCGTAACAGCATATTGTTCTTCTGTTCAAGAAGACGTTGAAAATCATCAACGCTTATCTGTGTCTTCTGCATATCATTCAGAATTGAGTTCAGGACAGGTTCTTCAAGTGGACGCCAATACTGATCACGGATCAGCAGGCCTGTATATCGGGGTGTCACTTGTGGTAAACTTGTTCGGTTAGGATGCATAAACGTCCGCACAGATGTAAACGATATGACGGTAAACGTTAGGATAACCAACGTTGCACAGGTGAGAATTGTCCGTCCTTTCCGTTTACGCATATTTGAGATACCAAGACTAAATGCGGCAGAACTTGCGCTGAGTCTACCAACATCTGCTTTGTAAACTTTGTTCCCTTGTTGACGGATCTTTTCAAGCTGCTCCTCAAACTTACGTACAATAATGCTAATTACAATAACCGTTAACGCAAGCACAATGAAAGCGATTAAGATGATGATAGGCGTTGTCGTAATTTGAAATGCTGGATGCACCTGACTGAGAAAATAAAAGACGAGTAGGAATATACCGAAGGTGGCTAAAATCTGTTTATGTATGTTGGGGAAACCGAATATAAGTCGCTCCATAAAATATGCAAACGGCATCAATAGGGCGAGGTAGAACATTATACCGTTGACAACATCATTACCTGTTCTCTTAACATCTGGATATGCTCGCGATTCGTATCCCCATGCAGCACGTGCTAACTTCAACGCCTGTTGATAGTCGTTTTGGAAGAGTGCAGTTTCTGCTCGATTGAGATATTCATTCGCAAATTGGTGCAATTTATCAAGACGGTCGCTTGAAATACCGAACCGCTTGTAAAGTCGTGATCGATTCTCATCAAGCCACCACATATCACGAACAACCACATAGGGTGTGAGACGGATACTACCATTCTCACGCACAACAAAACCTTCACCTGTATAGAGTGTTGGGTTTTTCATTCCGCTTTTTGTTGCCTTAATCAGTAGTAGTCGTTTTCCGATCTGTCCATAAGCCATTCCGATTTTGATACGACTGTCAGGTTCACTATAGACGAGTGCGATAGGTTCAGCAGCGGATACGCCTTCCTGTTGCCAAGGTTTGGACACGCCGAATTTTTCTGGAGGACTATCGGATAATGCATCGAACACTTCTAATTCACGTAGGGTTCGGAGATATCGTTGGTCAACAAGATCGTAGATAGTTGTGGACACACACGGGAATGTCACGACTCTACATCCGCGTCTGCGTGTGTTTATTCTAACTTTGTTCGGTAGGAGTTTCGCACCGTAGTTTCCTAAATCGGGTGCGTATACAATATCTCCTGAATCTGGATCGAGTATATATGCCTCAACTTCCTGAACGCCACCGAGTCGGCGTGTCGCTCTACCTTCCATCGCCAACCCAACAACTTCAAAATTACCTTTGTTATCTCCCATTGCGAAGAGATCGCCCCGAACCCCCATCATCGTCTTATGTTTACGTCGGATGGTAAGTATGGGATACGGTACGGGTTTGTTAGGTAGTGCGGATTCCCGAGCGTCAAATTCAACTACATCACCGAATAGGTTACAGTAGAAGTTACCGACTCTTGCAGCAGTCGGCATCTGTGGATCACGGAGTGCTTGTATCAATATTGATGCTAATGTCTTTGCTTGTTGATGTAGGTTACCGTCTTCACGCAGGTCGACACGTTCAATTGTATCAAGAGGTGTGTCTGTTAATACCCGTGCGTCTTCAATAGTTGCAAAGGCAATACCGGTCTTACCGACAAGAGTAGCGACTTCACTATCGAAAGCGATTTTACCTGGGATATAAGTCTTCCATGTTTTACCGCCGCTTGCCGAAATAGCATTTACAAAGTTTGTTCCACCTCCGAGTCCGACGATAGAAATAAGCGTTTTTATATCTTCTATTTCATCTTCAGTGAAAGCATCAGGGTTTTCGTATCGGAGTTGGAGCATTGCGTCTAATTTCTCACGCATACGGATATTATTCTTACGATTTTTCTTTGCGCTCCGCACATCATTACGAATGAATCGCTCTACCTCTTTCCGAATGTAGTCCATATCCTTTAGCATATCATCAGAAGGTTCCCCCCGGTTTCGCCACTGTTCAAATTGCATTCTCATCAATCGGCTGACACCGCCTAATCCTGTGAGTTTTCCATAATGTGCGCTAAGCAGGGTCTCAAGTGTTTTCCCATCAAGGTCTTCTTTGTCGGTTATTGCGCTTGCAACGGACCACTGCCGTGCCATCACTGCTTGTCGGATTTGGTCATCTGTTGCCCGCCATAGTTTTCTGACACGTACACCGAAATCTGCATCCGCAGCGTAGGCTGCAAGTTTATTCCCGATACTTGCAAACTCTCTTCGCAGTACAAATTCAGGTTCTTGGTCATAGAACCAACCTTTGTTAAAAACGCCGAATTGATTGGATTGTGATGATAGGTCAACGCTACAGAAGAGGGATGTATAGTAGCGATTGAATAGGTCCTGCAGTGCAACCGCTGCCTCAATCTGTGCTAGTTTCCGGCTATATTCTACTTCACTGATTCGCGACATTTTTTCTACTCGGCTCTGAATGTTGCGGAATCGTGCATTTCTGAGTGTGAGCATGTTGTCGCGAAGTAGTTCCTTGGTTTGAGCATCTAAATCACCTGTTAGTGAAGGGAGGCGGATAATTAGGTTTTTAAGTGCAACCACATCAGCTTCAGCATTCAGTTTGACAGTGTGCATGATATGTGCTTCTACCAAATAAGCATTTATCCGTTTCCTAACTTCTTTTGCTTGTTCAAACTCCTTATCTGTCAAATAACTCTGTAGTATCAGTAATTCTTCATCAAGATATTCGCGTTTAAGAGTTTCATGAGAATTCAGTAGATTTTGGATACGCGGAGTTTCTAAACGGGCATTTCGTAGCGCGATTTCAAATATTCCCTGTTTGTCACGGGCTAAATCCTCAATTAAAATTGATGCGGATGAACCTTCTATACTTTCAACACTCACCGAAACTGAAGTCGCTTCTGTCAAACGTTGTCGAAGCTGTGCATTGATTGTTTCTATCCGCTCTTGAGACGTTTTCGTCAGGTACTGTTTTTGCAGTTCGGAGGGTAGGTCATGCTCTCTATCATCGCTCAATTTCGTAATTGCTTCTGTAATTTGCTTCTCAATTGCTGTTGTGTCGTTTAGTTTGTTCTGAATTTTCTCAAGTAGTTCTCTTTCTCGTGAAATTGCATCTTCTTTTGTTTCAGTAATACTTGCAAGAATCTCGCGTGCTTTCCGTGCTGCTCTGAGAGAATTAAGGTCTAAATGTCGATCAAGTATCTTGTCAGGTGTCCACATCAGTGCGAATTTTCGTTGATCACTCATCTCCCAATTAGCAAGTGTTTCGTTGAGTTGCTCAATATCTACAAGCAATTCTGATGGTAAATCATCCGGTATAGGTATCCTATAGTCAGAACCGTTTTTCTCAGGCAACAGATAGGATGAGTGTGGATGTGTGCCAAATTGGTTGTCAATATCACCTGTCGTAAGTTCTCGTGTTATTCTGTCAATTGCCCATGTGTCTAATCTTGCGATGGGTAGTGCAATAGTCTCTATGAGTTCCTTTTGCGCAACTTTGCTTGTCTTCAGAGCGGATTCCTGTATCTTTGCAAGTCGATGTACAATCTGACGCAGGAAATGGGTCGTTTGCAATGCTTCCTTCTCAAAACGGACAAGGTTGGCATTGAGTCTTGATTTTTCTTCCTCTGTGAATCCCTGTTTTTCGCGTTTTCTGTTTCGTTCAATATTCCTTTTCTGTCGTTCAGTAAAGTCCCGTTGTGCAGTGTGTAATGAATTGATCTGGGATCGCGTTGTAGAAAGTCCACCCAAGGTCGTTGAAAGGGAATTTAGATCCTCCTTTATCCCGTGCACCCCGTGGTAGAAATCTGCGTCAAGGTCAACCAATATACTGCGATCAATAGAGAGTAATAGTTTGCGTCCTAATTCCTCAAATTCAATAATATCATTTGATAATCCTCTTCTCAATCCATGCAGGGTAGGCGTTCCAGGTGAATCCGTTGCTGAACCGACGATATCTTGTCCAATACCTTCCATAAAGGTACGCATACCTGCCAAACCTTGGAAGTGTGCATCAACGGCAACGAATAGGACAGAGCGCCCAGGGCGGTATTCAGCTTGTCCAAACAAACGTGCCAATTCCATGAGTACTGCAATACCACAAGTCGGGTCAGCACCAGGGGCAATTGCTGGTACAACTGACATGGAGTCGTAATATGCGGTAAGTACTACGAGTTCATCGCGTAGGATTGGGTCTCCCCCCTCAAAAAATCCGCGTATATTTTGACCGACGCGGCGTTCCCATGTCATTTTTCCAGATAAACGAACATCCACCTCTTGCTGTGTGTCAAGTATGCTCTTTAATTGTGCTGCATCCTCTTTTGAAACCCAAAACCGTGGAATATTTGCTGGTACGGTCAGGAACTTGTTTTCAGCTTCACCTCGGATTGTTGTTTCCGGTTCTATAAAAATAACTGCGGATGCGCCAAGCATGGCAGCATTGATCCATCGGGTAACAGAGTTAAACTCAGCTAATACAATGGCACCTTTTGGTATGAAAATGTCGGATTCACTCGCTGCAATGAATTCGCCGATTTCGTCAATCTGTCCATCCTTATTATTATCTATCCCATCATTCTCATCTCCAGGTATTTCATCTGCCCAGCCATCGGCATTGTTGTCAATACCATCCGTTTTCCAACCCAGGATTTCAGACAGAAGCGGTATTTCACCGTATTCATCAACAGTGCCATCTTCATTATTGTCAATTCCATCAGATGCTTTCTGTAGATGTCCATTTAATACATCATCGGTTATACTTGCTTGTGTAACACGGAAACGTCTGGCAAGTGATACAAGCGTATCGCCCGGTTGGAGCGAGTACCAGAAACCACCAACATTTTTTCCATTGAAATCTGAGAGCTGTGCATCATCACCGTAAATTAGGGGGCCTGTTAAGCCACCCGTTGGAATAAAAACAGTGTTCCCTTCAACAATAGGTGTAGGAAGGTTCCGATTATGAGGACTCTCTACGATGTTAGCAAGAGAGACATCGTAATTCTCTGCTATTATTCCAAGGGTTTCTCCTGTTTCAACAGTATGTTTAACGCCATCGGCGAGGAGTGAAGTTCTGACAAGGTTAGGCCACAAAGGTTTAAGCGGAAATGTCTTTAATAGGGTTCCATCGTTAGAGAGAATTTCAATAATACTGTTTCCGTGGTCAATAGGGACAGTGACTGTGAATTCACGACTTTCAACGTTTTTTAGTCCCAGTTCAACGAAACGATCAAAGATATATTTACTACCGTTAGCTGCCTGCGGATAACCTGTAACCCGACTCTCTAAACTTGATAATCTTGCAAGGTCTTTACGGATATTTCGGATTGAAAGTTCATCCCGTATCTGAATTGCAGCTTCTGACAATCCTAATGTTTTTTCACCTTCTGCTGCATAACTGTGTGAAATGCAATATAAGAAGACAATTGAAAATATTAGAATAAAATACCAATTTCTCATATAATTTCCCCGATTCTTTTATAACGCTTCTTTTAGTTTACCAAATTCTAAATTTATTTTCAATATAAAAATTTTTTCAGTTAGTCTGAACCAGAATTTTCAGGATTGAATAGGATTATCAGGATTGAATAGGATTATCAGGATAAGAGATTTCTGATAGTGATGCCCCAAGGTTGGTAGGTGCGATATCCTTGTCGCACCCTACTATGCCTCGTGAAATTTAGGAATTTTGGTATTACTCTGTTGCATCGATGTTCGCTGCGGATGGTTGATTGGCTGGAGACAGTCGACTATCCATTTTGCCACCCCCATATTGTCTACCGAGTAAGTTCCTTGAACGAACAAGAGCTGGATCATGTCCTGTCATAAATACAATGGGTGTATGCATGAGATATGGATCGGTGAACCTTATTGCGCCACCGTCAACGTTCATGTCAGCCCTGATCTTGGTTTTCTCATTGAGCCACTTTGTAAGGGCATTTAATGATGAAGCGTCTGCCCACCAATCCGATAGATTGTGACGTATACGTGCAAAACGCAAGACCCCTTGAATGTCACGACCTTTACCGACCACCTCTCCGCCTGGTTTGCCTTTTGGTAAAGGTTTAACTTCATGTCCACCCATCACAATCCCAAAACGATCAATCACATTTCGATCATAACCGACATGCTCGGTCATTGTTAAAACGGGTAGTCTTTCGAATCTATGCGTGACTTGAACGGGGTTTCCTGATACACCGCGAACAATTATAGAAGGACCTGCAGTAGGTGCACTTGGAATTGGCCCAGCAGACGATAAAGCTGATAAGGTATCTGACGGTGGTAGTTCAGTATCGGTAACCACGGCTGGAATAGAAGTATTTTGTTTGACGACTTTCGGGACATTCGGAGTGATTTGAGAATCAATCTTAACGGTTACATTTGATATTTCCAGTACGGTACGTTGTCGGACAACCGGTGTGTCTCGCTCAATTGCTCCTCTCATCCGAGGATGCATCGACACGTGTTCAAGGATTACCGTATTCTGAGTGTTCAAAACCGGTTTTGACGTTGGTTTTACAATAACATTGCGAACATTAGGTTTAGGTGGTTCTTTCACTTATGAGATGCACGCGTTTGTGCAAGGATGCACAGAATCGTGCATATTGTGAAATATTTTAATACGATAGTAATAGTTTGAGGGGAATAAGGCGAAATTCTAATTTTTTTGTCAATCAGAGTATTTTTTTGATAAAACATTGAAAAAATGTTTGCATTTAAGTAATTTATGTGTTAAACTATATTTCACATTTTTATCTTACTTGTTTCTTGTATTAATTATATTGTATTTATTCATATAAGAAACAACATATTGAAACCAAGAATTGAAACATTTTAGGAAACTCTATGTATTTGATTTTCTTAATCTAAGTTTTCACACTATAGATTGAAAGGAATTTTACACATGGCTGAAGAAGTGATCTCCCGAATCAAGCAACGTCGACGTGAACTTAAAATGACACAAACTGAATTGGCGAAGGCAGCGGATTTAACACCCGCAGCGATTTCTCAATTTGAGTCGGGGACCAGGAAGCCTTCGTTTAACACACTTTCTAGTTTGTCTGATGCTTTGAGAGTGACTACAGATTACCTGCTCGGCAAAAAGGACCGCGGGTACGATGATCTAATGGCTGATCCAAGGTTGAGTATGATGTTTAGAGGTATGATGGAATTTTCGGAGGATAGCAAAGCTCATCTCTTTGAATTCTACAAATTCCTCGATTCACAAGAAAGAGCATTAGCAAGAAAAGGGTCTAAGGATGCCGAATAACCGGCTACACTACGCGAAGGATAGTCCCGCTGCTACTGCTTGGGGTATCCTTCGTGACCTCAAAATACAAGATTTTCCGATTGATCCGCATTGTATAGCGACGAAACTCGGTATTGTCATCTGGGAACGGGACCTGCCTGTATCTTGTGACGGGTGTCTAATGCGTGTCGGAAATTCCTGGGGAATTCTTGTAAATGACCGGATTCGTTCAGAAACTCGGCGGAATTTTACTATTGCACATGAAATTGGACACTATCTATTAGAACGTGACAGCATCGTGACTTCACCATTACATCAGCAGTTTAATACTGTGATAACTGAACAGAATAGCACAAATAAGGAGGTACAGGCTTACCTACAAAGTGAACAGCGGGCAAATCAATTTGCTGTTGAATTGTTAATGCCAACACCTATCTTTTCTGTGGATTCATCATCCCATGCGCAAGTTGGATTGCCAGCCATCACTGAACTTGCTGCACAGTACGGTACATCTTTGACGAGCACCGCGATCCACTATACAAGATTATCGGAGTTGATATGTGCGATCGTGTTTTCAGATGCGGGTGTCATTCGGTATTTCGCATATTCTGAAGGATTTCGCAAAAATAGAAACTGCTATTTGGTCAACGGACAAAGACTTCATCCCGATACATTAGCATCACGGTTGGCGAATATATCCTATCCGAACGAATTCAAAGATGAAGTCGCATTGAACTATTGGTGTCGTCCTGATCAACATAAGAAAAAGGAGAATAGCGCGGAAAACGTTGATCATAAGATTATTGAACATTCGCGCCGGATCCCTAGGACGAAACAGATAATGAGTTTTCTGCACCTTCCATCAGTTTTTTCCTAAATGTTGTAAGAAATCTTCAGGCGTCAAAATTGGCACTTCTAATTCAACGGCTTTATCATATTTGGATCCCGCCCCAGCACCTGCGATAAGATAATCTGTTTTCCCTGTTACGCTGGATGTGACTTTCCCGCCACGCACCTTAATCTCAGTTGATGCTTCTGTACGCGTCATGTCTGTCAGACTACCCGTAACAACAAAGGTCTTACCACTGAAGAATGTCTCTTGTAGAATCTTAGGTGCTTTGACAACATCTTCCGTGAAGCAGCGCAATCCTGCAGCTTTCAGCTTTTCTATGAGAGGACGGTTTTGTGTGAAGAACGACGAAACACTCTCTGCGATTTGAGGACCAATACCAGGTATAGCTTCAATAGTTTCAGCATCTGCTTGACTTAATCCCTCTATAGACAAGAAGTGATCTATCAAGAGTTCGGCAACGGTCTCTCCGACATGAAATATACTCAATCCGATCAATACCTTTGCTGCGGGTGCTTGTTTGCTGTGTTCAATCTGGTGCAAGAGGTTGTGAGTCAATCCCGATCCCATCCGATCCAATTTACGCACCTCTTGAGATTTTAACGTATACAGATCAGCAACATCTCTAACAAGACCGTTGTCCACTAATTGGTTTACAGTAGCAGGACCGAGTCCCTCAATTTCAAGTGCGTTACGAGATGCAAAATGTGCAATCCTACGTTTCAATTGTGCAGAACATCCCGCGTTCACACACCGCACAGCCACCTCATTTTCTGATCGTTGGACAGGTGTATTACATGTTGGACATAGATCAGGGAATTTAAAAACAACTTCATCCCCTTTCCTTTTCTCTTTCTGTACATCTATAATTTTCGGAATTACATCGCCAGCCCGTTCAAGAACGACAGTGTCTCCGATACGAACATCCTTGTTGCTTATTTCTTGTTCGTTATGTAAAGTTGCATGTGTGATCGTAGCACCTGCGAGCTTAACCGGTGCCAATATAGCAACAGGTGTCAAAACGCCAGTGCGACCGACTTGCACTTCAATACTCTCTATTATTGTCGTAGTCTGATATGCAGGAAACTTGTAAGACGTTGCCCAACGCGGACTCTTTGCAGTTGATCCGAGTTCCTTCTGCTGGTTAATATCATTAACCTTTACAACAAGTCCATCAACTTCATAAGGAATTTCCTCACGTTTTGTCACCCAATGTTCATAAAATGAGATGACATCTTCAAGTGAGCCGTGAAGTTCAGTGTGTGGATTACATTTGAATCCGAAACCTTTTAATTTCTCAAGTGCCTCTGTGTGGGTTTCAATTTCCAGTCCTTCTGTATAATTGAGTGAGTAGATAAATATATCTAAGGGTCGTTTAGCGGTAATGGTAGAGTCCATCGTTCGCACAGAGCCAGCAGCGGCATTGCGAGGATTTGCGAAAGGGGATTCACCTGCTGCTTCACGTTGCACATTTATCTCACCGAGTAGATGTTTTGGTATGAATACCTCTCCACGTACTTCTAATATTGGAGGAACTGGATTATCGTCTGTTTCAGTAAGTCGCAATGGAATGGCACGTATCGTTCGTAGATTACCGGAAACATCTTCTCCGTATTCGCCATCCCCGCGCGTTAAACCCCGCACAAAAACACCATTTTCATAGAGTAATGAGACACCTAATCCATCTATTTTTAGTTCAGTAACGTATTCAACAGGTGCGTCCTCTAACAATTTTTTCACGCGTACACCGAAATCCAGTAATTCCTCTTTGCCAAAAGTGTTATCAAGGCTCAGCATCGGACTACGGTGCGGTATACGTGAACCTAATGCTACACCTCCCCCAACACGTTGCGTTGGTGAATCTGAAGGAATATCTTCCTCTGGAGATGCCTTTTCCAGTTCTTCAAGTTGACGCATCAACTTGTCAAATTCAGCATCCGATATCTCGGGTTGGTCATCAATATAGTATTTACGTTCGTGGTAACGTATCAAGTCTCTGAGTTTGTTTATGTCAGTGTTCATTTTCTCTTTGGGAATATGCCGGTACTGATAGTACCTTCGGCTGTATTATGTTAGCATTTATACATGCCAACACATACTAACCATACAACTTGGGAGATGGGTATTCTGAACATTAGATTCCATGCTTTCTATACGGATAGGTTTGTCCATGAAAACGTCTTTATAGAATCATTAGTTACAGAATAGAATTGTATTGGGATTATAATTATTGATAAGATCGCGTTCACAACTCTTGCATGATGATTCGTTTAAATCAATATAAACACATAGCGTGTTAAATCCTTTAAATTATCTATGTTAGGTTCTCCATCTTTATCTAATAATTCGCTGCAATAAGGTATTTCAGATGTGTAGACACGACCAAAGTATTTACTACAGATATATTCAAACGAGATGATTGCCCTAACTTCATCTTCATCCTTATATAGATCGTTCTTGTGCAGAACAGGAGCGTAAAATAATTTGAGAACAACATTCGGATCTGTTAAATCACTTTTAAGAAAGCTCTCATAACTCTTAATCTGATCTGTCTTGTAGTCTATATATTTCACCTTACCAATGTGAATCTGATAATTGGTTGATTTCAGACTATCTATAAGATTACCTACAGTTGTTTTAATAGCTACAGATGTTGGATTTCTCTTATCTCCATATTCAGTCCACATAGCATTGCTTTCATTTTCTCTTAGAAACCAACTGCTACAAAACATTAGATGGTTTGATAAGTTTTGTAGTAATACATCATATGATGTTTACCACCAGGACCTACTCTATATGGTGACGAACTTGATACCTTTGGCTTACCTTGACCCTCAAACTGCAGATAGGCTGACTGAATGTCCTTGATCTTAAGCGTAACAACAAGCTCCTCATTAGAATAGAAGAAGTATTTATTAAACGATACGCTCAATTCAGGCTCACAATTATACTTATCACTACCCGCTGGCTTTGAATGGTAATGTGCATTTTTCTTATCACAAGAATAATACTCCACACCACAACTGGGACAAGTCACCTTCATTTTATCAGCATCTTCCCAATAGCCATAGCATTTACCATTACATTTAACAAGAAATACACTCTCTGCATCAGGAACGTCCATATGCAGCGACGTTTGATAAAGATCAACCTTATCAGATGTGGCTGTCGCACTTCCAAAAAGTGCTGTGTTTGCATCTAACGTATCACCCTTGTCAAGAGCATTATAAGCAGTTACTAATTCAGCAAAGGCTTCGTTATACCCCATTAGCACACCCTTATCCTGATCACCTTTTCTCTGGAATATCGGCACAATATTGTCCTGTATGAATTTCTCAGCAGACTTATTGACATGATCAAGCTCTGCCATTAACTGCACCCCATCCATTGTATCGTTAATCTGTTTGCCAAGGGATATAAGAGCACTCTGCGGACCACCCAGAGCATCATAGATACCATCGCGCATCTCTTCCTCGTTCTCCTGAAGCTTGGCGACTATTACATTCCTTAAGGTAAAGTATTGACCCAGATAGTCCTTTTCGGGGTTAATTTCAGAACTTACGATAGCGTTTACTGTGGCTCTTAAGCTTTCGTATT
>CAZURU010000019.1:0-18632 GCA_964623585.1 uncultured bacterium
CTATCTGACACAGATACATGCAGTGTTTAAAGGAGATGTGTATTTTCCTGAATTTGATTGGAATGCATGGGAAGAAGTTAACCGGACTGACCACGAAGCAGACGAGAAAAATCCGCATGAATACAGTTTTCTCATATTAGAAAGGAAATAGAACTTTAGGAAATATGGAAACACTCACAATTCTAAATGGCGACATCTATACACCGGCACACTTCGGTCATGGTAATATCGTCGTAGAAAATGATACGATTTCAACTATAACAAAAGAACATCCTCCTACATCTGACGCGACTATAGACGCTGAAGGTTATTTGGTTATCCCTGGTTTAATTGATGGGTTGATACATGGGGGCGGAGGTTGTGACAGTATGACCGGTAAGGTGGATGACATTAAAACAATCGCTCGTGCACACGCTGCACAAGGTGTTACGGCTTTAGTGGTAGGTATCTCATCGGGTAGTATGGATCAGATTAACGCTTCTTTAACCGCGATCGCGAATGTTGTTGACGAACCTGTGGCGGATGGTGCCAAACTTATTGGATCGTATGTTGAGGGCAAATTTGGCAGTTTTGAGAAGAACGGTGCACAGGACCCGAAACACATTACGCCTCCGAACTTTGAAGAGTTCCATTCAATGTGGGCAGCGTCTGATGGCACGTTAAAGGTGATTTCTCTTGCGCCGGAGAACGACAATAACTTACAGTTTGTTAAACATCTGGCAGAATTCAGGTCGGATGCATATAACAACATTGTAATAGCAATGGGACATACCAATGCAACGTATCAACAAGCCATGGATGCAATTGATACAGGCATTACGCGTGCGACCCATACTTACAATGGCATGAGCGGGATGCACCACCGAAACTTGGGAGCATTGGAAGCGGTTTTAGACCACCCTAAGATTCATGCTGAATTGATTGTTGACGAACATCATGTCCACCCATTTTGGGGTAAACAGCTTATAGAAAAGAAAGGGACATCAGGTGTCGGTTTAATTACCGATTGCACTGAACATGCGGGTTTAGCAGCGGAAGAATGGCAGGAAAACGCTGTTTACGATAGCAAACTTGATGCCTATCTTTTGAACGCATCAGATTCTGAGTCTCCTCCAAAATATATAAAAGATGGTGCGATGTGGCTGGATGTCGGCAAACCCACAGAACGGCTTGCAGGTGCAATCATTACACTGATGGATGGTGTGCGTAATGTGATGGAATGGGGATATTCGTTAGAAGAAACCCTTACGATGGCGACATTAACACCTGCTAAAAATTTAGGTATTGATGATCGTATAGGGTCAATTGCCCCAGGCAAGGCTGCCGATTTGGTAATTGTTGATAGGGAGTTGAACGTTCAGTCCGTAATTTTGCGTGGAAAAGAGGTCAAAATACCATAAATTCACATTTTTGCGATAAATTACAGCTAATTTAAACATTTTTTTGAATTTAATTTGACATAAGCGATGATTGGTATTATAATTAAGGTTTTGAGTGTTAGGGTTTAAGTTTTGTCAGAAAAAACACAGGGGGCATTCAATTTGGAAGCAATCTGACGTCGTTTTTCAGAGCAACGTTGTTGTATGACTTGAAAAATGAGCCCTGTAAGGGCTTTTTCTTTTGTGTAGCAGTTGAACCGCACCCCGTTTTCAATAAATGAATGAGGAATTGAGATGCCGACAATAAATCAATTAATCAAAAAACCGCGTAAGAAATACCGTAAAAAGACGAAATCCCCGATTCTACAGCAGTGTCCGCAACGTAGAGGCATCTGTTTACAAGTGAAAACAGTAACACCGAACAAACCGAATTCTGCCCTGCGTAAAGTTGCTCGTGTCCGTTTTACCTCATCTGCTGATGAAGCAACTTGTTATATACCTGGAATTGACCACAACCTCCAGGAACACTCAGTTGTGTTAGTTCGTGGTGGACGTGTCAAGGACTTGTCTAACGTTCGTTACCATATTGTCCGTGGCAAATTAGATACGGCTGGTGTGGAAAATCGTCGTCAAGGTCGGTCTAAATACGGGGCCCGGAAACCTAATTAAATGAAACATAATTAGATATAAAGTATAGATTGTTCTTATTGAAGTAAGGAATACATTTTGTAGAACCTATAAGAGATGAGTTGGGTTCACGATATCTGGAGGAGTTGGAGATGCCGAGGCGTGGAAATGTTGCAAAACGGGATGTGAGTCCCGATGCAATTCACAATAGCAAGTTAGTTGCAAAATTCATAAATCATCTGATGTGGGATGGCAAGAAAGGAACTGCACAACGAATTGTGTATTCAAGTTTCAAGATTATTGAAGAACGAACTAACGAGGAAGGTTTTACAGTGTTTAACCAAGCAATTAATAATGTGAAACCTGTATTGGAAATTCGACCGCGTCGCGTAGGTAGTCAAACGTATCAAGTGCCAGTTGATGTAAAAGCCGAACGGCGAACAACATTAGCAATTAACTGGATTATTCAGTCTGCACGGAACAGAGGGGAAAAAGGTATGGCAGCACGACTGGCAGGTGAGTTGATGGATGCCTCTCAGAATGAAGGCAACGCAATCGGTAAAAAATCGGAACAACACCGGATGGCAGAAGCAAATAGAGCATTTGCACATTATAGATGGTAACGCATATTAACGCATATTCTATAATTTTTATAAAGGTGTCATAGAGTTTGACGAAATAAGGAGTCATAAGACAGTGTCAGCAAAGAAGCAAAGAGTGTTACGAAGTTCAGCCTTATCACATACGCGAAATATCGGGATTATGGCCCATATTGATGCGGGTAAAACAACCGTAACAGAACGAATTCTATTCTATACGGGTAGGGTTTATCGTATTGGTGAAGTTGATGATGGCACAACTACCATGGATTTTATGGTACAAGAACAGGAACGCGGTATTACGATCACTGCTGCTGCAACGACTTGCAACTGGAAGGACCACCATATCAATATCATTGATACTCCCGGTCATATTGACTTTACGGTGGAAGTAGAACGTTCATTGCGTGTGTTGGATGGGGCTGTTGCTGTTTTCTGTGCTGTAGGTGGTGTTGAACCACAATCTGAGACTGTATGGCGTCAGGCAGATAAATACAAAATTCCGCGTATCGCTTATGTTAATAAGATGGACAGAACTGGGGCGGACTTTTTCCGAACCGTCGAAATGATGGAGGAACGCTTAGGCACGACAGCTGTTCCTATTCAGTTACCAATTGGGTCTGCGGAACAATTTAAAGGGATTGTTGATCTTATTTCAATGAAAGGGCAACTGTGGGACGAAGGAAGTCTCGGTGAAGTTATTCACGAAACCGATATCCCCGTAGAGATGGAAGAAATGGTGCATGAATATCGGGATAGGTTATTTGCAGCCATTGGTGAATGGGACGATGAACTCTGTGAAAAATACATCAACGGTGTGGCGTTCACGCCAGAAGAAATTAAAGCTGGGTTGCGTCAAGCAGTCTTGAGTAGTAAGGTTGTTCCAGTGCTTTGTGGTTCTGCATTAAAGAACAAAGGAGTCCAACCTCTTTTAGATGGCATTGTTACGTACCTGCCCGCCCCCACTGATGTAAAATCGATAGTTGGCTTCAACCCAAAGACAGAGGAAGAAGAAACACGAGCAGCTGACAGTGATAACCCGTTCTGTGCCCTTGCTTTTAAAATCACGACCGATCCACATGTTGGCAAACTCACATATCTCCGAGTCTATTCTGGTGTATTGAACAAAGGTGATACTGTCTACAATAGTAAGTCAGAAAAATATGAACGTATCGGCAGGCTGATGCAGATGCATGCCAACAAACGTGAAGAACACGAATCTGTCAGTGCTGGCGATATTGTAGCAGCGATAGGACTAAAAGATCTAAGTACGGGAGACACTATCTGTGATCCCAAGGCACCGATCGCATTGGAGACAATGGAATTTCCGCTGCCTGTTATGTCTGTAGCCGTTGAACCCCGCTCACAATCAGATATTGACAAGTTAAATCTTGCCCTATCAAAATTGGCAGAGGAAGATCCGACTTTCAAAGTTCATCAAGATCCAGATACAGGTCAAACGCTTCTTTCCGGGATGGGTGAACTTCATTTGGAAATCATCGTTGATCGTTTAGTGAGAGAATTTAACGTATCTGCCAATGTTGGTTCTCCAGAAGTTGCGTATCGTGAAACGCTTTTGAAACCGGTCAAAGTTGAAGGCAGATTTGTACGGCAGTCAGGTGGTAAGGGATTGTTCGGACATGTTGTGATAGAAGTGTCACCACTTGAGAAAGGTGCTGGTTTTGAATTTAGTGATGAGACGAAGGGCGGTTCAATTCCTCAAGAATATATCCCCGCAGTACGTAAAGGAATTGAAAATGCAATGAATGTTGGCACATTAGCGGGTTATCCTGTTGTTGATGTTGGTGTTCGACTGGTAGATGGTTCATTCCATCAAGTAGATTCATCAGAGATGGCGTTCTCAATAGCAGGTTCTATGGCGTTCAAAGAAGCTGCGAAACAGGCAGGTTCAGCATTACTTGAACCTATTATGGCAGTGGAAGTCATCGTACCAGATGAGTATCTTGGTAAAGTTATTGGCGATCTGAATTCACGACGGGCTCATATTCGGGACACTGAGGTACATGATAAATCCCGTGTTCAGCTTGTTCGGGTTGATGTACCATTATCTGAAATGTTCGGTTATGTAAAATCGCTTCGTTCTTTGACACAGGGACGGGCTAACTATTCAATGGAATTCGCACATTATAGAGAAATTCCAACAAGTGTTGCAGAAGAATTGATCTCAAGTGCAGCATCATCTTCATAGAGCTGACGATCTGCGGGATTTTTAAAGAGCAAAATCATTATCTATAGTTACTTAATCATAATCATATAAGAATTGGATGCTAACACGATAATAATCGTAAGGCAACAGGTAAACGTCCGAAATGTTCGGACATAATTGAAACATGTAGTATGCCTACTCTGTAGGCTGCTCAGAATTTGAATGAAACTCGGGTTTAGCGATATTTATAAAACCCATAATACCTAACCTATAATTTGGAGTTTGGACACAAATGGCAAAGCAAGCTTTTGAAAGGACAAAACCTCACGTTAATATTGGTACTATCGGCCACGTTGATCATGGTAAAACAACGCTTACAGCAGCAATTACGATGGTCTTATCAAAACTCGCTGACAAAGACTATGTCATGACCTACGAGGACATTGACAAAGCACCCGAGGAAAAAGAACGTGGCATTACAATTAACACTGCTCACGTCGAATATGAGACAGAAAACCGTCATTATGCACACGTCGACTGTCCTGGGCACGCCGACTACATCAAGAATATGATTACTGGGGCTGCACAGATGGATGGTGCTATCCTGGTTGTTTCCGCTGCAGACGGTCCTATGCCACAGACGCGTGAACACGTGCTACTTGCCAGACAGGTGAACGTGCCTTCCTTGGTCGTTTTTCTTAATAAGGCAGACATGGTGGATGACGAAGAACTGCTGGAACTTGTTGAATTGGAAGTACGCGAATTATTTAACGAATATGAATTTCCTGGAGACGATACGCCTCTTATTTCCGGTTCTGCCCTAGAAGCAATGGAATCTGCTGGAGACCCAACAAGTGATTCATGTAAACCGATTCGCGACCTTATGGAAGCAGTTGACGATTTCATTCCTGAACCGATTCGCGACACTGAAAAACCTTTCTTGATGCCGATCGAAGACATTTTTACGATCAGTGGACGAGGTACAGTTGTTACGGGACGTGTCGAACGCGGCATCGTTGAAGTTGGCAATACTGTTGAGATCGTCGGATTACGAGATACAACGGATACAGTTGTTACAGGTGTTGAAATGTTCAATAAGTTCCTTGACGAAGGTAGAGCGGGGGACAATATCGGGGCACTGCTACGGGGTATCAACAGAGATGATGTTGAACGCGGACAAGTATTGGCTGTTCCCGGCACCGTTACACCCCACACTAAATTTGAAGCGGAAGCCTATATCTTGACAAAAGAGGAAGGCGGACGTTGGAATCCATTCTTTAGTGGATATCGTCCACAGTTCTATTTCCGTACAACTGATGTTACGGGGGAAATGAATCTGGAGGAAGGCGTTGAAATGATTATGCCTGGGGACAACGCCCAAATTACCGTTCAACTGTCTAAACCGATTGCATTAGAAGAACAACTACGTTTCGCTATACGTGAAGGTGGGCACACTATCGGAGCAGGGGTTGTCTCTAAGATTCTGGAGTAACGAGGGAGGCTCTTTGTAGGGTTCGTTCTTCGTAGGTCTGACATATAATGTGTTTAGGTATCTTGTCAGAACGGTCAATGTCATAAGCATAATAGTTGAATAACTTGATTGACGCTGACAAGATATCTTGAAAATGATGGGGTTACATGGGAACGCATCGTTACTTTTAAAGAGGTAAAGAAGTTATGAACAATCAGAAAATACGCATTCGGTTAAAAGCTTATGATCACAGACTACTTGACCAGTCGGCAAAGCAAATTGCAGTAACGGCTAAACAGACTCAGGCAAGGGTATCAGGTCCAATACCGCTACCTACTAAGAAGCATATCTATACGGTTCAAAGATCAACCTTTAAGGACAAGAAGTCAAGAGAACAATTTGAGATGCGTATACATAAACGATTATTAGATATTCTTGAGACTGCCCCTAAAACAGTTGATGCGCTGATGCGTCTTGACCTGCCCGCTGGTGTCGATGTCAAAATTACATTACTATAAGGACTAAGGAAATGGTTAACGGTATTATAGGCAGAAAAGTTGGGATGACACAAGTCTTTGAAGACACGGGAAAGGTTATTCCTGTGACTGTTGTTGAAGCAGGTCCTTGTCCAATTGTTCAAGTAAAAACGCGAGACCGGGATGGATACCACGCCGTTCAGTTAGGTTTCGGTAAACGCAAGGCAAACAAGTTCAACAGTCCTGAACGTGGACATTTTGCTAAGGCAGATGTTGAACCAACTCGTGTACTTCGTGAGTTCCGTGTGGAGAGCCTTGAAGGTGTTAATGTAGGTGAAACTGTTGATGCCAGTCTATTCTCTGAAGGTGAACTTGTTGATGTGACTGGGATATCAAAAGGACACGGGTTTACTGGGGTTGTTAAACGATACGGATTTAAGGGTGGAAGAAAAAGCCATGGCGGTGAGCAAGACCTAAGACGCCCCGGATCGATCGGGGCAAGTGCTACGCCTTCGCGTGTGTTTAAAGGAAAGAAAATGCCAGGACGATACGGAGCGAAACGACACACCGTTCAGAATTTACAGATTATTCAAGCCGATGCTGAAAGGAATCTGTTAGTTGTTAAAGGTTCAATCCCGGGTCCACCTAACGGTATCCTCCTCATTAGAAAAGCTATAAAAACGTCTGAAAAGAACAATAAAGGAAGTTAGCTTGATATAGGTATATACCCTCCAACCCCAGCACCCTCAATAAGAGAGCCGGGGTAATTCATGTCAAGTATTGCAAATTGGAGAAAGAGAAAAAATATGGCAACGTTCAATGTTCATAATCGTTCAGGAGAGGTCCTCCGCAAGAAGGAACTATCCGATTCATTCACACATGCAGAAGTCAACACTGATGTTGTACATCAATGTGTTGTAGCATATCTTGCTAACCAGCGAACTGGAACTGCTTCAACAAAGAGCAGAAGTGAAGTTCGGGGAAGTGGTAAGAAGTTATACCGACAAAAGGGAACCGGCAGAGCACGTGTTGGTGATGCAAGGTCTCCGATACGCGTAGCTGGAGGCGTCGCGTTCGGACCAAAACCGCGCAGCTACCGTCAGCATACGCCTAAGCAGGTCCGCCGGCTCGGACTAAAATGCGCTATTGCTGATCGTTTCCAAAATGAACAGTGTGTCCTTATTGAAGATTTCACGCTTGAACGCCCAAGAACAAAGGAGATTGTTTCACTGTTGGACGCTCTTAACTTAGAAGGAAAAGTGTTGTTAGTTCTTGATGAGCATAACCCAAACATCTTTCTTTCTCTACGCAATATTCCTAAAGTAAATAGCTGCACCTGGGATACGCTCAATATATATCAAGTGTTATGGCATGATAAATTGGTGATTACGGAACGGGCCTCAGAGAAATTAGAAGCAAAGTTTGCAAATTTAGAAGGGTAACATAATGAAGGATAAGTACCAAGTAATTTTAAGACCTCATATCACAGAAAAAAGCACACTTCTACGGGAGGATAATAAATACTCATTCGTTGTAAGTCGAGACGCAACGAAGATAGATATCCGAAAGGCAGCTGAGGAAATGTTTGATATTAAGGGTGAAATTATAAACGTTCACACAATGCAAATTCGTGGAAAAGTTAAAGGTAAAATGAATCGTTATCAAAAAGGACGTAGACCCCATTGGAAAAAGGCTATTATTACTGTAACAGAAGGAACTCGAATATCGGTTTTCGAAAGTATATAATGTATTAAATCAGAGGAAATAAGAGTGGCTAAAACATATAAACCTGTCACACCGAGCCGTCGGTTCATGACTGGATATACCTTTGAAGAGATTACGCGACAGAAACCTGAAAAATCGCTCGTTAAAGGTTTAAAGAAAAATGCTGGACGTAATAATAAAGGACGTATTACAGTACGCAGACGAGGCGGTGGACACAAACGCAGATATCGTATGATTGATTTCAAACGGGATAAGTTTGATATTCCAGCAAAGGTAGCCTCTATTGAGTATGATCCAAACCGATCCGCACATATTGCGTTACTACATTATGCGGATGGTGAGAAACGCTACATCCTCGCACCTGTCGGTTTACGGGTTGGTGATACAGTTACCTCTGGCACTGAATCAGAAATAAGTGTTGGAAATGCTCTACCGCTTGAAAAGATCCCGTTAGGTTCTTCTATACATAATATAGAGATGCAGCCAGGTAAAGGTGCCCAGCTTGTGCGGAGCGCAGGAACATCTGCACAGTTAGTGGATCGTGAAGGTAAATATGCCCGTATACGACTTCCTTCTGGAGAAATACGACTTGTGCTTGTAAAGTGCATGGCAACTATCGGACAAGTTGGAAATGTCACAACGATAGTCGTTGGTAAAGCAGGACGTTCCCGTTGGTTAGGTAAACGCCCGAAAGTAAGAGGCGTTGCGATGAACCCTGTTGATCATCCTCATGGCGGTGGAGAAGGAAAAAGTTCAGGGGGTAGACATCCCGTAACGCCGTGGGGAGTACCAACAAAGGGGTATCGGACAAGGAATCCTAAGAAGCGATCCAGCCGACATATCATGAGTAGACGTAAGTAAAATGTCATTTCAGATAATGCATGAGATGCATTAAAAGGAGACTTGTATGCCGCGTTCAATTAAAAAAGGCCCCTACGTTGACGCAAAACTTGCCAAACATATAGCAGAGATGGAACAATCAGGGAGTAAACGCGTCATCCGCACCTGGGCTCGAAGTTCAACCATTACACCGGAATTTGTTGGACATACCGTAGCAATTCATAACGGTAAGAAGTTCTTTCCGGTTTATATAACAGAAAACATGGTAGGTCATAAACTCGGTGAATTCGCCCCAACACGGACTTTCCGTTCACACGCTGGCGGAGCAGCAACGAGGAGACAATAACGTTCAGGATGTATGTCTAAATGAACTAATATCAGGTTACAGCACTTCTATATCTGAGGTATTGAATCTAAAAATGCATGTTTTGAAAGATATTCTCAGTGGGATACTGTATATAAGTTTTTAGGAGATACTAATGGAGGGAAAGGCAAAGATTCGGAACGTTTCGGTAGCACCGCGTAAAGCAAGACTTGTTGCCGAATTAGTCAAGAATCAGTACGTTGATGATGCTCTAAATCAACTGCTCTTTACACATAAAGCGGCTGCCCCTGTGATTTATAAGTTAATTCAGTCTGCAGCAGCAAATGTTCAGTACCAAGACCCCGCAGTTGATGCCGCTAATTTGTATGTTAAAGAGATACGGGTTGATGAAGGTATTACACGAAAATGGATACGGCACCGAGCAAGAGGAATGGCTAACCGTATATTTAAACGGCAGAGTCATATCACTGTTGTAGTAGATGAGGAGAGCGATGATGATTTTGAGTAGAAACTGTTACCGCACGATCGCTTTCCCAAAAATGGATGTGTAAGTGTTAAACAGGAGGTATGTGTGGGACAAAAAACTCACCCGCGCGGGTTACGCTTAGGAATAATTGAGACTTGGGATTCAAAGTGGTACAGTGACCGAGATTACGCTAAATGGTTGCACGAAGATTTACAGATTCAGCAACATATCAAGACAAAATTGGTTCGTGCTGGAATCTCTAAAATAGAGGTAGAACGAGTTGCTGAAAAGTGTAGTGTATTCATTCATACCGCTCGTCCCGGTATTGTAATCGGACGACGGGGTGCTGAAACAGAAAAGTTACAAGAGGAACTTCATAAACTCGTCGGACGTCCTGTTAAAGTTGAGGTAGAGGAGATAAAAGTACCAGAACTTGATGCCCAACTTCTCGCTGAAGCTGTTGCTACACAAATTGAACGACGTACCAGTTTTAAGCAGGCAATGCGACGAAACATTGCTGTTTCAATGCAAGAGGGCGCACAAGGTGTTAAAGTCATGGTGAGTGGTAGATTAGACGGTAAAGAAATCGCACGATCAGAATCCAGCCTAGAAGGACGAGTGCCTTTACATACCCTCAGAGCTAATGTTGATTATGGGTTTACTGAAGCTAATACAACCTACGGGAAAATCGGTGTCAAAACATGGATTTTCAAAGGTGAAATACTGGGGGTTCCTGAAGAATTAAGGGGAGAATTCGACACTAAACGAAAACAGCAGAGCGGTAGGCGGAGTAATACAGGAGAACCACGGTCCAGCGGTAGTCAAGGCGGGAACAGACAATCCAGAAGCAGACAATCTGGGAATAGGCAATCTGGGAACAGACAATCTGGGAATAGGCAGTCTGGGAATAGACAATCTGGGAACCGCAATAATCCACGTGGACAAAGAAACCAACGAAATAACAGACAAAGACAGCAAAGAACTACTAACCAGCGAGAAGGTTAATATCATAATAATGTTTCGTTTACCATTCGCTGACGAATTGTATAAAGGAGTCATATTCAGATGTTGATGCCGAAACGCGTAATGCACCGAAAAGTACACCGCGGAAAACGCAGAGGAAAACCGCGACGAGGGTCACAAATAAGCTTTGGAGAATACGGTTTACAAGCGATGGAAGCAGGATGGATAACAAGCAACCAGATAGAATCCGGAAGGGTTGCGATTACTCGTGCTGTGCGCCGTGGTGGTAAAATGTGGATAAAGATATTCCCACATAAACCTATCACCAAGAAACCCGCTGAAACACGCATGGGGGGTGGCAAAGGTTCTCCTGAATTCTGGGTTGCTGTTGTAAAACCCGGCAGGATAATTTATGAATTGAGTGGGGTTCCTCGAGAAGTCGCAAAAAATGCTATGGAACGGGCTGCATATAAATTCCCCATTAAAACAAAATTTGTTGCTCGTGATGAGGTATAAAAATGAAAGCGCATGAATTAAGAGGCAGATCCACCGAAGAACTGGTAACTGAATTGGAAGATTTAAAAGACAATCTATTCAACCAGAAAGCCAGGGGTATTTTAGGTCAGTTAGAAGATACGACGCTACTTGGCAAGCTCAGAAAAGACATTGCACGTGTAAAAACTATACTACGTGCTCGCGAATTAGAGAGCGAGAGTCAAACGAATACATAGATATATAAGCGTTCTTAATTGTAGTAGGCACAATCCATGTGCCGCAAACGTTCTTAATAGTAGTAGGCACAAACCATGTGCCGGAACTTTAAGGTAGAATATAAAGGACGAATTGGAAGTGGAAAAACGTAGACATCGTAAAATCCGTACAGGTACTGTTGTCAGTAATCGCATGGCGAAAACTGTTAGCGTTGCAATTGTTCGGAGTTATCAACACCCGTTATACAAAAAAGTTGTGCGATCTACTAAAAAGATCTTGGCACATGACGAACAGAATCAATGTAATCTTGGTGATGTCGTTCAAGTGGTTGAAAGTCGACCGCTTAGTCGTCATAAACGTTGGCGGGTGCAATCTATAATATCAGCAGCACAATCTGCTACTGATTAACTTGGAAGGAAGGTACCGCAATGGTTCAATCTTATACACGATTAACCTGCGCTGATAATTCTGGTGCCAGAAATCTCATGTGTATTAGCGTTCTTGGGGGTACCC
This sequence comes from uncultured bacterium, assembly GCA_964623585.1. GTDB lineage: Bacteria > Poribacteria > WGA-4E > WGA-4E > WGA-3G > MSPOR6. Next base: position 12,263 of record CAZURU010000019.1, read on the forward strand.
GAAGGCGTTATGCCCGTGTTGGTGATGTAATAGTCGCAAGTATTAAGGAAGCAGCTCCGAACACACAGGTCAAAGCGGGTGAAGTTGTCCGTGCTGTAGTTGTTCGAACGGCAAAAGAATATAGACGTCCAGATGGTTCTTATATCAAATTTGATCAGAATGCAGCAGTGCTCGTTAATGCCGAAAATGAGCCGAGAGGCACACGTATTTTCGGACCGGTTGCTCGTGAACTACGCGAAAAATCTTTCACCAGAATCGTTTCTCTTGCACCAGAGGTGATTTAGGAGGTGCAGATTATGCCGAAAAAGAAAAAACTGCATATAAAAAAAGATGATTTAGTGTTGGTCCTGAGTGGTAAAGACCGAGGCAGACAAGGCGTTGTCTTGGAAGTATACCCGAAAAAAGAAAGAGCAATTGTTGAAGGTGTTCATTTTGTCAAACGCCACTTGCGTCCTAATCAGATGGGACAAGGTGGAATCGTTGAGCGAGAAGGAACTATTCACATCTCAAACCTAAAGAAGATTGACAGATAAACTGTATCGTTACTTTGTAGATATTAAATTTGTTTGTATATCTTGTAAACAGGATTTAGATAACCGTTAGGTCCTAGGATATAGGGTTAATGAGTCAATTTAAAGAATTTTATCAAACAGAAGTCGTTCCTGCATTACAGAAAGAATTTAGTTACAAGAATGTAATGCAAATACCAAAATTGGAAAAAATCACATTGAATATCGGGGTTGGTGAAGCGTTAGACAATCCGAAGGCACTTGAAGATGCTGTTGAAGAATTGACACGTATCGCTGCACAACGAGCAGTCATTACACGTGCCAGAAGGTCTATCTCCGCATTCAAAATTAGAGGGCCGTCAAAGAAAACACGGACACCGGGTTCTGCAATCGGATGTAAAGTTACACTTCGTCAAACTCGGATGTATGAATTCCTTAACCGTCTAATTAATGTTGTCCTGCCACAGATTCGAGATTTTCGTGGTGTTTCAGCAGATGCTTTTGACGGTCGCGGGAACTACTCATTGGGACTAACCGAACAACTCATTTTTCCGGAAATTGATTATGACGATGTAAACGATATCCGGGGTTTGAACGTGACGATCGGGACAACTTCAGAAACTGATGCAGAAGCGCGGGCATTGCTGCGCGAATTCGGTATGCCGTTTAGACAGCACCCCCATTCTTCTTGAAGAATCATGAAATGTGATTAACGATTAAAAGGAGTATTAAAGTTGGCGAGTAAATCATGGATTGCCAGAAATAAAAAGACCCCTCGATTTCGTACGAGAAAATATAGTCGCTGTAAGCAATGCGGGCGAGCGAGAGGGTATCTGCGTAAGTTTGAATTATGTCGAATTTGCTTTCGTCTTTTTGCACGAGCAGGTAAAATACCTGGAGTCAGAAAGGCAAGTTGGTAAGAAGGAGATTATTCATGTCAATGACCGACCCAATCGCAGATATGTTAACTCGGATACGTAATGCTAATATGGCAGGACATGAACGTGTTGAGGTGTCTGCGTCAAAGGTTAAATTGGAGATAGCACGTATCTTGTCAGAAGAAGGTTTCATCAGAAACTACCGGCTAATTGACGATGGCAAGCAGGGAATTATCCGTATATATCTGAAATACGGGGCAAGCAACAAAGAAAAAGCTATTACCAATCTCAAACGCATAAGCAAACCTGGAAGACGCGTTTACGCAAAATCAGACAAATTGCCGAGAGTATTCGGTGACCTTGGGATAGCTATCCTGTCAACATCAGAAGGTGTAAAAACATCATTGGAATGTAGACGCACAAAAGTCGGTGGCGAAGTCCTCTGCTATGTCTGGTAAGCATACAAATAAGAAAACAAGCATACCTGAAAACTGAAATTGTAGATTGGAGATTTTAGAATGTCACGTATTGGACAGACACCAATCCCAATTCCAAGTTCGGTGAAAGTTGATTTCAACGATAATGGTGTTGAGATACAAGGACCCAAAGGAAAATTGAATTGGGTAATCCCGGATGGAATTGGGGCAAATATAGAAGACAATGCTATCACATTAACACGTCAGAGTGATAGAAAACAACAAAAAGCATTACACGGTTTATCCCGTAGTCTCATCGCGAATATGGTTGAAGGTGTTTCTGAAGGTTTTGAGAAAAAACTACGCGTCGTTGGAACAGGATACCGAGCTGAAGTCAACCGTCAGAATGTACTTACGCTTGATGTAGGGTATTCACACACTGTAACCTACACCCCACCTGAAGGAATCACATTGACTGTTGACCAATCGGAGAATATTGATGGTCAAGCACATATTCCAATTGTAGTTAGCGGTATTGATAAACAGGTTGTCGGACAGGTCGCTGCATCTATACGCCAAATAAAGAAGCCTGAAACATATAAACCTTGCAAAGGTATCCGATACGAAGGTGAACGTGTAAGAGATAAAGTAGGGAAAGTTGCTGGTTAATTTATCTCAAAATAAACAGATTGTTGCGTTGAATATAACGTTGAATGTTAGTTGCGGGAGGTTTTCCGTTGGATAAGGCGAAAAGAAAACAGTTCAGTTATCTACGACGAAAGAAGAGAGTCCGTAGAAAAATTAATGGGACAATACAACGGCCCAGACTGGCTGTAAATAGAAGTTTAAAGCATATATATGCACAAATAATTGATGATGAGAACGGCGTAACATTAGCCCATGCCTCAAGTTTGTCCCCAGAATTAAAGGATAATACTCCTGACGGTGGGAAGATAAAAATTGCCCAGAACGTCGGTCAACTCATCGCTCAGAAAGCAAAAGAACGAAACATTGAGGGCGTTATTTTCGACCGAGCTGGCTATCTTTATCACGGAAGAATCAAAGCGCTCGCAGAAGCTGCAAGAGAAGAAGGACTTAAGTTTTAAAACTAACCTGAATCTCTTGAGAGGAGATATTTTTGCAAAAAGAAAGAATAAATCCTAATGATTATGAATTTGAAGAACGACCTATACACGTCAATCGCGTAATGCGTGTCGGTAAAGGTAGAAGAACACCGAGTTTCAATACACTTTCTGTTGTAGGAAATCGGGACGGTATTGTTGGAATAGGTTTTGGAAGTGCAAGTGATATTCCTGGGGCATTTCGTAAGAGTATTGCTGATGCCATGAAGAACCTTATACGTGTCCCCTTAACCGATGGCACACTACCGCATGAAATTATTTGTGAATTCAAGTCTGCGAAAGTTCTGCTAAAACCTGCCCGCCCTGGTACGGGGATAATTGCTGGTTACGCGACGCGGGCGATATTGGAACATGCAGGTGTTCGTGATGCGCTGACAAAATGCTTGTCTTCAAGAAATGTCAAGAATATAGCTGAGGCAACGATGCTCGGTTTGAAAAGTCTCAAAGATGTTAATGAAGTCGCGCGAATTCGCGGCAAAACGGTAGAAGAACTATTTCATAAACGTAGCAATAACACTAAAAGTTAAGTACTGCTCTGTCAATTTCTACAAGATAAAGTTAAGCAGAACAGTACATTACATGCAATCATACCTTAAGGAACAATAGAAATCAATGAAACTTAACGAACTCAAACCTGCTCCAGGGTCAAAACGGAAACGGAAACGCGTTGGACGAGGACGAGGGTCAGGACACGGTGGTACTTGTGGACGGGGACATAAAGGACAGAAATCTCGTTCTGGTGGGTCAATACCGGCCTGGTTTGAAGGTGGACAGATGCCTTTAGTCAGACGGCTACCAAAGCGGGGACCACGTAGACTTGGACATAAACGCTTAGTCTACGACGTTGTTAATATAAAGACGTTAAACCTATTTGATGCAGAAGCAGAGGTTACGCCTGAAATGCTTCGCAAAGTGGGAATTATAAAAAAGAAAAATGCCCGTGTTAAAATACTCGGGGATGGCGAGTTGGATAAACAATTAAAAGTGCAAGCACACAAGTTCTCAAAAACCGCAATTGAGAAAATTGAAGCAAAAGGCGGCACAGTTGAGGTGATATAAGTGATTAAGGCTATTCAAAACGCTTTTAAAATTCCTGAATTGCGTAAACGGATTATTTTCTCTATCCTACTCCTCATCGTTTATAGACTCGGTGCACACATTACATTACCGGGGATTGATGACGCTGCCTTAAAAATATTCTTTGATGAACTAACGGAGCGAACCGGGGATGTCCTGGCACTGATTAATATCTTCTCAGGGGGGGCATTTAGTCAAATGACGATCTTCGCTCTAGGTATCCAACCTTATATCAGTGCTGCTATTATTATGCAGCTGCTCCCAATGCTTATCCCCTCACTTGAAAGACTCTCTAAAGAACCGGATGGCAGAAAAAAGATTACACAATACACACGCTACGGAACTGTGTTACTCAGTATTGTGCAAGGGATTACGATTACTGTTTTGTTGAGAAATCCAGGAAATTTAGGAGTTGGTGAGCATACAATCGTACATAATCCGACTGTCTGGTGGCACATATTGACAGTCATAACACTAACCGCTGGCACTGCCTTCGTGATGTGGCTTGGTGAACAGATTACCGAACGCGGTATTGGTCAAGGCATATCAATTATTATCACAGTCGGTATCATGGCAGGTTTCCCAGGTGGTGTATATACAGTCGGTAATAGCCTGATAAATGATACAAATGTTGGACTTTTGCATCTTGTGATATTAATTGCACTCATTGTCGTAGCTGTTGGAGGTACTATATTCATCCACCTGTCAGTACGCAAAATTCCGGTACAATACGGGAGGCAAATCCGAGGCGGAAAAGTATACGGCGGACGGGCGATGCATCTGCCTTTACGGGTTAACACTGCAGGGATGATTCCTATTATCTTCGCTGTTTACCTCATGACGTTTCCAGGATTCCTGATCGGGATTTTACCGAGTGATTGGGAATGGGTACAAGGTTTGGCAGCACTCATGGATCCGAGGAACCCATCAGTAATGTATCTTACCATTTATGCACTGTTGATTATAGGATTTACCTATTTCTACACGGCTGTACAGATCAATCCAGTTGATATGGCTGAGAACTTACAAAAAAATGGTGGTTTCATTCCTGGACTACGACCCGGCAAACAGACAGCTGACTATATTAATACAACATTGACACGAATAACACTGCCGGGTGCACTGTTTCTTGCAGGGATTTCTGTCATCCCAATCTTTATTACCAGTCGACTGGGAGGAGGACAATTTGGAGGTATGGTGGAAGGAGCGTCTATTCTAATTGTTGTAGGCGTTGTGTTGGATACAGTGTCACAAATTGAATCTTACTTGACAATGCGGCACTATGATGGATTCTTGAAGGATAGACGACTAAAGGGCCGTAGAGGAAGATAATCAGAGATTCTATATGTATAATGCACATTTAAATTAAAGAGACACATTTAGGTAGGAGCAATCTCAGAATCGTGACATAACTCACGGATAGTCGGACATCGACCAGAAATATGTTAACCGGCCACCTACAACTCAAAATGTCCCGTTAATTCTAAAGTTCACTATATATATGGTGTGTGAGTGATTTAAGTATTAGGAATAAGCAATACCGATAGAAAAGCATTGGAAGGTTAATCATGAAAGTTAGACCCTCTGTAAAGAGAATGTGTAACCGATGTAAAATCATTAAGAGAAAAGGTGTTGTCCGCGTTATTTGTCCTTCAAATCCGAAGCACAAACAGCGGCAAGGATAACCATATACCACATAAAAGGAGATTCGTATGGCACGTATAGCAGGGGTGGATTTACCCCGGACGAAACGAATTGACATTGCCTTGACAGCAATTTACGGCATTGGTCGTTATACTGCAACCAAGATCGTAAATGACCTAAACATTGATCCTGCTACAAAGGTTGATGCTTTAGCTGAAAACGAAGTCAGTCTACTCAGAGATACGATCAATGAAGAGTATAAAGTTGAAGGTGATCTTCGGCGTGAAGTTGACCAAAACATAAAACGGCTTATGGATATAAACAGTTATCGCGGATTACGCCACCGGCGGCAGTTACCCGTGCGAGGACAGCGGACAAATACCAATGCTCGTACAAGGAAAGGTAAAGCCCGCACAATTTCTGTCGGTAGAAAAGCGAAAGAAGCAGCACGTAAAGGTGGTTGATACACAACGTGTCTCCCAGAGGTGCTTTTTCTCTTATCTATAGGAAACCAACGTGTGCTTACGAGTACATAAAGGAGATAAAGATTGCGTTCACGAAGACGAGAGCGAAAGAATGTGCCTGAAGGTATTGCACATATCCAGGCAACTTTCAATAATACAATAGTAACGATCACCGACCTGAACGGGAATACAATTGCATGGGCAAGTGCAGGGATGACGTTCCCCGGTTCTCGGAAGTCA
>CAZURU010000019.1:18681-26389 GCA_964623585.1 uncultured bacterium
GACTGCAGAAGCCTGCGCAAGAAAAGCGATGGAACACGGTATGAAAAGGGTCGAGGTGAGAGTTAAAGGCCCCGGTTCAGGCAGAGAGTCGTCAATTCGGGCACTCGCTGCTGCTGGGTTAGAAATCACTTTAATGAGAGACATGACACCCATTCCACACAACGGATGTCGTCCGCCAAAAAGACGACGGGTGTAAACAAGGAGGATTATGAGTAGGTATTTAGGGTCTGTCTGTAAGCTGTGTCGCAGAGAAGGTGAGAAATTATTTCTAAAAGGACGCAGGTGTCTCGGAGCAAAATGTTCCTTTGAACGGAGAAGTTATCCCCCTGGTGACCATGGACAGAAACCGCCAACACGCGTCCGGAGTGAATTCAGACGCCAATTACGCACTAAACAGAAAGCGAAAAGAACTTACGGCGTTTATGAGAAACAGTTCCGAAACTACTATTTCAAAGCAGCCCGTCAAACGGGTATTACCGGCGAAAATCTAATTGCATTGCTTGAACGCAGGTTAGATAATGTTGTGTATCGTCTCGGTTTTGCAACTTCACGTAAACAAGCCAGACAATTGGTGAAACATAATCACTTTACAGTTAATGGAAAACGTGTCAATATCCCTTCGTACCTGGTTGACGTTGGAGATGTTATTACGCCCCGAGAAAAAAGTCGTGAAAATGTAACAATTCAGGAAGCTTTAGAATTTTCAAAACAACGCGGCGCACCAGCATGGCTCGAAGTTGATGCTGACAAACCTGAAGGACGAGTACAAGGAACTCCCATCGTTGAACAGATCGCTGCAGAGTTAGACACACAACTAATTATTGAATTATACTCAAAGTAATTCTGACCAGACTATGCCTCTTGACTGTAATTTCGATCTTCTAAGACCGAAACCTTAAGAGGCATTTGAATTGTTCTCTGAGTCCCTTATTGTCCTAAAAGCGTTACTGGACAGAGATAGTTTGACTCTGTAATCAAAAAACAACTTATGCCTATAGGAGGAAATCGATGAATAGGTTGCATTTAACTATGCCCGAACGTCTGGTAGCTGATACAGAAACCTTACTGCCTAACTATGCAAAATACACTGCTGAACCCCTTGAACGAGGATTTGGTACGACTCTTGGGAATTCGCTGCGTCGAGTACTTCTCTCCTCAATAAAGGGGGCTGCTATTACCGCAATTCAGATCGATCAAGTGAAGCATGAATATTCTACTATACCAGGAATCGTTGAAGATGTAGTGCAAATTATTCTGAACCTAAAGGCAATCCGTTTTCGCGTTCAAGATGAAGACCCCTTGATTCTGGAATTGACAGCAGATGGCTCTGGAGAATTGACAGCAGCAGATATTCGTCCTAATTCGCTTGTAGAAATTATTAACCCCGACCAACACGTAGCAACTTTAGATAAATGCCAAGGCATTGATATGAAAATAGAGGTGCAAGCAGGACGCGGATTTTCATTGGCAGAAGAACATCGCGATCCTAAGCACCCTATCGGATGGATCCCTGTTGACGCAAAATTCTCACCTGTTGAAAAAGTTAACTTTGCAGTACAGGAAACCCGAGTCGGTGATATGACAAATTTTGATCAACTCAACCTTGAAATCTGGACAGATGGCAGTATTACACCAAAACTTGCACTCACACAAGCTGCCGAAATTATTAGAAGTCAACTTGACATTTTCACAGAATTCGATGAAACTTACGTAGAACCAGAAATTGAATATGATGAAGCAAAAGAGTTGAGAAACAGATACTTGGCTAAACCCGTTGCTGACCTTGAACTCTCTGTCCGGGCAGGAAACTGTCTTGAAACCGCTAATATAAAAACAATCCGTGAACTTGTCATGAAAACCGAAAAAGAGATGTTGGAATATAAGAATTTTGGTAAAACGTCTCTGAATGAAATCAAAGACCAACTTGCTAACATGGGTTTGACCCTCAATATGGATTTGGAGGACGAACAGAGTGACACAGATGAGGAGGAAACAGAATAATGCGTCACAGAAAACGCGGCAGAAAATTAGGGCGTACCACAAGTCATAGAAAAGCACTTTTCCGTAATCAAGCCACTGCACTGTTTGAACACGAACAGATCCGGACGACGCTTCACAAATGTAAAGAACTTCGACGTGTAGCAGAAAAACTGATTACGCTTGCAAAAGAAGATTCTGTACACAGTCGGCGTCGTGCAGCTCGAATGTTATATGGCACAAACTTGCACGTTAAACCACCGCGTGGTGAATCGCCTATTGATATTGAAAAACACGCTGTACTTCAGAAACTTTTTGATGATATTGCACCTCGCTACCTTGACCGTAATGGCGGATATACGCGAATTATTCGAGGTGAACTCAGACGCGGCGACGGTGCACAGATGGCTTATATTCAGCTTGTTTAATTAGGTACACATCTGATACCTTTCATATAACAGATTAACACCTCTCAAGCCGGTAGGTGCAATAAGGAAATCGCACCTACCGGCCTGAGAACATTCCTAAATTACCTGACTAAAACCGATATGCACCAGACACGAAAAAGCGGTGTGTATCGTGTTTAGTCGTCAATTCGTTCCGATACTGCTGCCAGTTACCCCACATATATGCAACGTCAAATTTCACAGATTCTTCAAAAATCTTACCGACACCAAAGGTAAAGAAATCCCGATCATTTTCAATTTCTGAATCAGCAAATGGAATTTCGTCCCGAAAATAACCGATGCGCAGATATGTAGCAACCTCTGGAATCAAGAATTCAGCACCTAACCTTGTTTGTATAGTTGTCGTATAATAATCCTCAAAGTAATTAACGCCAATGTCACCTGCAGCTGCAGGATCGTATCGCGTCTGACGCCAATCTGTCAACTGCACATCACCCGCTAAGACTAAGCGTTTTTCAAACAGTTTCAGTGCAATACCTGTCCCAATCTCAAAAGGTCTCTCAATGTCATAAGAATAAACACCATTTGCTGGATCAGATGCATCCTCACCATCATCATACAAGACTGTCGTATACTCACGCCAAAATTCAACAACGGTGATTTCTGTCGGTGCGACTAAGGTTATACCGAGGTTGACGATTTCGTCAAAGGTTGCCAGTATTCCAATCCTACCGCCAACACCTGAAAAATTTCGTTCAATTTCATCGTCATATCTGAACCGTGATAACTCGCTATCAGCATTCAGTGTATCTGTTGCTGTGGTAACCAAGTCATTTTGAATGTCGCCAGACCAATAGTCTATTGAACCACCGATTAAGAAGTTTCTACTGATATAAACACTTCCCCCAAAACTCCAGATACCTATGCCGCCCGAATTGATATTGCTTTCATTGACATATAGACCGCTGAAATCATTGCCTCTACTTGGGTCAACACCTTGAATCAGGGTCTGGAAGTCAAAGTTTTGAGGGCGATTATATCCGAAAGCAATCGCAAGTCCCCCCTGTGCCGTATAGAAAGGATATACAATCCCTATAGAATTGGGGCGTACCCGGGAACGACTTGTGCCGATGACTGCTTCGTTTGTGAATGAACTGTCTGTAATGGCAGTGTTATGTGAAAAACTCGTGAAAAGTTCAAACTGCTGTATCTGTGCTATTCCCGCTGGATTCCAGTACAGTGCGGTGAAGTCATCTGCAAGACCGAGAGAGGCACCCCCCATCCCCATAGACCGTGCACCTATTCCAAAAGTATTACCAACCACCAATTCCTCTGACTGTCCTAAACACACACCCGTGATTAGACCAGTGAAAAGGATAAAGAGGAATAAGATAAAAACATATCGTTGCATTTTATAGTTCTCCTTTGTTTTTCTAAGTTTTCACTTTATCTATTTTCAGTTTTGAGAACGTCGTCTAAGTCGTTCAGAACGGGGATTAGATGATGTTACACTCCGTGAAGCACGTGAACGCCGGTACTCAGCTCGACTGCCTTTTGAGACTGCACCTCTATTGTAAGTTCCCCCACGGTAAGCGGGATAATATGTTCTACCGTAATACCCGCCAGCGTAACGATAAGGGTAATAACGGTAATATGGTGAATAAGACCCATATCCATATCCGTAGTACCAGGGATTCGGGTGATAGTATGCATAGGGATGATAGTATGCATAGGGATAATGATAATATGGATACGAGGCATAAGGCATCGTGTAAGACCTATAGGTATCTCTTTTGACATATCCGTAGTATGATTTTCGGCGTCCATAATAACCATTAGATTCGCCAACGTCCTTTTTCACATCTGCCTTATTCACATCTGAATGGGAATCATGTTCTATATTTTCCTCAGTTTCCTTAACCTGTTGGATATGTTTCTTATTGACAGGCATGGGTTGAAAATAACTGAGTTTTGTATAACATCCAGCAATCGTTAGTACTGCAAAGAGTAAAGATAGAATCAATATAGGCAGAATCAATATAGATTTTAATTTCATTTCTCAATCTCCTTAAAAGCGAAGAATACTGTTGAATATTCTAACATAATCGATGCTTGAATTTCCATGTATTCTGATTTCACTTTTCGTCTTGATTTAACGCCTATTAAGTCAGAATTGTTTACATCGGAGACTATTTCCAAATTGGTAAGGTTGTGTTCCGAGTTGTAACAGTTGTTTGTTATAGGATGAATCAAAGGTGTAAACGGGTTTTCCCCATTTCAATAGTGTCTGTGCAAATTCTAATGTTTTACTACCTTCTGCGGCATGCGCTATTAATATCTTACTTGCCAATGCGGCAACAAAATGATTACGCTTTCGTGCCCTTGTTGCATTCTGCTGAGGTGCATTATGGAATATGGATAGGATGCAGAATCTGTCTTGAGATAAGGGTTCTTTCCATTCTGGCTTAATTCGCATAGTTTCAATACTCCGAGCCGGGCAATTAATAATCGGTTGTGAGCCGCGTAGAAGTACACGCAGACACTCCTTTTCAATAGGTGAATGAAATCCGCCAACTGTTGAAACTCCATTATTTCTAAAATGGTGTGCTAAGTCGTGCGCGTTTAGGATAATCTCTCCGGGACATCTGTTGGAACAGAAGATTGCCCACAAATCTGCTTTTTTAGCGTTGTTTGTTCCGTTAGGCAATAGTTCTATATTACCACGCGCCCATATCGTTTCTGGAGTATCATTCTTCAAGTATGCCTGTATGTATGATGGATAGTTATCGTGTGTTTGTGAAATGCGTTGGATTGGTTGTGTCACTTGTAAATGTTGATGATATGTTCAGTTTGTACTGAAATAATGTGTTAATCAGTTACCGAATCAGTTACCGAATCGCTTACTTAATCAGTTACCTAATCAGTTACCTAATCAGCTACCTAATCGTTTACTTAATCGTTTACTTTTTCACTAAATCGGTTTCTCTTCTTCGTATTGCCAGCAAGATGCATGCAAGAAACGGCTATTTAGCACACATCTCAAGGAAAATCGCTTACTTAATCAACTAGTTAATCAACTAGTTAATCAACTAGTTAATCAACTAGTTAATCAACTAGTTTCTGGACGTACTTAGTTGCCCTACCCTTTCCTATCATAACCAAAAACCCTTTATTTGTCATATCCTTGAGTTCCTCGTAGGCAATTCCCTGTGAAACACTATTGACTTCCATATATTGTCTCTTCGCGATTTCTCCGTGTTTTTGTGCATAGGAAAAAGCGTTCTTCTGGCGTTCGTTCAACTGATCGGAAATGTCATCAATTTCTACAATAGTCGTTTCCTGGATCGGTGAATCAAAGATGACCTTGGTTTCGAGCGGGTGTAGTTCGTAGCGCGGCTTTGTGTTTTCCCACTCCTCACACAATCTTTGCATCATTTTAATTCCAGACCCGTACTTTTCGATAAAACCAACATCATACATCAATTGAGTCAAAATAGGATTTACCGGATTGTGCATCGGTTTTTCTGGACTAACACCTTCCGGAAAGGTGCCGGGGCTAATGATTTCAACCCGGTTATCAAATATGAACACCCGAACATCCGCAGGTTCTTGATAATTGCGATGAATTAAACCGTTGATAATCGCTTCTCGCAAGGCATCAAGCGGATACTCAAACTTATCGTCTCGTTGAAAACTTTTTGAAGTCCGAAGACTAAGTAGGCGAATATTTTTTCTTATGAACTCCTCAGTAGCATTTACAATTTCCCAGAGTGTTCCTGAACAGTCAAGTCGGTCAATGACTGGATGGGTGACAGATGTCCCCTTGAATCTGACAACTCGCAACTGTGCGTTGTGAAAGAATCTTTGAGGGTGTTTTCCAAAAAAGAGAATCCCTGCATGGGTCAGTGTTTCTTCTTCACTAATACAGTTAATGTTTCTCAGCAAGTCTGGTACAGTCATGTTTTGTGGTTGTGCAACGTTGCGATTCGCTTCTCTACGGGTTAGGTACCATTGGATTTTTTGTTGATCTATATCGTGATTTTTGGCACTAACGACTGAGAGTTGATCCCACGTTTGTCCAACAGACTTAAGGTGCATCTGTGCAATCTCTTGTGGAGACATGACTCGGTTACTACTTCCGACTCTCTTATAACATATTCCCTTAACAGAGACAGGTTTTATAGAAGATGCCGCAATTTGTACTATCAATACTGATTTTCCTTCAATGTTAGCAGATTCAATATCCATAACTACTCGCGGATCAATCGCTTGAGATATCCGGTTTGTTACATCAGTTAATGTCTCTTTACCTATGGTGATTCCTCTGATTTCCTTATTATCAGAGACACCGATGAGAATGCTACCACCGTTGGTATTAGCAAATGCAGCAGCAGTTTCAATAGTTTCTTGATCACATCTCTCTTTAAATTCGGTCGTGCTATTTTCCCCTTGCACAATGCGTTGTTTTAGTTCTGTAGTTATCATAATTTTATAACCGCCAATTACTTATTCTTCCCAAGGGTCCTCAACGGGCATTGGTTCACTTGGTTCTTCGTATATTAACTTAACTCGTATGGTGCCTGATGCACGAGGTTCGGGAATAGGTATGACCGCATCCAAGTTAAGGATGTCACCTTCGTGATTCGGACATTAACAGGTTGTCGTGCATTCATCAGACCGAAACGAATAAAGTCGTATCCGTTTTTCAAGTTTTTCCAATAGAGAACGTAAGCAAACAACGCTAAATCGATTTAGTCTGCCGTTTCTTATTTGTGTCATCTTATATTGACTAATTCTTAAACAATCCGCAGCTTCCTTTTGGGTCATTCCTTGTGCAGCAATTAAAGAATTGATCTCATAAGCCAATTTTGCTTTTGCTAATCTCTCATCAGGTGAAGGAAGTTCTAAATCTTTAAATACATTGCCTGAACTTAGTGTATAGTTTGCCATATCTCAATTCCTCAAACCCTGACTATAATTGATCATGAAGTAGAACATCTATTCTTCCCAAAAATTTTCTACGGGAAACGGTTTACTGCGTCCTTTGTATACCAACCTAACCCGTATTGTTCCAGATCGGCGTGGCGGTGGTGGTGTTATAGCAACATCCCAGTTAAGAAGGTCATCTTCATCATAGTCCAAAAATGCAAAATGTTGTTTCTGTTTTTCTTTAGATGTGTTTGTCGGTTGTGTGTTTTTCATGATGTGTTTAGCACTCCTTGGCATACAATTATAACAGAAGTTGACAATAAGAACAAATGATTTACACTGTTGGGTGTGTAAAGATTTTGTCACTTAAAAAAAGGATCGCTGAACCTTGCTCC
>CAZURU010000020.1:0-25454 GCA_964623585.1 uncultured bacterium
AATGTTGCTTTACTGTAGCACATTCTGTTAGATTGTGCCGTTCCCCGCTTCATTGTAGGTCACGATTCGGAGATCGCTCCTACTGATGGGTTGTTTATGGTAGTAGGCTGACTCTATAAAACGGACCGATTCACGACCTCTTTCAAACCCATCAATAAATACTTGACTAAGCGATAATATATAATTTCTATTTCTTTGGAGTTTCAACATATATGTCACAGTTTGTAAAAGCCGCGACGACCGACGAGATACAACCAGGTACCTGTGTTGGTGTCAAGGTAGAAGGTGTTTTCATTGGTATCTATAACGTTGAGGGTGAGTATTATGCAATGAACAATATATGTCCACATCTCGGGGGTGTGTTGACGTATGGATTCCTTGACAAAGGATGTATAACTTGTCCTATGCACATGTGGGAATTTGATGTGAAAACAGGAGAGTGTGTTTGGCCCGGTGAAGAAAGTATACCTGTTTATCCTATCAAAATTGAGGGTGATGAAATACTTGTGAATGTTGATGAACCGATGAATATAGACAGACCATCGGATTAACGATTACTCAGTTATTCCAAAAGGAGTTTTCAGCATGAGTTATTTGATCACCGGCGGGATGGGGTGTATCGGTTCATACGTCATCAGAGATCTATTAGCTGCCGATGAAAAGATTATCATTTACGATTTCGCTTACGACCTGACTATTCCAAGAATGGTGTTGTCCGAAGAACAGATTGATAGGTTTGAATTTGTTCAAGGAGATATAACGGATTTACCCCACCTTTTACGAACAGTTCAGGAACATAATATTGATCGGATTATACACCTTGCGTCGTGGCAAGTTCCCGCCTGTAACGCGAATCCACCGCAAGCATTGAAGGTCGTCTGTGAAGGAACAATCAATGTATTTGAAGCAGCACGTATTTTCAACTTAAAGCGCGTGGTTTGGGCAAGTAGTGTTGCAGTGTTCGGTTCACCTGAAGATTATAATCATAAACAGATTCTTAACGATGCACCACATTATCCTAAGTTTATCTATGGTGCCTGTAAGTCTCTTAATGAGAGATATGCAATGCACTATTTTGACGCTTACGGTGTAGATTCAATCGGACTTCGTTTTACAGCAGTCTACGGTGTTGGAAGGACGCGAGGCATGAGTTCCTTTACGACAAAAATGATAGAAGATGTTGCGTTAGGAATACCACATGTATGTCCTTTCGGTGATGATTCGGTTGATTGGCAGTATGTAGAGGATGTATCACGTTCAATTGTTATGGCATGTACATGTCCAACAACGGAAACACGGGTTTTCAATGTCAAGGGTGGAATTCGTCCTGTCAGAGAAGGTGTCGCGTACCTGAAGTCTATCGTACCGGAAGCAAAGATTGAATTTGAACCTGGACTGTTCGGAATATCATGGGACTATGACGCAGCACCCATTGCTGAGGAAATTGGATTTACACCTGCGTATACAATGGAACAAGGTATACTGGAGACGTACAATAAGTTCCGTGAAAGGTGCTTGAACACACAAGATTCATAAAACATCTATCACCACAATTGCACGTTACCTTGTGATGATAGATGTCTGTTTATACTCTTTATCTGTAATACTTTTTCATCTGAGCCCAACTGACGGCAAGTTTTCCACGCGCTTCAACTGCGGTTGCTTGCGCCCAAGGAATGTTTCCGCTACTATCGGCTTGATGGATGTCGTCAAAGTTCAGGTGTCCCCATCCGCCACCGTGCCGATCCAGAACAACAATCTGTGCAATCTGACCTTTCAAATCGGTAACATCCCACTCTTTTCTCTGCATCGTTTCGCTGTTAGCACCAGTTTCGGTGCGAACGACTTCATCATCAATCACCAGATTAACGCAGCACGGATTTGGATCAGAATCCCAAGGATGAGTGCCTCCACCAATCAGAAAGTTCATTGTGTCACCAACAATCATGAACTCAATTGAGGTAATGGAACCTTGTGGTCCGTCTCCTTGAACATCTCCTGGGTTTTGCCCGAGTGCAGCACCTTTTTCTGGTCCTTGATATCTTTCATAACCGCCTATCCACCAATTACCTTCATGGTTTGAAACTTCTCCTCTGTTCCGAGCAGTAGGGTTATCTCCCCATGTAGGTTGAAATTCAAAAGCTTCACCTTCTGCTTGCCAGTCGGTCAAATCACCTGTCTCAAAACCGTAATTAAAGGTAAGAGCGAAGGCTGGGTTAGTTGCCAATGCAAATATGATTGTGAACAAAGAGATGGCAAATACGATATAACAAAACTTACTTCTCATTTATCTAAACTCCTTATAAATAACTAATTTTTTAATGAATTTATCTATAGTACTTTTTCATCTGAGCCCAACTGACAGCTAATTTTCCTTGTGCTTCAACAGCAAGCACACGATCCCAAGGAATATTCTTGCCGTTGGCATCAGCCTGATGGATGTCATCAAAGTTTGGATGTCCCCATCCGCTACTATTATTGTCTACGACGACTATCTGTGCAGTTTTACCTTTCAAATCAGAAACATCCCATTGTTTACGACTAAATGTTTCTTTGTCGTTACCTGTAGCAGACAATTCTACCTTTTCATCGATAACCAGATTAACGCAACACGGTGCCGCACTTCCCCAAGGATGGTTTCCACCACCGATTAGGAAATTTATAGTATCACCAACAATCTTAAACTCAATTGATGTCAGTTCTCCGGTCGGTTCGTCCCCTTGTACTTCACCTGCCTTCTGTCCAAGTTCAGCTCCTTTATCTGGACCTTGGTATTTCTCATAGAGTCCGAGCCACCAGTTACCTTGGTGTTCAGAGGGTTCTCCTCGGTCCCGTGCTGTAGGGTTATCTCCCCAAGTCGGTTGAAAATCAAATGCTGTCCCTGTCTTTTCCCAATCTGTGAGATCGCCTGTTTCAAAATCGTTGTTAAAAGATCTGGCAACTGACAGATGGATTGGCAGCAAAAACAGGAAAGCAATAAAACACAGTAATAAATGTGAGAAAAAAAATCTCTTCATCAGCAATATCTCCTTCTGTCTGAAGTTATATTTGTGTCTTGAATGTAAATGTGTAAAGTTCATACACACTCATGACCAATTCATTAGAATAATATAACATCTATAGTGAATAGATGTCAATATAAAAACAGTTTAGATACAGCAAAAACAGAACGATTCTTCTAAAAAATCTGTCTAACATACAGTACTGCAATTACAATTACTATAGCAGTTAATGTGCGTTTTTCACTTTTAAATGCTCGTGTCAAAGAAAAGTCGTGGGTTGATGGTGATTGATATGCGTTGAATTGTGGAAAGAACCGTGGAACTTGTGCGTGATATGTCTCGTAGACGCTACCACAAGATTTCAATAGGTATGCTTCTTCTACAGCGATAATCGGGAGATACTGTACAAGGTAACCGATAACCATAATGGGTGTTAGCCATAAGACATTTGCAATGATGCAGACACTTATACTAATCAAGAGATTCCCAAGGTAGAGTGGATTTCGCACGTGGCTGTAAGGGCCTGTTGTCACGAGATCACGGGCTGCGCCTAACGTTGTTGCACGCGTTGAACCACCAGCATACCCCACAGTCCATATACGTAACAATTCACCAATCAAAGTAAAGCATACACCGATGGTAGTTGTAAGGAGAGTCGGTTTTGCAAAGTAGATCAAGATAAGAATGAAGGGGATGGGTGTAAAACTACGTACCTTAAAAAAAAGATTGCCTATTTTTGATGAGGACATAGTAGTATAGCGTTGAACCTTTGTATATTGCCTATTTTGGTGTGCGCCAGATGAGGATAGTACCGACAATTCCGTATATGATATTCGCTCCCCAACATGCCAAGAATGGATGAATTTTCCCGTTTTCACTCAAACCTTCCAATGTTGCAAATGAGATTGCCCAATAGATGAAGACGAGGAAAAAGGCAATGACCAATCCAGCAAAAAACCCGGCTTTACCGAAGCGAATTGCGATCGGTGCTCCTAACAGGACGACAACAACTGCTGCGAAAGGATAAGCAATTTTATGGTGTAGTTTTACCTGTTCTATCCGTGATATTTGTCCGGCTTCTTTTTTATATGCAATCTGTTCATTAAGTTCCTTAATTGTCATTGCTCTTGGATCTTTGTCACTCCCTATAAACCGTTCTGGTTTTTCAAATCGTTCTAAAAGTTTCTCCTGAAATGTTTCAAATCCTACCTCCATCTCATTTTTGAAGTGCCGGATGTTACCATCAGTGAGTATCCAGTGTGTATCTGTCCACGTTGCATTTTTAGCATAGATACTCCGTTTGATGAGGCCGTCGTTGCTTGTTTCCCATATTGTGATGCCGTATATATTCTTCTCATTTAATTTAATACTATTTAGATAAAAGATACGATCTCCCTTACCTATGAATGGAAGGTATCTTCGAAAACTTGGACCCGTTTTTTTCTGCATCAGGTTTGCTTGATGATAGGCTGGGGAGGCAACCCTATTATAAAAGATAGAGAAAAGCACACAGAGAATTAACGTTACGCCTATAACTGGAATTAAGACACGATATACACTAATACCACCTGCTTTCATTGCAACAAATTCGTTGTTCCTCACCATGCGGCCAAGGACAAAGAATATTGCGACAAATCCAGATACTGGTACTATCTCCATTATACGTTTTGGTGCCTGTAACAGAACAATTTTGAGAGCATAAAGGTACGTTGTATCTTCATCAAAATACTTGATGTCTTTATCTAAAAGACGGACAATGACGACAAGTGCACTAAAGAAGAAGAACCCAACAAAGAATGCTTTTAGGTATTCTTTAATCAGATAGCGGTCAAGGGTATTTAAACGTATGCCTGTGTAATCCATCAAGTTACCGCTTTATTATTTACTGCGATAGGCATTTTTCTTACTCTATTCATAAATGACCTTACTTTGGTTTCGTAAAATATAGAGGCAATAAGTATGACTCCTATAGAGCCGATAACAAGATTTGGTAGCCACATTGCGAATGCTGGGTGGAAGTGTCCGTTTGTTCCTATACTTTGTCCGATTTGAAGCAACAGATAGTATAGGAGTATCAAACTTAAACCGATGCCAAAACCTATCATTTTCCCATTTTTCTTCACCATAATACCGAGAGGAATTCCTATAAGACCGAATGCTAAACATGCAAATGGCAAAGCAAATTTCTTGTGGTATTCAACTCTTGCATAACGTAGTCTACTAATCGTATAAGTAGAGGGTTTATCCGGTTTAATTGATGCAGTTAACTCTCCAATATATGTATTGAGTTGTCCAATTCGCATTGTCTGTGGATGTTGTGACGTATAATCGCGTCGCTCCAAGTCTTTGGTAAAGTCAAGTGCGATCTGCTGTTCCTGAAATTGCGTTATTCTAAAGCCATCTGTTTGATCAATTACCGGTTCATAAGTATGTCCATCGTATAGTGTCAACTTTGCCTCGTTCCCTTCATACTTGAGCATCGCAGTTCTCGCTATTGTCAAACGGGGTTGTCCTCGATAGATTTCATCCCATATTCTGACATTTTGAAGTCGCTCTGTTTCTGGGTCAGTTGATTCATACATCCAGAGTTTACCTTTCGTTTGAAGTTCCTTCATGATTGTCCCCTCTTCTAAAATAAGCGCGGGATTATGTTTCTGAATATCCCGTTTGAGTTTTACTGAAGCCTGAGTAGCTTGCGGTAGCACATATTCAATCACTGCAAGATCAATGACACTTAAGAGAACAGTCATACCAAGCAGAGGTACCATGATTTGATGTAGACCGACACCGTTTGCACGCATCGCCATAATCTCAGAATCTGTTGCCAAACGTCCCAACGCCAATAGAATAGCGACTAATGTTGCCATCGGAATAGATAAGACTACCGTCGCTGGTGCAATGTACAAGAGTGATTCGATGAGATATATAGGACCTACCCCCTTCTTGACGAAGAGTTTTATAAGACGAAAGAGTTCATCAAAAAGTATGATACAAGTAAAACAGATAAGTGATATTAAGAATGGTGGAATGAATTCTTTAAGGCAATATCGTGAAAGGATTTTCATAATCTATGTTCAGAACACAAAGGATAACTGTTGCTGATAATGTGACTCATTTATGGTGTATTGGATAGAAATTTCAATCTATTTGTTGCTCTATGTGTTGTAAATATTCAATAAAACAGAGATTTTTATTAGAAATTCGGTTGTGGACATGGTAACATGTTTATTATGAATATTACATTGGAATCAATTCAGTTAACGTCTGACGACTTATTAGAATACTCAGCGAGTCTAAGTTCTTCCCAAGAACTCTATTCTCCAACTGCGCCTGCCAAACCAATAGCACTTTTTGGTTGGCGTGACAGGTGGTGGTTGAATAAGAAACCCGCTGAACAAGTTGCAATACACTATTGGTTTTTTGATTCAACTGATAAAGCCAATACTGCAGCAGATGAGGGACGCACACGACTTACCTCACGAACCTTACTAAAGCTCGGTGGACATGTTACAACCTATCAACCCGTTTCCTTAAACGAAATCAACCTTGGTGACTCCGTCTGGCAATCAGGAGCAAATTGGCTTTTTGTTAGAGACACTATTGTGATACTTGTTGCCGAAATAGGTGGACTCATCACTGCTGAAACCACGCTTGCAATTGCAAATAAAGTCCTTGAGAAAATCGAGAAAGAGTTATCCTCCAACCATAACCAGTAACTTTTTCTATGACTATTCTTATCTATGAATAGTCCCGATACCAATTTTCAGATTGTTTAGACAGACTGACGTTTTCCACACCTCCAAAGTTACGATGCTCGAACCATGGCAATGCTGCCTCTGCGGCAGCATTAGCATTGTGGAAATTTGTCGTTGCTTCATTTTCAAGGAACTGTCTAACGGAACCTGTATCAGGATAAAAATCAACAGCGTCTTTCCAGATAGCGCGCCCACACAAGAATCCACTTGCTCCTGCGGCGGCAGCAAGTTTCACATTTTCAATAAATTCTTCAATATCCACACCTGCACTCAAGATAACCCATGGTAAAGTTGATGCTGCATCTAATTGGCTACATACATCCTTGACTTCATCCAAGTCGTAGGCAGAATCACCCGCATAAAAGTCATGTTCTTGGTATTCAGAAGTATACTTCAAATCTGCGGGGAATTCTAATTTAAGGATGTCAACTTTATACTCAGGATCGGTGAATTCTTCTACACTACGTATCACTAAGTCCGGTTTCTGCTTAGCAAATTCGACACTTTTCGTAGTTCCTTCAAGAGCATAACTCACAAGCTCAAGTAGAAATGGAAGGTCATGCCTCTCACATTCATCCCCGACATGCTTTACGAACTTCTGTTGATGTTTCAATGTTACGGGCGAAGCGTCTGGATGGTAGTATGCAAGAAGTTTTATAGCGTCAGCACCTGCACGTTGTGCCTTTTCAATAGTCCAGTTTTCAATTGGGTTGGATAGTCTTTCGTTTTCACTGACACCTTCGCTGACATATCCTGACTCCTCATAAGCCAACAGCAACGCTACATCTCTTGGGATTTCCGTTAATGAATATGGATGACCATAGATTGGATCAGTCAACACTGCCGTTGCATTAGGTGAAAGGCTGCGTGTGATAAGCGTCTTGATAGCAGCGACATCATCGTATTTAACATCTGTTTTTTCAATATCAAGTATTTCAGCGAGTTTTGTAACCATAGAGCCCCGCTGGTCTATTGCCATCATTTTAAATCTGCCATTTGAATCTGCCAGTTTCATCAGTCCTCTCAATTTACCAGATGAAATTCCATTATGTGCCATAAAAATGCATTCTCCTTCTTTTAGTATTCGCGTTCAACGAAAAAATGAATTAGTGATAGAAACAGCTGCTTTGCTTTATTGTTAGAAACATGCTTGAAGTTCTGCTTGAACTTTTTTGCCGCTTCCATAAGAAACTTTGTAGAACACTCTTGTGCATATTGAATAGAATTGTATTTTTTCATCAACTGCAAGACTTTGTGTATTTCTGTTTCGTCTTTCTCAGCCCTATTATGCGACATGATCTCGATAACAGTGTTGGCTTCTGATGGACTACATGCATTAATGAGATGTATCAGAATTAGCGTTCTTTTTCCTTCGCTTATGTCTCCTCCGATCTCTTTGCCATATCTGCCAACGTCCCCGATTAGGTTTAGAACATCATCCTGAATCTGGAATGCAATACCGAGGGATTTCCCTATTTCATAGAAAGCATCAACCTCTGTAACGGTCGCCCCCCCGATGATTGCGCCTAATCGACATGGTGTTATACATGTATACCAAGCGGTTTTCTGGATACACATCCTGAGGTAATCATCTTCGTCAATATCCCATTGATTGTTGTGCACCCAGCTCAGTTCTATGTGTTGTCCTTCAACGACCTGGTTACTGAGTTGTATAAATTCTGACAAGATTTTGAGGGAAAGCCTGTTGCCAAGGATTTCGGTATTCCTGTGTAGCATCTCCCACATTTTGCAGTGTAATGCATCTCCGACGTTTATAGCCATAGGGACGCCATGTTTATGATGCAGACACGGTTCACCTCTACGCAATTCCGATCCATCCTCTATGTCATCATGTATAAGTAGCCAATTCTGAAGCAGTTCTAAAGCTGCTGCTGTATTGACAGCTTGTTTAGGATCACCACCAAACACTTCACACAAGAGTAAGCATAGAGCAGGTCTTAGTCCTTTACCTGCACGTTGAGGATAGTCTAATACCATCTGATATAATTGCTGTATATCCGGATGTTCATGTGTGGTAGGAAGAAAGTCAAAGATACATGCATCTACTTTAGTTTTGACTTCCTTTAGATATGCTGTTACAAGTTCTTTTTTAGGTGCTGGTTCAGTGTCAGAATTCGGCATGTGTCTCCTTACCTGTTTAGTATATGTACTCCTAAATCTACATGTTAATCATCTTAAATTATAACATATTTTGGTGTGATTTTCAAGTTTGTTGATAGGGAAGGTATAGAGTCACATTATCTTCTTATCTATGGAGAGCAGCAGGGCGGTGTTCACGTTCTAATTTGACTTGATGAAAATCAGATTCAACCAGTCTTATTACACCTGGTTCATTGTCATACACTACACCGATAGAGGCAATAGTATCACCAGTTCCTGATGGATTTTTGAATTCAATAATATCGCGAATTTTACTTCGATTCCCATCTACAAGAATCCTATCCCCAACTTTCCAATCTTTTACATGATGGTAAGGTATATACTTTATTGCGTTCGTCATAGTTTAGACTCCTTTTGTATGAATTGAGTTTAAATCAAGGTCAACAGCAATGAAACGGAAACCTGTAGATTTTAGTTCTTCAGCAAGTTCGGTTCGCATATCAAGGATACGTTCAAAATCTGCTTCGGTGACCTGAATTCTCAATACCGGTTTGTGATCAAACAACTTGACATTGTTGAGCTTATGTTCAGCGAGGATCTGTTTTGCATGTTGCAAATCAGTTTGCGTTGATTCAGAGTCCATTTATCTTTGCCGTCTCCAATCGCTGCCTGCCATAAAACCGCCATCAACAAATACCATCTGACCGGTAACAAAGTCGGAGGCATTGGATGCAAAAAAAATTGTCAAACCGGCTAAGTCTTCGGGTTCTCCCCATCGTTCTGCGGGAGTACGGTTGAGTATCCATTCGTTTCTACTGTCTTCTCGTGCAGGAGCTGTCATCTCAGTCCGTATAAAACCGGGTGCGATTCCGTTGACCTGTATGTTATGCTCTGCCCACTCAACAGCAAGTAGTTTTGTTAGTTGCAGGAGACCTCCCTTTGCAGCAGTATAAGCCACACTTGTCGGTAACCCAATTGCTGAAGTTAGGGACAATGTATTGATAACTTTACCACCCCCGTGCCGTTTCATGACGTTACCACACGCTTTTGCAAGGAAAAAAGCACCTTTCAGGTTCACATCCGTAACAAAATCCCAATCCGCCTCAGAGAATTCCAAAGCAGGATTGCGAACGTTTACACCAGCGTTATTCACTAAGACATCTATGCTGTCGAAACTTTTGACGGTTTGCTCAACAAGCGAATTAATTTCATCAAGATTGCCAACGTCTGACTGAATGGGTATAACTTTCCTATCAGTTTCGTCTGCGATCTGTAGTGCTATAGGTAAGATCGTATCCATCTTCCTGCCTGTTATGACGAGGTCCGAACCTGCTCCCGCAAGTCCTTCTGCCATGGCTCTACCGATACCACGACTTGCACCGCTCACGAGACTGACTTTACCCTCTAACCGAAATTGCTGGATTGTGTTAGAAGCCGATTTATGTTCCATAATAAACCAACAAGAATGTGTAAGGTTATTGGTTTAACTCAACAAGTTTTTCAGAACCAACAACCTTAATGTCTCCTTTACTCTGATGTGCAAGTGAACTTAGCAGATATGCTCCAGGTGAACGTTGCAAGTCAATTTCAAGTGCTACGACATATATGCGTGCCTTGTTGACGTTCTGCTTTGACACGAGTTTAAGTATTTTCTCAGGATCAGTTTCAATCTGGTGTCCCTTCATTGTAGTTGGAAGTCCATCAGTTACAAGAACGATGGCTGTTGAATTCTGCTTTATAGCTTTATCAAGTGCAGCAAGAATATTTGTACCTAAATTGTTCTGAATTCTCTCAGGGGTGAATGTGTCAAGATACAGCAATGCACGACTTATGTTTGTTTCGTCTGCTTCAAGCAGTTTCTCACTCATGAGTCTGGCAGTAGAAGAGAAAGGGACAATATTAAATGTGTCATCGGTTCCAAGCATCATCACAGAATCCTTTAAAGAGTTAAGTGCCAGATCAAGTTTATTTAAACCTGCAGCTTGCATACTTGCTGATATATCAAGACAGAAAACGACATTCTGAGGTCCATCAAGACTATTAAGGAAAGGGACTATACCGAGTGGATCGTTACCACCTGGTCTTCCGCCACCTTCAACGAGTCCGCCACCGCCCCCATCTTGACCGAGACCGTGATATATTCCCGTTCCGTCTCCTTTGGCACGGACTCTACCAGTAATATCGCCTCGACCATCTGTTTCTCCAGGTTGTGATAGCAAACGACTCAGATTTGAAGCTTCAGCTTCCCTTAACTTTGCATCCGTCATCACATCCGGTAGAATATCATCAACGGGAGCTTCGTTGAGTTCAACATCGTGTATCACGATTTGTTCACTCAGTTTTACAACTTCAGCGCGTTCGTTTTTTGCGGAGTTGATCTTTTTCTGTTCAGCATCTCTCGCCAGTTTCTGTGTCGGATCAAGCCGTTTCTGTGTCAAAGGCGTCTTCGGTCTGATTTGCCGTTCATGCTGTAGATCAGGTTTCTCAATTATGTCAAAAGCCAGGGAGTCGTCAGGATGTTCAGCAATTCGACTTAACGGCACAAAAATATAGACTATGGCGATAGCCATGTGTAGTATAAGCGACAACAGAACTATTGAACGCAGGCGATTTCTACGTTTTGCTTTTTCAGCCATACGGTCTTTCATTTCATCAAACATTGTGGTCTCCTTATGTAATTATGTAATTCATTCAGCGTGGGGTTATTGCTGAGTTGTATCTCTCTCAAATATCAGTATCCACTGACTCCCTTCTGGTGTCAGTTCATAGTATGTATGATTTCGATGTTTTATCCATTTCCCTTTAACTCTGTTTTTCCGATAGTGAATGATCCGTCCTTCTACACGTTTCAAACCCCCTAGTTCCCTGAGTTTACGATGTCTCTGATGCATCTCCTCAAGTGGAAGTCTTATCGTTTCTGCGACAACTATAGAGTAATCCATTCCCATTTCTTGATGATGCTTGAGAATGTAATAGTCAGTTTCATCTAATTCAGCGGGGATTTCCACTGATATTTCAGGTTTTTCTGATTTATGTATTTCATCCCACGTCACATCTAACAGTCTCTCTGGTCTCAATCTAACAACTGTTTTACAAGATGTATTGTGCACTGTGATTGAACCATCATCCTTAAAGTATCCTAATATTGCCTGCTTTTCATCCGGATTACAACACTTAGCAATTTTATATGTGAGTTCCTCAACCATATTGTAAATCCAATAGGGATAATTCTATCATATTCGTGCAAGTGCTCTATATCCGATGTCTTTTCGCCAATGTGCTTTATCAAAATGAATTGCAGAAACACCACCATAAGATTTTTCAATTGCAGCTTTTAGGTCGTCAGCCAATGCTGTTACCCCTAACACACGACCACCGGTAGTTACAATACTATCAACTTGCAACTCAGTTCCTGCATGGAATACGTTTACATCTTTCATTTCTGAAGTAATGTCCAAACCTGTAATTTTCTTACCTGTTTGATATGTATCTGGATATCCTCCAGAAGCCATGATGACACACGCTGCTGCTTTATCGTGCCATTCTACATCGGTCTGTTGATCAAGCGTCCCATCAATGCATGCAGTTAATAGCGGTATTAAATCACTCTTTAGTCGTGGCAGCAAGACTTGTGCTTCTGGGTCTCCAAAACGGCAGTTGTATTCCAGTACTTTAGGTCCATCGTCCGTAATCATTAACCCTACATATAGTACACCTTTGAAGGGACATCCAAGCTCTGACATGCCATTGATTGTCGGGTGTACGACCTGTTTCAGGACAAAGTCATGAAGTTCAGCCGTAATGACAGGTGCGGGTGAATATGCTCCCATGCCGCCTGTGTTCTTTCCCGTATCCCCATCATGCGACATTTTATGGTCTTGTGAGCTGACAAAGGGCAGACAGTTTTTACCATCTGTCAGGACAGTAAAAGACGCCTCTTCACCGATCAACTCCTCCTCAATGACGACGTTGTTCCCTGCTGCACCGAATGCTTTGTCAACTAAAATCGTCTGGACTGCTTTGATTGCTTCATCCTGCGTTCGACCAGGGATAACACCTTTTCCTGCCGCAAGTCCATCTGCCTTTACAAAAACAGGTGATCTGATATCCTGAATGTAGGTTATCGCTTCATCAGCATTAGAGAAAGTTTGGTGTACAGCAGTAGGGATCCCTTTTTTTGCCATAAGCTGCTTAGCAAAGTCTTTACTCCCTTCAAGTCGTGCCGCTTTTTTGTCTGGCCCGAATGTTCTCAGTCCACGTTGATGAAAAACGTCAACAATACCTGCCGCCAGGGGCACTTCTGGTCCCACGACTGTTAAGTCAATCTTTTTGGATATTGCGAAATCAGCAAGTTCATTAAAATCATTTTTGCATGGTATTAACGTTGCGATTTGTGCAATACCTGCGTTTCCAGGGGTGCAATAGACCTTTTCAATGAGTGGACTTTGGGCAAGTTTCCAAACAAGTGTGTGTTCTCGTCCTCCCTGTCCAATTACCAGTATTTTCAATTGAGACTTCCCCGCGTATTTAATAAATGTCAAAGGTATTGATATCTGTTATTGCTTCCCAAGTTGTTGACGTAATCTATCTAATTCAGCTGCCTGTTCTCGAATCTTTTCTGCTTGTTCATCTGTGAGATTCTTTACATCTCTTAATTGCTCTGCTTGTTCTTCAACTTTTGTCTCAGCAATTTCCCGAAGTTGTTTTTCTTCTTCATGAAGTTGTTGTGCTTCTACAGATGTGGCTACTGGTGTTCCATCCGGTAGGTACGGACGCAGGTATCGGACTCCCAAGTTTACATCAACGCTCCATGTGAACAATAGATTTAATCTTTCACTATACAGCGTTCTGGGTTTGTCTTGTGTCATCTCAATGATTTCACCAGAAGTGTCACGATACCAACCACGGAACTCCGCAGGTTTTTCCGGAATCGGTTCATGTATAAAGTATTCTTTTGCTTCCATATCCTCTAAATATATCTGAACTTTTTTATCTCTATCATCTTTTTTTGTGCTTTCCGATAGAAACTCAAATATAGTATCAGGTACAACCCCCTCTGCCCATGTATAGAAACTGCGTCTCAGTGGCGTTTCCTTTGCACCCAACACCACATATACATCGGGAGCAACACGTTTCTTTCTGTCACCTTCACTATAATAGATAAAACTATCACATCCGACAAGGATATTCGGTTCTGATTGATAAAGACGATAAAGTTGGTCAAAGAATAAGGTTATCTGTATAGCATGATAATGGGTTGCTGCCATCGGTTCATCATCCTCATAAGGATATCCTTCAAGATAAATGGTCGGTTGTCCAGTTGCTTTGGGGAAGATGGGCATGTATTTATTCACTTTGGCGTAAAATTCGTTGATGCTGTCCATTCTTATCTCCATCGCTTTTTAAATTCATTTCAAACCTGGCGAAGTATTGCCTTAAAGATATATTTTATCAGATTTTCATCTTATGTTCAACACAAAATTCAGTAATTCCGTTTTCTGTTTTCAGTTTTTGTTTTTTGTATAGGGGTATTTTCTATCACTTATCCTGCCAATCTTGAAATCCTGAAAACCCTCGTTCAGGCAAGTAACCCAATATTTATAGCCTTCCATCTTCCATCCTTCCCTCCCTCCTTCCCTCCTTCCATCCTCTACTATTGTCAAATTCTATCGCTTGTGATACAATTGTCTCCGCTAAAGCAACTTATTCTCATGGGAGTGTTTTATGAAAATAGACAAAATAGAGTCGTTTTTTATTGCTAACGGGTATGTCATCAGAATACATACAGATACAGGAATTACTGGTATCGGTCAAACTGCATGTTGGGGGTATCCAGAAGCTGTTGATAGGATAGTTGAGACATTTAAGAAGTACCTCATCGGTCAGAATCCTTTACGGATTGAACATCATTGGCAATATCTTTATCGGATGGGTCCCTTTAAAGGCACTGCACTCAGCGGTGCCATTAGTGCGGTTGATATTGCATTGTGGGATATAAAAGGGAAACACTTTGAAGTACCGATTTGGGAATTGATGGGAGGCAACTGTCGGGATAAAATCAGATTGCACCTGCTTAGTGGCGGCAACACACCCGAAACAATGTTTGCAGCTGCGAAGTCAGCAGTAGAAGAAGGATTTACTGCGCTGAAGTTTGATCCGTTAGTAGGAAACTTTCAGGATATGGCAGTGGACCGTCTTGTAAATACTGCGCGTGATCTCGTCGCAGCTGCACGAGAAGGTGGTGGACCCGACCTTGATCTGATTGTTGAAGTACATCGCAAACTTACACCGATGAACAGTATTGTATTAGAAGCTGCATTAGCACCCTTCAATCTTTACTTCATAGAAGACCCGATACAGATTGATACGATCACAACTCAGGCAGACTTAGCAAAACGGATGACGACGCCTCTCGCTATAGGTGAACGTAATGTAAGTATCTGGGAGTTTCGTGAGATTCTGGAGGCAGGTGGACCGCAGTATGTTCGTCCAGATGTCGGTTTAGCAGGGGGTTTGACGCACTGCAAAAAGATCGCTGCAATAGCGGAAGCATATCACAGCGCAGTTGTCACACATAACTTTCTTGGTCCGGTCATAACAGCGGCTTCACTTCATTTAGACGCAAGTATTCCAAACTTCGTTACCCAGGAGTATACAAAATCAGATGAATCCGACAAATTCGCAGTCTACAAAGTCGCATACCAACGTGAAGGTGGATACATGCCTATTCCGCAAGCACCAGGTTTAGGTGTTGAGCTTGTTGACGATCTGATTGAGAAGACTCCGTTTCAACAGATGAACAGTGGAACCACACCCTTGCGGGAAGACGGTTCTGTTGCTTATGCAGTATAGGTCTGAGCGATCGATATCATTACACAATAAAACCACAACGAGGAGAAAGAGAATGAATGCCGAAGAGAAGTATCTATTTGACCTGAACGGTTATCTCATTATCAAGAATGTATTAAATGCCGAAGAGGTCGCAATCGCAAATGAAGCAATTGATAGACATAGTGATCAGATGCGTATTCGTCCTAAGGATCAGACGCTTGATGGTGGTTCAGAAGCATTAATGGGTGAACATGGGAGAGGTGAACTCGGCGGTATGCTGGGTTGGGAAGAACCGTGGTGTAACCCATTCAGAAATATGTTAGCACATCCGACACTTGTCCCGTATTTAAATGTAATATTGGGTAAAGGATTCCGTATGGATCATCACATGTTTCTGCTTTCTATGGATAAAGGGGCAGAAGGATTCATATTCCATGGGTCATCGGGACCCGGTTTTGATCCGAACCAGTATTATATTTTTCGTGATGGAAGGATGCACAACGGGTTGACTGTTGTGACATTTCAACTGACAGATGTACCTCCTGGCGCAGGCGGATTGATTGTAATTCCTGGGAGTCATAAGAGTAATTTTGTGTGTCCTCAAGAGATGCGACTCTATAAGAAGCATCAAGAACACATTAGGCAACTCGTCTGTCATGCAGGAGATGTTATTATCTTTACCGAAGCGGTGACCCACGGAACTTTACCGTGGACAGCAGAGCATCCTCGACGTTCTATTTTAACGCGATACACCGCAGGAAATATGGCTTATGTTCCTGCATATCAAGTGCCAGATTGGGCAGATGAACGGGAACGTGCTGTTATGGAACCACCGTATCATTCCCGGTTGAATCGTCCTATATTGGAGGAGTAAATCCAATCCGACATATCGCTGCATCAGAGAATGAAAGTCGGAACCAACTAACTCATTTTGAGTTTTTCTTAGCTAAGTGCGAGTCTCCGATAGGTATCTTGCCATCCGAAAGTTCGCTCTACCAAGACTTACGCAAATTTGGGTGTCCTTGTTTAGAATTTCGCTTTTTCAAGGGTTTTATCATCGATTATCTATACATTGAATTGATAATCTCCAATACCTCCAGACATATTTTCCCATTCACTAATTCATGATAGAAATGTGCGACGCGTCTGCAAAAGTCCTGATTCTGATTGAGTGCGTTGTCGGGTACTTCTGTCTGAGGTGACCATAGGGTTGCATCTGAAAAGATAGTATCAAGACGGTTTGTTATGTCTGTCAAGTCTGCTCCAAATGCCCCTTTCAATACTTCCTGTATAGTGCGGTCAGGGTCTCGGATTTCGTATTCAGTACCAATATCAGTAATGCCGCTGTAGTCATCTGTTTTAGTTACATTGTGCGGTGTGAGAAAACGGAGGACTGTGGCAAAGGAATACGCAAAATCTGCTTTGAACAGTTCTGTACTGCGACTGTAGTTTGGTGATCGGACGATATCTGCAGCGCGTTCACGGAGTTTCACTGTCTCAATGATGTTGATCCGTGCGTTGTCGTCTTTAACCTTACGAATTCTATCAATGAACTCTTGTGTATATGCATGTGCACTCTTGCCTTCTATAGGAATATCCGCAGCTACAATGTCAGCATATCCGTTCATTAAACGTTCCAGATGCGGTGAGTATATCGCATGTGATGCTGCTTCGTTTACATAGTCAATACCGGAGAGAAAACCCTTATGCGTAATCCCCGGTACATGCACGGAATTTACCAACAAAAGTTTCCAATCGTGATAGGGTTCAATGGACTCTCGGCTCACAACAACGCCAAAGTCCTCCAGATATTTAAACGGGACGCGTAGACTATTCTCTAAGTCTTCTAAGATGAATGGTGTTGCTGGCATCTGTTCTGCATAGGTTATCAACGCATCCGAACCGTCAATCTGTGCTTGTGCTCTCTCCTTAATTTCATCAGGAACTGCGTAGACTTGCGGGACCAGACGATCTCCCATTTCGTTGAGGAAACTTACGTTCGTCTTTAGCCAATACCCATAGTCGTCATCCCGTTTCGGATACTCGTTTGTCAGTATGTCCCTGATGACGTCTCCATTATTCCTAAGATTGTCGGTATTGATGACGGTGAGGGTTGCGTCTTTACCGTGATTGATATAGTATCGATGAAGGGATTCATCTAATACATCCATCGCCAGTTCACCTTTTGCGATTCCTGCTTCAGTTACACCAATCAGTATGAGGTCTAACGGATTTTCAGTTTGTGTGTAGAACTGCTCACGTCCTGCTTCTGTCGCAAGCGTTGTTGCGCCAACGACACTCGTAATCTGTTGAATATCATGAATACCGTTTAGGTCAAAAGTTACGACATGATAGACGCCATTTTGTCTGTTGAATGCGTCCGCTTTTTCGTTACCGGTTGGTTGTCCGACGAATATACCTCCGTCGTATAGATTACGTTCATTGAGGACATGGACAAATTGGTGTGTTAAGGCACGTTGTAGTCCGCCAGCACCTATTGCAAGAATTTTTATCGGCAACATCTATATATTTCTCCTCTTATTCGATTACGATTGGCAGATTGATACTACATTCTACCAGATGAAAGTATATCCTCATACAGTGTGAGATATGCGTCCGCTATGTTTTTCCAGTCGTAAGGTTCAACCTTTTTGATGCTTGCGTTACCCATCTCTATACGTTTGTCACCTGCGTTTATGAGCTTGATCAGAGATTCTGCAAGTTCATCAACATTACCCGGATCGAACACAGCACCGTTGACGTCTTCTTCAACAAGTTCAGAGATGCCTTGCACCCTGCTGGCAATGATTGGCAGTCCTGTACCCATTGCCTCTAATACAACAAGCGGCATGCCCTCAGCCAACGAGGGTAAAATGAAGATGTCTGCTTCGCGATACTTCTGTGGGAGGAGTACTTCATCAGTCGACGTCTGTTGAGGGATTGCTGAATAGGGTACCGTTCCAGCAAAACGGATGTATGACGATACCCCAAGGCTGTCTGCTAATTCTACGAGTTCATTCTTAAAGGGTCCATCTCCGACTATTTCCAATGCAAAGTTGTGTGATACCTTATCGAGTATCTTCGGAAGTGCACGAATGAGGAACTGAAATCCCTTACGTGGAATGAGACGTCCGATAGCGAGACAACGTACTGTCTCAGGGTTTGTCTTTCGCTGTGTTGGCGCAAAGGTTTCTAAGTCAACACCGTCAGGAATAACCTCAATGTTAAGAGCTGGGTCTGTTTCATGTGCTAAATCGCGTAAACCGTCACTACATGAAACAACTGCAGCAGCGTTGTCCCAGATTGCTCGAAGTATGGGTTTTAGCAGCAGATATAACCAACGGTAGTAAGGTGGATCTGGGTCAGGACGTGGGACATCTCTACCTCCTAAGAATACGGTGTAAGGTATATTTCTACGTTTCTTTAGGAGATATGCTCCGCCTCCTGCTGGTATACCAAAAAAGACTTGAACAATATCGGGCTTAAAATCTCTTGTCAATTTCAGTCCATAGAGGACTGAACTAATTGTATAAGTTAACATTTCGTGAACTGCACAGACATTTGGGCTCTTACGTAGGGCAGATACACGGTGCACATTTATGCCATCAACTATTTCTCGGCGTGTGCAATCACGAAATTGTGATGTAATCAGGTGTATTTCGTGCCCAGCCGATGCAAAGTGTTTACCTAAAAAATAACTTACCTGTCCACCTCCACCCCCAATTGGGGGAAACTCATGATTGAACATTAAGATTTTCAGTTGTTGGGAAGTCAATTAATTACCTATGCTTTCTTGAGAATGATTTTCTGCTAATTGCACTGCATATTCAATCATCGTTTTTGCAATGTCCATCTGAGTAACAGACTCCAGCTCCTCAAATCCTGGTGATGGATTGACCTCTAAGATGACAGGACCATTTTTCGTCTCAAGTAAATCCACACCTGCGATTCCCAGGTTCAGTGCGTTGGCAGCGTCAACAGCAAGTTTTTTGTATTCATCTGATAGTGTTAGTTCTTCACCGTTTGCACCTTGATGAATATTTGATCTGAATTCACCTTGAACAGCTGACCTTTTCATCGCTGCAATGGCTTTTCCACCGACAACAAGCACCCTTATATCAACACCTGCAGCCTCAGCGATAAAGGATTGGATGACATAATCTCTATGCAAATCGCACATTGTTTCAACTGCTGAGGATAACGATGTCGGCGTGTCTAACAACATCACTCCGATTCCGTGAGTGCCATAGAAGGGTTTTAGGATGTATGGGTATTCACCTAATTGCGGAACAGCATCTTGTAAGAATGTTGCTGAACCGACAGTCAGGCTCGGTGGTACGGGTAATCCGTGTTGTGCAAGGATGCGCAGAGACCGGAATTTGTTTCGTGCATCTGATATGGCATCTGCCGAATTGACTGTAGCAATTCCAAGCCATTCGAAATGTGCAATGACCTCTCCGCCATATCTTGCCGTTGCCCCGCTGAGACGTGGTATCACGACATCAATGTTCTCGGTGGGGATGCCATCATAAGTGATACGTGTACCGTTGCCACCTATCTGAAGGTAGAAACCGAAGGGATCGTGGACTTTGGCGATATGACCGGCTCTTGCCGTTGCTTCCGCGAGCCTACGGGTAGAATGGTTTTCAGGTCCGCGGGATAGGATAATAATATTCATAAGAAAGAAAGTATTCAGTATTCACAGGGTTATTAAGTTTTCAATATGTTTCAAGGTTTTTTAATTTGCTGTTAATATTCTACCATTTCTAATTGATAATGCCTCTTTATTAAGGCAGAATACCAAACGCGTATTCTGCAACATTCTGTTAGATTGTGCCGTTCACTGCTTCATTCTAAACAGTCGGTAATGAGAGAAAAATTAATTGAAATGGTATAAAAAACACAAACCCGGTAGGTGTGGTTTCCTAACCGCACAATATGTGACAATTTAGTGATTATCCCAGGCAGGTAGGTTCGGTTTCCTAACCGAACCGGATTCTTCGCAAAAACCTTTATGAACGCAAGTGACACAAAGCATGCATAATACGCGTTTGGTATTCTGCCTTGGTAAGGAAACCGAACCTACCGACCTGAAATTTATAGCGTAATTCTCCTTAAATTGACACCTATTGGTTTCGTTAAAGTTCTAACCTACCTACACTCTAATTCACGAATGTCATTAATACCTACCAATAAACTAAAAACTAAATAGCCTTGCTTCATTTATTCTGGTATGTTTCATTCAGAAATTCGTCTAATTCCTCAATAGTATCAGGAATCAGTTAATTCAGGATAAATCCATATTTTTAAAGCTTTCTCTGCAAGTTCTTCCGCTCTCGCTTTGATAGCTTCTTCGTTCCAACGACTTGTATCCACCAAACTAACATTTAAGCGTAATCGACTATCACGAAATCCACCTGGGTTGTGTTCCTTTTTCTCGCTAAAGGAACGATCACTTAACTCTGAATTGTATCCAGTGAAAGTTAGGTTACCTATCGTATGAAGGTAATCCTTCTGTATTTCTTGCCAATTTTCACCTAATTCTTGTTTCCATACATTGGACAGATCAGGGTTTTGAGGCATTACATGCTCAACCGTATATTTCGTAGCATCGAAAGTTTCTTTATGTCCATAATTCTCTAACTTACGCAAAAGATAAGTACACCTATCAAAATTATACACATCCTTAATCAAGAATTCTCGTTTGAACTCGTGATTTATCGGAATACGTCTATAAGAAGCCATATTCACAAAAACTGTCTTTAAACTCTCAAGATAATTGTTTTTGTCAAATTCATCTACCGTCATTAATGCAGCAAAAGTCTTATTCATACTGTTCGTTGGAATACCACATATAGCTCTACGAAAAACATAACTTTCTAACAACCGTAGAATTTCTATTATTTCAGCTTTATTTATTATTTCTTGCTTATAGTCTTCATATACCTCAAGTAAGACAGGGAAAGCTACTTCCATGCGAAGATCCTGAATATCTTTAAAACACTCGTGTAGTTCAGGATCATTTTCCTCAAGTAAAGCTATCTTCACGTAGTGTTTAGCATAACAAGAAATGTTGTCAAGGGTCTCTTTAATTTCTGATTCTCCTGTAACAGGGATATGTTCTTTAAATTTATCATAAACACTTCTAACATTAGGAATCTGTCTTGTTTTTAAAGTTAGATAGTTCCTTATGAAACGGTCGAATCTCTTAGTGTATTCATTACCAAAACTTTGTTCCATTGGTAACCAATATTCCCGATATAGTCTGTTTTGAAGATTAGATTCTTGTCCCATGAGTACATAGTTTCGTATCAGATCTGCTTGTGACAAACTTAGTCCAGTAGAATTGAGACTCTCGAAAATTAATTGCGGGTTATCATAATTACGATCTAGCGCGATATCTACAATTCTTAACTTTTGAATTCCACAATATACCGTTTCAAGATCAACATCTTTGAGTTCTGTTTCAAAAAAGCGATAGTTTTCCAAAAGTTGAGGAGAGGCACTATTAGGAATTTCTCTATCCTCTAACAGCTGAAATAAACTTTCCTCACCGTTTTGTCGGAACCATCCGGCATTATTTTCATTTAATAAATGAATCAGGGTATTCTTATCGTGGTCGGTAAGCAACTGTTTGTAACGTAGTTCATCACTTCTCCGACTATTAAGATAGTAGTCTGAAAGTTCTTCAGGGGTTATGCCAATATCAATATTCTGTCCTTTGATAGCCCTACTGAGTGCGGCTAGTAAAAGTGTTAAGGTCGTTAATCTTTGTTGACCGTCAATTACATGTAATTCTCGAATTCCAGAGGCATTATTAACTTTTGGCTCAATATAGACAATTGAACCGAGGAAATGGGATGGATTCTCACGATTTTGCCCTAGATGGAGCACATCATCCCAAAGTTTCTGACATTGTTTCTTTTCCCAACTGTACCTGCGTTGAAAAATCGGTACAGAAAATTGCTTTTTACCATCTAATAATTGCAAAAAATCAGTGTCGCGTGCTTCCATAAGTTATGCCTCCTATGCTAATTCAAATCTAAAATCAATTTCAGTTCTTATTAAGATTATTAGGTCCGTGAAAATCTGCTCAACAAATTTCAGCTTAAATTGACATTTTAATTTTTATTTTTTTGATATGTTTCTTTCAAAAATTCCTCTAACTCCCCAAAAGTATCGAATATCTTATCGCACAGATTTTCAAAGAAGATGCTTCGCGTCTCGCTATAGACTGCATAGACCGGTTTATTATGACGTGTGGCGTAGTTCATTTCGCTTAAGACGCCTGGAGATAGTTTGTCCGTAGGATATATGACAACGACAAAATCGCTCTGGTGGACAAACTGATAATCTCGTGAGATGGTTCGCGTTTTGATCTGTTCAATTACGTCATCGTCCAATTCACTCATCGTTTCAGGTACATTTAACATCTCGTCATTACCATCAACTCTTGAAGAGGTAACGAGTGCCATATCCTTAATCGTTAGTGGATCAAAGCAGATATACTTGTTAGATAGTATTTCACCCAGTTTGCGTATTTTCTGAATCTCTTCTGGTGTATCTCTTAGCAGTGTTATTGGATAGCTGAGATAGAACTTTGGTTTATCTGAAAAGAGGAGCTCAGCGAAATTTGCAAGCTCGTGTTGCCGTGCGACAGTGTAGTGCGGTTTCTCTGTGAGATGTGCAAGTTGTCTCGTCAAGAATTCCTCTTCGTCTAACCAGACATTTAGTGCTGCTTTTCTGATTCCCGACCATTGTGAACTTTTTTCCATACGCGCATAGATGTCTGCGATATTGTCCACTACGTTGATGAACATGTCTGGTGGAATAATATCAATATCTTTGAATGAGAACCCCTCAAGGAGACTTCCTCGCCAACGGAAACAGGCGTGTAGACCTATGATCGCGTGTTCGTAAGATTTAGCGTCTCTTGCGATTTCGTAGAAAGCGGTGCGCCGCGCTAACGATAAAACGGCTGGGTCTGAATCGAGCACCTTCTCTGTGAAATGCACGCGCGATTCCGCAGCAACACGGTGCATATAATCACCAACATTGAAAAAGCCGATGTTGAGATATCTTTGCACACAGAGTGCTTCAAAATCTTTGAGGAGTTCTTTGCGTCCTGAACAACTGATACCAGTGCAGAAAATATTCACTGTTTGTGCCCTTTGATTATTCTGAAAATCTATTTATATCTTATGGAGTATACCACGATTGTTATAGGAATTCAAGAAATTTGTATATCAAAACAATTTGCGATTTGGACTTGATGTCCGCTATAATTATCTAAAGGTGAAACAGACGATGATGCAGAATAAATTTCCGCCTGGGTGGGATGATGAACGCGTACAAAGTATTATTGATCATTACGAACAACAAACAGAAAATGAAACTGTCGCTGAAGATGAGGCTGCTTTTTGAAGATGAGGATAGCACGTTGATGGCGATTCCTACGGAATTGGTGCCCGCCGTGCTTGAACTGATTGATAAACACATTGCTGTAAAACAACATCAAAGCGATTGAAAAAACCCGATGTTGAATTCTCTTTGTACGCAGCGTGCTTCAAAACCTATGAGTAACGCTTGGTGTCCTGAGCAACCGATGCCTGTACAAAAAACATTTATTTTTTGGTAAACTTTACTTATGTCAGTATTAGACATTATAAGTATTTAGTTTCAAATTTTGTTAACCTATGTTATACTACCTTATTATTTCTGGACTTACGCAAATTTGGGTTTTTCTGTTTAGAATTTCGATTTTTCGAGGATTTTATCCCCGATTGTTTACGATTTTTAGGGATTTACCCCTCTTTATCCCCCGCAAGCGCGGTGAATGTGTAAGTCCTATATCTTAACAGGATGTTAACTCATGACCAATTTTCACGATCTCAAGGACAGACCTGGGGAGTTTTTGTCCCTCACTGGATATGAATTAAAAGAGTTTAATCAACTATTACCTCATTTTTCTCATTGTTTTTTAGAACACATGCAAACTCATACACTTGATAACAAACCACGTAAAAAACGGAGATATAAACCCTATAATAATAGTCGTTTTACTTGCCATGAAGATATGTTGCTATTTATCTTGATTTACCTTCGTGATGCTCCGAAACAAGTTCTATTTGGTCAACTCTTTGGTATGTCTCAACCCCTTGCTAATAAATGGATACACTTCCTTTTACCGATATTGAACAAAGCCTTAGCAAAACTTGAAGCGTTGCCATCTCGAGAAACAGAGCCCGCATCTATGAGTGATACTAATGAAAGTGATACTAATGAAAGTCAAGAAGAAGAACATTTTTTTTTCAAGATGGGACAGAACGTCTGATACAGCGTCCAAAAGACCCATCAACTCAAAAGGCGTATTATAGTGGTAAAAAGAAATGCCATACAGTGAAAAATAATCTGATTATCAATGCGTCTGGCAAAGTCGTATTATTGACCCCCTCTTTTGAAGGGAGACATCATGACAAACACATAGCCGATAGGGTGGGCTATCGTGTGCCACCAGGAAGCACCTTGTATCAAGATACCGGTTTCCAGGGTTTCACCCTTCCTGATATAAACATCATTCAACCGAAGAAAAAACCGAGAGGTGGCGAACTCACGGATGAAGAAAAAGAAAATAATAGAAAGATAGCGTCTATACGCATTCGTGTTGAACATGCAATTAGTGGTGTCAAAAGATACCGCATCGTAAAAGATAAACTCAGAAATTGGAAGAAAGGGTTCTGCGATT
>CAZURU010000021.1:0-311 GCA_964623585.1 uncultured bacterium
CCCCGTTTCATTTCTAAACAGTCGGTAATGAGAGAAAAATTAATTGAAATGGTATTATCTTCCAACCTTCCATCTTATCTTCCAACCTTCCATCTTATCTTCCAACCTTCCAACCTTCTGGCCAATTCCCTATCCACCTATGTAGGCTTAAGGCCATCCATCAAATTGTCTATCCGTTTTTCCCATTCATCACATGTTGCATGTGTCCGCTGCACCGAAGTACCGATATAGTGCGTTGGTGAACGTAATGCTTCGCGTTGCGGTTCCGTTAACTTATCAAGGAACGGCTGAAATGTCTCATCTTCCCAGAG
>CAZURU010000021.1:321-14804 GCA_964623585.1 uncultured bacterium
TGTTTGGTGAACTTGTGCAATTAACTTACGTGTATGGTCGTAAGCATCAGGAAAGCCGTAATACGCCATCAAGAGATAGATAGGTTCAGCAATTGTATCCTCTGCGCTCATTTCGAGGTTATGCATCATATTGTCTGACTTAACATCCATCTCATCTAATGCCTTTCGTAGTCTGTAGATAGCATAGTCGAATGCCGTAACCAACTCCGTGAGAAAGCGGCTAGATGCAGAATTCGTTAAGTCGCGTTGATGTTCTAAAATGCTATCCAGGAATACCGTCTGCATGCGTGGCACGAAAGCTTTCCATAGGCTCTTTATGTTCTCATAAGCTTCTGGGTTGACCTTGTGCGGCATCGTGGACGAGCCAACAAGTTGTGGGTTATATTTCCTTCCAACCTCAGCAATTTCCGTGCGATAGAGATGCCGCATATCATCTGCAAAGTTAGCGAGTATCGTATAGGCAGCTGTGATTTGATATGCTAAATCTGAGATGAACTCTGGTTCTACACACTGTGTTGACGTATGCGTATCTGACGGTTTCAGGTTGAGCAATTCAAGAAAATCAGCTTCTATTTTTTCAGGACTTTGATGTATCAATGCCAATCCGTTGAATGCCCCAACTGCACCCGAAAATTGCCCGCGTAAATTCTGTCCTGCTTCGTGTACTTTTTCAATCCGGGTCCCAAATCTACTGACATAGAGTGCCAACGCGTAACCGAATGTAATCGGCTCTGCATGTTGTCCGTGTGTTCTTCCTATTTGGGGTGTATCCGCATGTTCTCGTGCTAATGCGATCAATTGCTTTACTAATGCAATCATATCTGGAACAATTACATCTGTGATCAGTGTTTTGAATCTTATTGCTGTAGCCGTATCCAAAATGTCTGCTGACGTGGCGAATAGGTGGACGTAGGGACGTGCTTCAGGACTGATCTTGTTCCGAATTACATTTACGAGTGAACGGATGTTGTGTCTGATACGTCTCTGTTCTTCGTAGACCTCTTCTGCTGTTACGTGTTCTACGGCTTGTTCGACTTCATCTGCGATTTCGATTGTACAGACACCATATTTCGCAAGTGTCCGAACTAATGCCGCCTCTACCTTTGCTTGAAAGGTTACATATCCTGCTTCAGAGACGTAGGGTAGCAGTCGTTTCATAAAAGTTTCATCTCCGCCATAGTATCTAAAATCTAAAGGACTGACAGCTTCATATAGTTGCATATATTTACGTTTCTCCATGTTTTTTGATCTATTGCACGCTTGATTGTTACTGTTTTGATTATTCCAGTTATTTCACGATGTTTGTGAAATGTATACCACGTATCAATACAATTGATGCAAGTAATATTTTGGGCAAAATAAAGTCTATATTCCTATTATAGAACCCACGTTAGTAGGTTCTATTCTGTGGTATACCTAAGTTAAGTCCTAATCGTTTGAATTTGACCGTAGCAGATGCATTCCTAAAGCACCATTCAGCAATGGCAGTATAGCATCAAAAATTATCCAGACCATAGCACCGGTGTCAGACTTTGTAGGAGAATAATCTCCACCTGGATTGATGAGACCGAACCAGTTCCAGAAGAAGAGTATCGCAGCAAACATGAATCCAAAAAATAGGGTGTTCGCGGCAA
This sequence comes from uncultured bacterium, assembly GCA_964623585.1. Classification (GTDB taxonomy): domain Bacteria; phylum Poribacteria; class WGA-4E; order WGA-4E; family WGA-3G; genus MSPOR6. Next base: position 1,956 of record CAZURU010000021.1, read on the forward strand.
TGTATTCCTGCACACTTGAACTTTCACTAACGTTGCTCTTGCGATCGTAAGATATGATAATCCCTATTACTAATGAAATTGCCGATAGAATGTTGAGGTATAACCAGACAGAAGCATTGTAAGGCTGTTCTGTTGTGGACTTATAGTATAAAGGTTCTGCGACTGTATGGAGCGCGACGATTGCCGCTACGAGAATTAAAAAAACACCAATAACTTTCTTAAGGGAATCCATGAAATCTCTCCTTCCCTGATAGGGATTTTAGTCTAGCTTTCAATTATATTGACAGATACGCTTATATTGGCAATGACTAAGTTCAAAAATTCAGATATTGTACGGGAATTAAGACTGATTAATTCTTGGGTTTCAAAAGAAACTTTCTACTGTCTGCTTATCTACAAGGTTCATTTTATGTAAAAGCTGATTTAATGTCAAATTAAATAATGTACTGATGGGACATGAGGGACATTCTGAATGGGGAAGGGTGGGAGGATGGAAGGATGGAGGGAGGGAAGGAAGGAAAGAAAGGTGGAAGAGTGGATGGAAGGTTGTGATAGGGTGTGTATAGTTTTTGTCACGCTATTTATCTGATTCGCGGAGGACGCAGATAAGGTTTAAGTATATTCCTAAATGTATTTACACAAATTTCTATATTTTCCACTGGAAGTTCCTTAAAATATTCCCGTTTATGTATGGGCCTATCTGATTTTCTATCACCATCAAGAAGTGTTATAATTTCTAAATCTACCAGTGGTGTGTGAGAAAGTAACGTATGTGTTGATTCACTTCCTAATTGTCTTTGTTCACCTACTTTTCCGTAGTCCCCTCCCAGGCTATTTTCAAATTGAAACACACAAAAAAGCAAATCTGGATAAAGCAGTTTCACTATCAATTCAAAATCCTTTAAAGTTCTTTTGAACATTGCATTTTCTATATAGGACTTACATTCTATACCTAAAATTATCTTATTGTCTATCTCAACCGCTCTATCAAGTTCAACTTTATAAATATATTTACCCTTATTCTGTTCAATGTGATCTCTAACATATTTAGGCGTTAGGGTTTCTACATAGTCTTCATCAATAGAAATTCTTCCTGTATGTTTTTTTATGTCTAACCGGTCCTTCTCACCGCCAATTTCATGCCATGCTAATTTGACAATAACATCAACTAAATGTTCTACAAGATCACCTTTTGCGCCTCGAATTTGTCCTGCAGTCATAGTATACATTGAATGTATACTATCTGTATACATATCTACGACTGACTCATAATCTAAATTTTCTACTGACCCATATTCTTAATTGTCGTTTGATTCAAAAAGTTTCATTTGGATGTTCATCTGGATGTTTTATCTACAAACAAGACTCTGTAGATGTAGGTGCGCTAATCAAGATTCGTAGTCTATCTTCTGCAGTTTCGCAGTATTCTGGTGAAATATCTATACCCAGATAACGACGCTGATTCATTAGTGCCGAAAGACAGGTTGTTCCAACACCTGCAAAAGGATCTAAAACGACATCCCCTTTGAAACTGAAAAGTTTCAGCACTCGGTCTGCTAATTCCTCAGGGAACATGGCAGGATGTCCAAAATGTTTCATCTTATGCTCAGGTGCTATTGTCCATTTTCCATATACCCACTTTTTGAAAGAATCAGCGTCAATATCTGCATTTTTCGGATCACCCGATTTTTTCAAAGAACCTTTGCAAAAGATTTCCAAATATTCCCATGAATATTTTAAATAGGGACTTGACGGGCTTTTCCAACTTCCCCAAGCAGTATATTTGCAATTGTAATGATTTTTTTCCCACAAAATTTCACCTTTCCATATCAGTTTTTTACGCATAAAGGACTGTGAAATTAGATGATGTGTTGGGATATAGTCTGAATATAAGGGTTGAACGTTAACGATTATGCGTCCCCCATATTTTAGAACTCTGATACATTCGTCAAAGATACTGAACAATAACTTGAAATAGGAATCCCATGCAAAGGCATCTTCGGTTTGTTCGTAATCCAATCCAAAATTGTAGGGTGGGGAAGTAAAAATAATACCATTTCAATTAATTTTTCTCCCATTACTGACTGTTTAGAATGAAGCAATGAACGGCACAATCTAACAGAATGTGCTACAGTAAAGAGGCATTTTCATTTAGAAATGGTATAAGATCAATACAATTGTCTGGTAGCTGCTTGAGGGCAACCTGTGAATCACCACAGATAATTTTATTTGTAAACTCGGCAGGTAGCGGATTGTTGTTCTTACTAAAGTCGTTGGCATTCGCGTAATAGTGCTTTCCGCGAGCGGTTTCTTTTTCTTTTCGGTTCTTAACTTTTCTTTCTCTATATTATCTTCTCCAAAAACTACTTGTATTCAGATCGCTAAACAGTTAGAATAGGTTGATATTCTCAAAAGAAATACATCAATATCAGAATGGACAAATTATGAAGTTAGCTTTACTCTCTTATAGCCATCACGGACGAGGTATGGCACGGACAGCACAAGCACTCGGACACGAAATCGTAGGCGTTATGGATGCCGAACACACACCGCGCGAACAGTTAGCTTATGACTTCCAATCCCCTGCGTTTGATTCTGCAGATGATTGTCTGGATGCATGTACACCAGATGCAGCACTTGTTGCCGGAAAACATACTGAGATACCAGCTCATGTAAAAGCGTGTGTTGACAGACGTATCCCATATCTGTTAGATAAACCTTTTGCCGATTGTGCTGACCGTTTGCGTCCAGTAGCTGAAGCATCAGAAAAACATGACGTTTTCAGCGCATTGGTCTTACCAAATCGTGCAAGTAGAATTGTCCGTGTCGTGAAGGATATGCTTGATGATGCTAGCCTGGGTGATCTTGTTTTGTATAACAGCAGATTGAATAACGGACCACCATCTCGTTATGACCCTACTCCCTCCTATTGGCACAACGATCCAAGTATATCCGGAGGTGGTTGTTGGGCAGTTGAATCTGCACACGGTATTGATACTTTCCTTCAGTTTGTCGGTGACCAAGAAATTACAGTCGTCGGTGCAGTGATGTCTAATGCAATGTATGGAAGGAATATTGAGGATAGTGGTATAGGTGTGTTAAGGACTGCAAACGGTATCACCGGTATAGTTGAATCAGGTTATACGTACCCTGCGGGGAAACGCGGAGGTGACCACTTCTTCCGTTTTATTGGTACAAACGCTTCAGTCTTTGAGCAATATGGTAAGAAGGGGGAACCTTTAATTGAGATACACACCTCCGATGGTGTACAGTTCAGTGAGGATATTTCTCATGGTGAAAGAATGCGGCGTGTTATGAGACAAGCCTTAGACGCAATTCATGACGGACAAACGTATGAACCATCAATAACACAAGCTGTTAGAATACTTGAGATTCAAGATGCTGTGTATACGCAAGCAAGGAGAGATGTAACGTCCCACGGTCCCCATCCAATGGGTTAATCTAGTCTTCACGACATTACATGCATTAGCAGAACAAGGAGTGATTATGCCGAATTCAGAAACGATTATACCTTCAGACTCAGAACTTCAAGAGATATTTAGCGATGCACACTTTACAGAGGGACCTACTGTCGCTCCCGATGGAACGGTCTATTTCAGTGACATTACCTTCACACACGAAGCGGATATGCAAGCGGGACACATCATGAGATATGATCCTGACACGGGTCAAACAACTACCTTCCGATCACCCAGTGGGATGTCTAACGGCATGAAGTTTGATGCGCAAGGTCGTTTAGTGATAGCAGAAGGTGCCGATTTTGGCGGTAGACGGATAACACGAACTGATATGAAGACAGGTAAAAGTGACATTATCGCAGGTTTATATGAAGGTAGTTGCTTCAATTCTCCTAACGACCTGACGATAGATGAAAACGGACGCATCTACTTTACTGACCCGCGCTATGTTGGACATGAACCTATTGAACAACCTGTCATGGGAGTCTATAGAATTGATACAGATGGCTCAGTACATCTCGTCGTAGCAGATTCCGGTAAACCAAACGGAATCGCCGTCTCACCTGACCAAAAGACATTATATATTGGTAGCAACGATAGCGGTTCGTTCCGTAATATACCAGATGAATTACCTACTTATATGGGACGCATGGCACTACTCGCGTATGATCTCGCCTCTGATGGAACGGCTACCTACCGTGAAACACTTGTAGACTATGCTCCGGAACACGGACCCGACGGTTTTGAGGTTGATGTTGAAGGTAATGTTTATGTTGCGGTGCGTTCCAAATCCCGCTACGGTATATGTGTATACGATACAAATGGCAATGAATTAGCGTATATTGAGACGCCTGAATTACCTACGAATGTAGCCTTTGGTCGTGGTGAATCAAGCAAGGTTCTATATATTACTGCTGGCGGGAGTCTCTTTAGAATTCAGGTAGCAATTGACGGCTATCATCTTCCACAGCAACCGTAGGTATGAGCAATCATATATCAGGATGTAGATCATGCCAAGATGTTGCTTGTTGATATGTATGTCCAATTTGGCATAATAAAGGTTCTGACAAGTGCTTCCCTACGAACTGTATGCTCAACGGCAAGCCTTCACTATTCATACCGCATGGTACAGATAACGTTGGTGCGCCATTGTAATCAAATGGTGCTGTAAATCGCTGAAAATTTGCTGCTCTTGTCTCTTTTGGTCCGTATAATATTTCTGCTGAAACCACATGCGGCGGTGCAGACATTGATGGACATATCAACACATCAATATCTTGGAAAACCTTCTTGAGATGTCCCGCGCATTCAGCTCTTAACTTGCTTGCGTGAATATAGTCTGCGGCTGTTACTTGTGCCCCCATATCCAACCATCCTTGGAACCAAGGACCGTAAGAATTCCGTTGAGATGGGTATGTAGCGGAGTGTGCTGCAGCTGCCTCAGCAGAACATAAGGTAGGCCATGACAGTACATATTCATCCATATCAGGAATTTGCACTTTAAGGATTTTTGCTCCTAAAGTCTCCAATAATTCTACGCCATCACACACAGCCTTAGCAAGTTCAGTGTCAACGTCTTTGGTGGCAAAATCTTCATCAAAACCGATAAGTATGTTTTGGACACCTTTGTCAATACTTTCTATCATGTTTGGAACCGGATGTGGAAGAGATGTCAGGTCATTTAGGTCATAGCCTGCTATTGCTTCTAACATAATACCTGCATCTGTTACACTTCGCGTCATAGGTCCGACATGATCCATTGATTCAGCAAGCGGGAGTACTCCGTATCTACTGACTCGCCCCCAGGTTGGCTTTAATCCAACGATACCACACGCCGCGGATGGAAACCGAATTGAACCCCCTGTATCACTTCCAATAGAAGCAGCACATAAACCTGCAGCCGTTGCAACCCCTGACCCACTTGAGGACGAACCTGTCCATCTTTCAGGATTCCAAGGGTTGATAGGTATATCAAATTCAGGGTGGTAGCCACCCATTGCACCTTCAGTCAAGTTTAGTTTACCAAGTAAAACGGCACCTGCATTTTTCAATCTCTTCACGATAGTGCTGTCGTAGTCTGGAATATGATCCTTCAGAACTTTAGCACCGCCCATTGTTCTGACACCTTGAGTGAAACAGAGGTCTTTGACTGCTATTGGAATGCCGTGTAACAGGCCACGATATTTCCCTGATGTAATTTCCTGTTCTGCAATTTGTGCTGCCTCTCTTGCCTGCTCATACATCACTGTTGCGTAACTCTTTAATTGACCATCATGTTGCTCAATTCGCTGCAACAGCACCGCAGTGAGTTCAATAGGTGAGAGGTCTTTTGATGATATTAGATTGGACAAATCGCTAATTGATTTATAGTGTAGGGACGTATCAGACATGTTCACTTCCTTATCTTATGCATTTGGAATGAATGCGTAAGTCCTATCTATTTTAGTATGAGATCATTTAACATTCTCATATCGGTCTCTTTATTCGGATGAAAAATCACTTCTGGAGGTACAATTTTCCGTTCTTCTCCTGGTGCTTGATAGAACCACTGAAGTGCAAGATGTATACGAGGTCCCTGAAAGTACTGCACTTCTACATCATGAAAACCTTTATTCAAGTTTAAAAAAGATTTCTTACTTATTACATCATGTATTCCATCGTTGTTAATCACTATCTTGCCATTAATATATAATTTAGACCCATCGTCTGAAATTAACTCGAACATGTGAACTCCAGATTTTAATATTGCTAATTTACACTTAAAATTAACTGCAAAGTCTTCTATAACTATTTCTCCATTGGAAATTGGAAATCCATCTGTATAATACCTCCTCTCCACATCTAAATTAGGTGTAATAAATATTTTAATAGGATCTAACTTACTAAAATTAGGCATGATTCTGATTAATCCACCTGTCACGTAAACTTTTGCAACTAACCCGTGACCAGGTTCGGCCCCAGTTCCAAACAGTCCTATACCTTTATTGGAATCGCCGATACCTAATCCTCCCAGATCTGCAGCACCAACCTCACTAATCACAGATCCTATGCCATAGCCAGTGCCATGAGTGCCTCTTCCTACACCATCAAACCCCCTACCTACACCACGAGAGTTTTTATTGAATGTAGGTCCAGATGTTTCATTGCTTAATCCCGCACTGGAATCAGGTGAAAGAGAATCCAGAGATTTAAGGTCTTCAGTATCTATTTTTACATCTGCAACTATATTCTGGAATTCATAATTATTCTGTAAATTAACTTTGATATTATGCTTAATTGCAGGTGAAGACATTGATGGACTATTTTCTGTAAAGTTCGTTTTTAATTCAATTCTCTTTTGAGCCTTTACTAACATTTTTCTGGCATTATTGTCAGGTGCTTCTATATTAAATATATCCGCTGCAATTTTATTATTTTCATCATGAATCGGTTTTTGCATTATTATTATAGATATTATTATGAATAATATACAATGTAGAAATAGTGATATAAATAACGCATTTCTCGATTTTTTGTTCTTCATAAAAAACCCCTTACCCATTTTCCTCACAGAAATGAGTCCATTTAAAAGTTATATGACGCATATTAATCTCCTTCTGATGGGTTTAATGGAAAAGATCTAATAAAAAACCATCCCCAACAGTCTGATTCATACACGTCATCATATTTGCCGATAATTGTGAATGCTAGTGCAAAATCCAATACCTGATCACGCTTCAAATGTTTCCATCCATCATATCCCCTCTTTTCAGGTTCAGAAACTTGTATATTAGGGGGATGAGATGTTATTCCTAATTTACCTTCAATTTCACCATTGATTGTGATTGTTCCAGAATACGTCACTTCAGTAGTCCATAATGAATAACTATCATTGAATTTAGGCGTTACCTGATATTGATTAAACTTAATGGTGACTGGGATATTCTGCTCATTAGTTGCAGCTGATACAGCCGGTTTCTGTGCAGTCGCATTAAAAACAACTTCATCACCATCTATTTCTGCAAACACTTTATACTGACCTTCAGTATGACCTAGCTGTAATTTGATTGATGCTTCACCCCCTTCATTTGTTATATCATTAAAGATGAGTAAGTTTCCATAAGAAGGATCTACTCTAAATTTAACCTTAATATCAGGCACAGGGTTATCGTCATTATCAAGAACTTTGACAACCATCGGATTTTCTAATGGATAATTTACATATCCTGTTTGTGAATCTCCACTCATAATACTTAATTCTAAATTAACATCTTTATGAGATTCTACAGTTTCTGATTCATGATTGACTTCAACTTCAGGTTCTTCAGAAACTTCATTTACATCATCTACTTGGGTATCCGCTTCAGTTTGGGTCTCTGATTGAATTTCTTTATCAGTAGATTCACTTTCTAATGTTTCTTGACTAGCCTGCGTGACAGTTTTTTCAACAATTAACGATTCTTTACTTGCACACGACAATATGAACATTATTACAGTCAAGATTACAATATGTCCAAATAGTTTAAACATGATATACTCCTTATCAAAGGGAATGCGTTAGTCCTGCTATTGTAAAAACTCTTGAGGCACATCAAAATCCACCTTTTCATGTGTAAAGGCACCCGATTCATCCATAACCATGAAAGTTAGAGTCTTTATATACCGTCTGTTATTGCCATATATAGGAAATACTATATCTGCATTATTGCTTTTAACATATTTAAAATCAACAACAGTTGTACTTTGATCCATTATCATAACTTGATATAATTGATTGTCATCTGTAATATTACACAATATATTAATTATATCTTTTTCCCCCGTTTCAAATGATACACTATTAACTTTAGGCGGATTTACATCTGCTTCTTTACTGGGATTAAAAAATGGATGATTATTAATCCATCTAGCTTCATATTGTAATAATTGCAATCCTTCTTTAGACATTATTGATTCTCGCCGATGCGTATGATATAGGCTAAATGCATGCCCAATTTCATGGGCAATGAGTTTATATAACTCCACATTAGTGCTATCTGCTACAAGGCAAACCCCGCCAAAATCTTCATTAAATGTAGGTCTTCCTCTGCCCAACGCACCCCCCTCAATATATTCTACACCTGCAATAATGAATATATGAACATATTTTCTGTCTTTAAATTTATCAGGTGTTTCCTGCATTAATCTCTTAAATGTGACATATTGATAATAGTCACTTGGGTGGTTTCCATTTATTTGAGTTGTTAATATGTTCCCATCATTGTCTAATTCAAACTCAAAAGTTTTCTCACCATAACCATGCCTAATCATCTCATCTTTATATAATTTTTGAACCCGAATTAAACTATCTAAATAATGTTGATCTTGAACATGATTAACATCATTAGGAATAAAATATATCGCCCTTACTTTTCTTCCTTCATTATTGACATTATCATCATTGCCAATATCAACATTACCAGTATCGGCAACAACTCCATTTAAATTTGATTGATCTTCACACGTCCACCCCCCAAATATACATATCCAAATCAGAATTGAAAATATTTTAAGCATGAATCTATTTTGCATGTGTGTTCTCCATATACATTATTGAAATTATTCACCTGATGGTAATAATATGCCAAACTTGTTTTCACCTATACCCCCATTGATATTCATAACAGAAAGATATATGTTTTTATTAATTAATGTATCTTTCTTAACCTCAAATGAGATAATTGATTCCTCCTCACCATTAAGATACTGCCATCCTGCCATTACGCCTCCAGGCATATAATATAGATGAGCCTGATGTAATCCGATGCTACTTTTTGCTTTGAATTCTATTTTAACTAACCCATTATCTGGATCAGATATTTTGTAATATTCCTTATCTATATTAGGATACAAGGCATCATTATGCCTTTCAAGATTAAAAGCATAATGTTTATCAAGCCACCTAGCTTCATAGTGTTGTAATTTATCATTATATAATTCATGTCTCATAAGACAATTTTTACAATCTGATGTGTGCCACAATCCGAATACATGCCCCAACTCATGACCAATAAGTATCGATCCGAACCTTTTACCAGCTATAATGGCATATCCACCAAACCTGCCATTTGTAAATCCATTAGCTGCCCCTAATGCTGTCTCTGCTACATTATCAACACCACCCACTATAATAACCAGGATATTATCTTTTTTATCATAAGGTTCTGTTTTAAAATTGAATTCATCTGGTAATGCATTTAAAATTCTACTGGTAAACTTACTATAGTAATTTTTATCATTATCACCTTTTACATGATGAACTATAATTTCATCATTATCATCATGTGATATATTGAAAGTCTTCCATCCAAATCCGTTTGAATTGATTCGCGCCCCAAATATACGATGCGCTCTGAAAAGAAGGTCTTGAATCTTAGGTTTCATTTCCTCATAAGAAGGTGCATTTTTAGGTTGGAAATATATAGCCTGGACTATAAAGGGTTTACGATGCTCGATTGCATCCGTTTTATTATCAGTACTATTAATTATATCTTGTGTATCAAGACATGATACGAGAAATATATAGGGTATCAGTATGATTATAGAAAGTAAAACATATTTATACATAGAATAGACCTCATCACAACACGTGTCGGGTTTCGTGCCTCTACCCGACCTACGCAAGATTAACGGAACATTTTGAGTTGTAGGAGGGAACTCCGCAAGGCGACTATCATTACGTTAAAGTCGCGATTCGGAGATCGCTCCTACATAGACTGTGTGTCATTATTTTAACACATTCAAATAATCTAAAAAGTTTACATCATCTATAGAAGATACTTCTGATCAAGCCACCACAACAACAAATGTATGGCTTAGTTTATCTAACATGATAAAAATAATCTAAAAAGTTTACATCATCTATAGAAGATACTTCTGATCGAGGCACTACAACAACAAAACTTTCGCTTAGCTCAACACCTGCTTTTAACGGTTCTTCACCAGATGTAAAAACAGTAAGTTCTTTTCCATTCAGATGACCCTTTGTTGAGAATAACGTCCCTAACTCTTCAAAACCTATATTTTGTGTTGACAAAATCAATGTTTCATCCTGATCTTCTGTTACGGTCAAATTAACCGTGAATGATATTTTAGTCCTACCATCACCCAATAATTCGACCGATAGATCAGTAAACTCAGCTGTCCATCCAGTCCCTTCATAAGAACCTGATTTTCTTTCTAACGCAGTTGCCAGAAAATCCACTTTAAGACTTGTGTCTTCAACCGTGGCACTGATAAGATACTCTCCTACCCGTTGCCCAAGCGTAAAAACAGTATACGCTTGCCCTTCCGCGTTAGTATCAAAGGTGTTCCACAAAAGACTACCATCATCCCCTTTTATACTAAAGTTCACTTTGACACCTGGCATTCTCATCTCAAATTGATCTCTAACTTCTACCACCAAATTTTCTGTGAGTTCGGCATCTGTAAACCCCTCTTGATAATCGCCAGAAATAATATCCATGTGAAATGCAATAGGGGTATTATCCACTACCATTACATCATCTTCCTCTGGCGTCGGAAAAACATTTACGCCAAATTTAACATTCAAAGCTTTTGCAGATTCATTAAGTTGATCCCCATACAAATCAATGTTAGATTTATTATCTAATGAAGTATTGACAATATATCCTCCAGACACCTCGGAAAGTTGTGTGAAAGATGCATGGCATTCACCATCATCGTTGTTACTTGATAAAACAGTCTCTATATTCTTACCTGTTTCATCTTCAGCAGTAAATTGCACGAATACTGCATTATCTGAATGTCTTACTAAGTTACCATCTTTATCTTTCAAAATAACTATAAATGGTTCAATAGGTTCACCGATAGTAACCTCCCTAAGTACTTCACCCTTTAGAATCATTTCAGTAACAACAAAACCGCTATGAACAATAGATTCTGTCGATGTATCATCCTGTGTATCATCTGTCGCTGCAAGCATAGTAATAGTGAAATCTACAGTATGCTCGAATTCTTCTATGGATGCTGAAATTATAAAAACCCCTGCATCGTGAGAAACAATATGTCCCTCAAGAACAACTTGTCCATCATCATTAGATATTGTCATGGATTCAGATAATACTTTCTTTTCTTCGTCCATATTGGTAGTTGAAGTTTTGAATTTTACAAAAATACCTGGCACACCATTACCTTCATTATCCAATATATTTAAGACAAGGTCTTGAATTTTAGTGCCTACTACTAATTCTTGATTATTACCACTTACAATTTGAAGCGTAATACCTGAAGTATTATTTGACGTGTCTTCAGTATTATCTGACGCATCTATAATAGGTTTCTGAAATACACCACATGACATGCAAATAAATGTAGCCAAAACTATTAGTAAGATATACCTAAACATAATTTCCTCCAAAATGATTAAAATTATTATACTTGAAGAGTGAGCTATAATCTGATAACATATTCTCTAATCTGCTTTTTGTCACTATAAGAAATAAAAACTGTCTAAACTATAGAAAATAATAGACATTATACCGAATTTAATTCTGATACTCTTTACGAACAGCACATATCCCGCACCTATCACGTAAAGCCGAATGTAATAACAAAAACCCACGACGATTCAAAATGACGTGTGGGCACAGCAGCGGTAGAACTACTAACGCTTTCAAAATTGTTTTTCTGTAATGTGTTATTAATTTTAACAGGTGACGTGGGGGGGGGGGGGGGGGTAAAAAACCGCTGTTAAAACAGTACCTTCAAGTGGAGCACCAACCCATGCTCCGCGCAGACAATAGATAACTGCCGCGTCTATTTTGGCAAAATGAAGGCTCTTTTGTTGGTGTTTCATTGTTCCCACTCAAAAAGAAAAAATCCAAATCTGAAAACTAAAAAATCGATGGCAATTCAAAACATAGTAGCATCCATTTTCCTTCGTATTCCCCACGGACAAATGGATTGAAAAAATTAGCAAAATACCCTCTGACTATCGATAAATCTACTCATTTGCAACGATAATACCATTTATGACAAAAATTGTCAACTAAAAAAAGCATAATGTTTAAATTCTTACAATGATTTCTAACCTCTGATTTATAGAAGATTAATGAGACACCCGTAAAGACTACCCTCCTTTATCCCCCGCAAGCGGGAGGATAAAGGTCCGAAAGTGTCCGATTAATTGTATGTTTCACTATATATAATTTAAATGGTATAAGTTTGGACGTTGGTTCTGCATGATAGACATAATCCTTACGTGTCGGGTTTCGTTCCTCTACCCGACTTACATATTTAGTCTGGATTATCCACTGGATCATCTGCCGTTTGACATACTCACCGAGCTAAAGCTTCGGTGTCTTGACACGGGGGAGTGATAATGGAGATA
>CAZURU010000021.1:14814-15464 GCA_964623585.1 uncultured bacterium
CTGGACCATCTACCGTATATATGGAGATACTTAGAAAGTGTATTGAAGTTCTTGGGTAGAGTCTTTAAGGTTCAATACGATCGTTCCTGTATCCTGCCTGTAGGCATTTTGATACATGGTTTTGATCGGTGTGAGATCGAAATGATACGTTTCGGTTGGATAGGCTTCACACATATCACCCATTGCATTATGTGCAAGTGAAACATTGAGTTGAACAGGAAATGATTCAAGAAACTGGTCTGATACAACTAAGGTGAATTTGTGAGCCTTACAGCCACCACTATAGGATACACTAATTTGTAATGTATCCTCGACTATCACGGCAGAATTTAAAGCGAAATCATCGTTACCAAAACTATCGTCTGCTTCACCGATCACAACCGTTCCCGTAAGAGGTGTGTCAACAGAATCAACATCATCCGAGGAAATGGATACAGCCTTATCATCGGGGTCTGCTTTCATTGAATTCTGAACGTGTTCACACCCCAATATGAGCAGAAAAAGTGAAGCGAAACATAATGCAATTGCCTGTATGGGTTTCATTTGATTACCTTTCTAAATTTTCCAGACCGGTGCGATTAGGAAATCGCACCTACCTGCCTAGTGGATAGTCCAGACTAAACTTGTGGGTATAATCAATAGTCGGGAAT
>CAZURU010000021.1:15474-25344 GCA_964623585.1 uncultured bacterium
AGATCGCACCTACCGGACTGGGGGTATAATCGCTTTCGTATTTCCTTAAATTGACGCTTACTGCATCCCAAGCCAGCTGCTAAAAACACCGCCATATTTTGCGATAAGACCGGCAAAGACGACAGAAACCATAGACATTAGCTTAATGAGGATATTCAGCGAAGGACCGGAGGTGTCTTTGAAAGGATCGCCGACGGTATCTCCAACGACGGTTGCTTTGTGCTGTTCAGACCCTTTTTCGCCGTATTCCTCTTTGTGGCTTCCTTCTTCAATAAACTTCTTAGCGTTGTCCCAAGCACCACCTGCGTTTGCCATCATGATGGCTAACACGAAACCTGTTGCCAATCCACCTGCAAGTAGACCGAGTACACCTGCGACGTTGAATAACAGTCCGACTGCTACAGGAACCACAATAGCGATAAGTGATGGAAAAATCATCTCGCGTTGTGCGCCAACAGTAGAGATAGCGACACATCGCGCGTAATCGGGTTTTTCTTCACCTTTCATTATACCCGGTTTTTCTCTAAATTGTCGTCTAACTTCCTCAACCATTGCCCCTGCCGCGCGGCCCACAGCTTTCATTGTCAATGCACAGAAGTAGAATGCCATCACGGAACCGATGAACAGACCAATCAATACTTGCGGATTCATCAACGTGACGTTGTAATAATCCATGAATTGACTCACCGTAACCTTCAGTGTTTCAACTGTCCCTTCACCTTCAATTACCAACTCTTCCTTACCTGCTAAGTGAATTAATCCGTATCTAATCTCTTCAAGGTATGCTGCCAAGAGCGCAAGTGCTGTCAAAGCTGCTGAACCGATAGCAAAACCTTTCCCCGTTGCAGCAGTCGTATTACCGAGCGCATCTAATTGATCTGTCCGTCCTCTGACGCTTTCATCAAGTTTAGCCATCTCAGCGTTTCCACCCGCGTTGTCTGCTATGGGACCGTAGGCATCAGTAGCGAGTGTAATTCCAAGTGTCGCGAGCATGCCGACAGCAGCGATACCTACACCGTAAAGCCCCATCAAAGGTTGAAACTCGTCAAAAGCATTACCCGGTACATAGTAACTGATAGCGACTGCCCCGATAATTGTGACAACAGGAATTGCAGTGGATTCCATACCGACAGCGATACCCTCTATGATGACTGTCGCCGGTCCCGTACCCGCCTGTTTGGCTATTGCACGCGTAGGTTTATATTCGTGAGAGGTGAAGATTTCTGTGACTTTACCGATGATCAAACCTGCAAGCAGTCCTGTAACGATTGCTACCCATACCTGCCACTTGTTAGGGAGATCAAGATAAAGTAGCACAGGGAGTGATAAAACTGCTATACCGAAAGCACTGCCGTTGATACCGAGATTCAGAGAACCCATCAACTGCTTCATCGTCGCTCCCTCTTTTGTGCGTACCAGATAGATACCCAGAATAGAGAGGATCACACCGATACCAGCAATGATCATAGGTGCTGATAGATATTTTAATTGTAGCTCAATAGATGTAATTCCTAAGTCAGAAAGGACTATAGCTGGTAAAGCGACAGATGCAGCAACACCGAGGGCAGCTGTAGCGAGGATTGAACCTGCATAAGACTCGTAAAGGTCGGCACCCATACCAGCGACATCGCCAACGTTATCACCGACGTTATCCGCGATGACAGCGGGATTACGTGGATCGTCCTCCGGTATCCCTGCTTCAACTTTACCGACAAGGTCAGCACCTACATCTGCTGCCTTTGTATAGATACCACCCCCGACACGTGCAAAGAGTGCTTGTGTTGATGCTCCCATACCGAAACTTAGCATAATCACTGTGATCTGAGGGAGTGGATTCGCAACTTCTAAAAAGCCGGGTAGGATCTTCGGGAAAAGATAATAGAGCATAAGAAACCAACCTGTAATATCAAGCAGTGCAAATCCTACAACTATCAATCCCATAACCGCTCCAGCACGGAATGAAACCTTTAGACCCGCGTTGAGACCGTTCATCGCTGCACTTGTGGTTCGTGCGGAAGCATTCGTGGCGGTCTTCATTCCTAAAAATCCGCAGAGTCCTGAGAAGAAACCACCGGTGAGAAAGGCGAATGGGACGACTCTGTTTTGGGCATCAAGTACAAAAGCCATGAAGATAAAGATTAGACAGAGAACAGCAAAAACTATTCCTACAACTTTGTACTGTTGTCTTATATACGCCATTGCCCCTTCCCTGACTGATTGTGCAATGTCACGCATCGTATCATTTCCTTCGTCCTGTTTCATTACAGAACGATAGAAATGGTATGCAAAAACTAAAGCGATGAGTGCACCGATTGGGGCAATCCACCATATACCTGGTATAACAGGCAGTGTACCATCTGGTGAAGAGTGATTGTCGGCAAAAGCCGTGGTGACTAAATTCAATATCGGCAAGCAGATTAAAACAGACTTCCAATTTAACCACCTTCTTTTACAAGTGATTTCACACATTAATGACCTCTCTTTTTGTATTGAATTCGTAATCCCTATCAAAAATAGTTAGTGCTTGTCCCACAAGGTAAAGTGAACCTGTTATGCAAATTAAGTCATTGGGTTTTGCGGAGGACAAAGCAGTTGAAATTGCTTTTTCAGGAGTCGGATCTGTTGTGATTTTGTTGCATAATCCCGCCCATGTGTCTTTTATTGTTTCAGCAGGCATTACACGAGGATTGTCGGAAACTTCAGTGACGATAATGGAATCAGCGATTTTACTTATAATTCTGCCGATTACAACTAAATCTTTATCTTTCATGATACTAACGACAAAAACCGTATGCGTGTAACGAAAATTTTCACGAATCGCACGACATAACGCAGTGATTGAGAGTGGTGAGTGTGCACCATCAAGCACAACAATGGGTGAGGACATAACACGTTGAATTCTACCACTACATCGGACATTCCTAAATCCCGCATAGACACTATCTTTAGAAATTTTATACCCTTCCTGTCTTAGACACCTAATTGCAGCAATTGCAGTCATAGCGTTTACATATTGATGTTGGCCGAGTAATGGTAGCGTCAGTGATGTATAATGTTCTGTATCCATCTCTACACTGATTTCCTGTGCAATTGGCATACCTTCTGAGTCCCTAATGATTTGAGGTACATACTGCTCGGAATCCTGTTTATCAAAATCTTTAACTTCTACGATGCTTGCATTACGTTCATTCGCGACATATTCAATTACCGCTCTTGCCTCAGGATGTTGTGGCGCGAGTGCGACTGGACAGTCCTTCTTGATAATCTCTGCTTTTTCGCGAGCGATCTCAGTATACGTTTCTCCTAATATGTTCGTGTGTTCCAGCCCTATTTGTGTAATAACAGTTGTTACGGGTGATACGACGTTAGTTGCATCAAGTCTACCACCTAAACCGACCTCAATTACCGCAAAATCGGTTGCTTTGTCAGCAAAATAGGTAAACGCAATTGCCGTGTATATTTCAAAAAATGAAACCCGTCCGAATTCGCTGTTTGAGACTGTCTCAATAGCTGGTCTTAACTTTTCAATATAACAAGCGACGTCTGTTTCTGATATAAGTTCATCATCAATCCGGCAACGTTCACGCGGTGTGATGAGATGGGGTGACGTAAACAGACCTGTTTTATAACCAGCATGGGTTAGCACCGAAGCAATAAGCGCAGCGGTTGATCCTTTCCCTTTACTTCCTGCCACATGGATTACTTTTAATCTATCATGCGGTTTTCCAAGCAGGTCTAATAACTGAGAGATACGATTCAGATTATAGAATCGTGCCTGCCGAGAAAAGTCCGGACTTCTTTCATAGTCAATGAACTGCTCAATATAAGCAAGCGCAGATTTATAGTCCAACTTTTAAGTCTTGCCGTTTATAATACACTAATGAAGTTTAAGAAAATATTATTCACGTTTAATATCATTTAAGAATTATGAAAACTGCCCCGATGTGCTTCCTACAATTTAATTTATGGATATTATGTTAATCCAACCAATTTGTAACTGAGATCGACTAATTTTTTTGCAGTATCCATATTTCTGGCATTTGGATTTGGAGATGTCATAGGCCAACCGCCATTTTTACATTCTTTGTCTCTATAGAGCACACTACTTTGACTAAAATATGCACCTGAATGGTTTAGCGCATCATCAGACAGCAAACAGTGAAGTGATGTTTGGGCTGCTTCTTCATTACTGTCGGTGATAAAAGGATTCAGGGGTGCCATAACTACTCTCATGATTCTCATAACCAAACTATTGCCTCCAAAGTTTGATCTTGCCCAACCCGGATGAACGGAAGCTGTTGTAACACCGGTACCTTCCAGTCTTTTCGCAAGCTCCATTGCATATAATATAACAGCGACTTTAGCCTCAGCATAAGCAGCAAAATTATTGAATTTTCTTGTGTTAAAATTCAAGTCCTCCAAATGCACATTCGGTCGATTTCGTTTACTACCAGCATGAACAACGGACGAAACAATTACCATTCTTGATGGCGTGCTTTTCTTCAATACATCAAGCAATAATTCGGTAAGAAGGAAATGCCCGAAATAACTAACACCTATAGCCATCTCAAATCCATCTTTTGTCCGTTCAATTTTATTACCAAAGGTCACGAGTCCTGCATTACACACTAAAGCGTGTAGTTTATCATATCTATTTAAGAATTCATCAACACAATCTCTCACCGATTGCAGGTCAGCAAGGTCTAATTTTATGACTTCATAGCTCCCTTTTAATCCAGTAAAACTTTTTGCCACTTCTTCTGCTGCATCGGGTCTTCTACATGCCATTACTACATGCCCACCTTGCTTGATCAATTGTCTTGTAGTTTCAAAACCAACACCGGAATTGGCTCCGGTTACGATATATATTTTTCCACTTATGTCGTTTGAAAGCGTTTTTTCATCCACCCGTAATACATTATTCCTGCTCATTGTTCCCTCTTTGTGTAATATACCGTGCGTTTAATATATGGATAGGTTCGTCCTATAGGTTGGATAGAACGGTAATCAAAGGACGGTCTCCATTTAATCTAAATATTCATAAATTGGAAATTGCGCGCAAAATTCTGTGACCTTTTCTTGGATTCGCTGTTTTATAGATGCTTTTTGTCTATTCTCAAGTACTTCAGTAATAAGATCTGCAATCTGAACCATTTCATTTTCCTTCATGCCGCGCGTTGTAACCATCGGAGTCCCAAGGCGAATTCCGCTTGTCGTTTTCGGTTTTCTTCTGTCAAAAGGAATGCTGTTCTTATTTACGATGATACCTGCATCCTCAAGATGATCAGCTGCCTGTCTGCCACTTAATTTTCCGTATTTAGTCGTCAGGTCTAACAGCATGAGGTGGTTTTCAGTGCCACCACTAACCAGACGGAAACCGTTCTGCATCAATCCTTCAGCGAGTACTTTTGCATTTTTTACAATCTGTTTTTGATATGTTTTAAATTCGGGTTCACTTGCTTCTTTAAATGCTACTGCCCTTGCAGCAATCGTGTGCAGGAATGGACCTCCTTGTAAACCGGGGAAAACAGCGCGGTCAATCTTATCCGCATGCTTAGATTTACACATGATTATAGCTCCCCGCGGACCGCGTAAAGTTTTATGTGTTGTTGTCGTAACCACATCACAGTAAGGAACAGGATTAGGATGAACGCCGCCTGCTATTAGTCCAGCGATATGTGCGATATCTGCCAACAGATAGGCTCCCACAGAATCTGCAATTTCCTTCCATTCGGAAAAGTCAAACTGTCGTGGATAGGCAGTAGCACCTACAACGATCATTTTTGGACGGTGCTGTGATGCCAGTCCTGCGACGACCTCCATATCAATATGTTCTGTGTCTGCATCTACACCGTAGGGAACGACATTGTAATATCTTCCAGAAAAGTTGACCTTATCGCCGTGGCTGAGATGTCCACCGTGGCTGAGTGCCATCGCCATAATCGTATCACCAGGGTCAAGTAGGGCATGATAGACTGCCATATTTGCTTGTGTGCCTGCATGGGGTTGAACATTCACATGCTCGGCACCGAAGAGTGACTTTGCGCGTTCAATAGCAAGTGATTCCACACTATCCATAAACTCACAGCCGTTATAGTATCGCTCACCCGGGTACCCCTCAGCATATTTGTTGGCTAAGATGCTCCCCTGAATTTCCATAACAGCACGACTTGCATAGTTTTCTGATGGGATCAACATCAGAGAATCTTGTTGACGTGACAAATCATTTGACACGATTTCAACTATCTCTCGGTCTACCTCTACTAATAACTTATCCATTTTTTCACCGTATAGCGTTTGACTTGCAGTTTATCCTTGGGCAATGTGCTTTATGAAAATGAAATTGTAACACAGATTATACACAATTTCAAGAAAAGTTGACATAATCGTGGCAATATGTTATATTAGTGGTAACGGATTTTCGTTACTTCAATAATTCACGCTATCTAACAGTCTGTTTTTTTAATATGTCTCAATCAAGAATCAACGTCATTTTACCCGCTATATTCTTTTCAACCGTATTTTGTCTTTTTATTGCATGTAATTCATCAGATAAACCGCAGGACTCTCCAACACCACCTTCTGAAACACCCGAAATTACCGTTCCTACTACCCCACCCCGTGCTGAAGACTGGCACATGTATATGAATGATCTCATGTTTTCTGGTAGAAGTCCTGATCAAAAGTTAAAGCCGCCTCTTCAATTGGTATGGAAGTTTAAGACAGGTGGACCTATAGAAGCATCCCCCATAGTTGTCAATGACGTAGTCTATATCGGATCGTCCGATGGCAAGATGTACGCATTAGATGCGAAAGCGTGGGGAATCAAATGGGTCTATGATGCTGGCAGCGCTATCCGTTTTTCTGCCGTCGCATCGGGTGGGCGCGTATATTTCTGCACACGCGATAGTAAATGCTATGCAGTGAACGCCAACACAGGTAAAAAACTCTGGGAATACAAAACCGAAGGATGGGTAGACGGACCTCCAGTTGTCTATGATGGAACTGTTTATATCGGTTCTTTTCCCACACGGATTTATCTTTTGGATGCAATACATGGTAAAATGAAA
The DNA here is from genome assembly GCA_964623585.1 of uncultured bacterium. Lineage (GTDB taxonomy): Bacteria > Poribacteria > WGA-4E > WGA-4E > WGA-3G > MSPOR6. The sequence goes on from CAZURU010000021.1 coordinate 22,545, forward strand.
TCCCAACGGAATAGTAGAATCAGAATTGATGGGAATGACTACGGTTGTGTAAATGGCGTGTTTCGTCCTGTTATGCCACAGTATAATGAGAACCTGTGGCGCGGATATACGGAAGGCAGTGATGGTTATCCAGTTATCGCAAATGGGTTTGCGTACATCGGCGCAAGAAATGGTAAGATACACGCCTTCAATGTGCATTCTAAAACAAAAGCAGGGGCTAAATCAGAAGCATGGTCACATCAAGTAAGAGGTCCAATTAATGCTGCACCTGCCATCTCCGATGGCTACCTCTATGCAACATCTTTGGATGGAAAAATCTACGCCTTTTCAAACCTTACGGATAGTTCACCTGTAGCAACAGATGAACGGCAACGTGGCATCGTCACACGAGACAATGTACCTGTTTTTGCTGAACAGGAGGATGCTTCAGCAATATTTGGGCTTAATGATGGCACAGAATTACCGATTGTCAGTACAACAGAAAAAAGGTATCAGGTTGAATTACCAAACCGAGAGAATGCTTGGTTAAATCGCCATGACTTCGGAGAATTTGAAGATACTGAAGGGATAATGTTCAATACGAACTACTGCGAAACACCGCAGATATTACATCTCGTTGAAGGTGCAGAATATCCGTATTGGAGCCCCAACGGTGAACTTGTTGCCATGCTAAAAAGGACAGACCTAAGTGGAAGTTATTGGAAAGCAAGCGAACTCTGGATTATGGACAGAACAGGTAAACAGCGTAAAAAACTATATGAAGGTATATTTTACAATCCGCATGTATCATGGTCACTGGATAGTCGTCTGATCGCTTTTGAAGTTAAAGAAGATGATGAACGGTATATCTATACAGCGGATTGGGAGTTGGGCAGGGTTAAGAAAATTGTTAAAGGCAAAGCACCCGCATGGTCGCCTACTGCAAATCAATTGGCTTTCAGAAGACAAGACATCGTTGGACGTGGGGGTGTTGACTTTGTATATCTGATTAACAGTGATGGGAGTGGTGGTAGATTGGTTGCGCGAGCGTCATTCAAAAAGCCTCTCTATACTTATACTTTTCTACAGCCACCCTCTTGGTCCAGGGATGGAATGATTTTAGCTTTCAATATAGTTTATGACCATAAAGTAGGTAACACATCGGTTCCTTATGCGGGGATACGTCTTCAAAGTGTTGATGGCGATAGATTGGAGCAGATTCCGACTCAGCATCAATATATCCGTCAAATCCGCTGGTCGCCAGATCAGACATATCTTGCTTATGTGTTGTCAGGCGGCAGTCGTTCCGATCCCGTTTATGATAAACGGCTCCATTTATACCCTTATGAGACTTCCGCGACCCAAGGCAATTCATTGAAACATCGGGTTCTTAAACACACGATGCCTGCGTGGGCACCAACAGACATCACACATGGGAGGGTATTAGCATTTTTTGAACGTGAAGATTGTGCAGGGCTTCATTGGAAAGTTTGGGTGTATGACTTGGATGCTGGTAAGAAATATGCCATTGCTCGGACATCAATGGAACTCACTTCTATGGTCTGGATGCCAGATGGCAAAAGTCTTTGTATATGGCATACATCCGATTATCTGAGAGACAATAAATATCTTCCCGCTGATACCAAGGGATGGATTGTACCGGTTACGTTTTCACCTTAGTTTGTGCTGTATTCGCGTAATAAATAGGGCGAGCCGTGTAAACCCACCCTTTTTTAAAACTGAAAATCTGATTGCCTGTTGGTAGTTTGGCAGAAAACCACTCTTGTATTGAGTGGACAACCTATCCTACTGACCGGTCAGTAGGCAGCATGGCATACGCAACAGTTTTCGGCTGTTATTTTACTTCTGATATTTGTGAGTTCTTCTCAATTTCCTGTCAGTTGATCCAACAGAAAACCACTCTTGTATTGAGTGGACAACCTATCCTACTAACCGGTCAGTAGGCAGCATGTTTATGCAACAGTTTTCGGTTGCTATTTTACTTCTGGTGTCCAATATAAATTATACCAATTTCTGCACGTAGTGTCAAGGTGTTTTTTTTTAAAGCAGCACCTACATCTACCACCGAAGGAGGGGTCAGTCCTACAGTATGAATGTAATAACATTTAACCTAAGAAATTGCATCTATTTTAAAGAACCGGTGTGTAAAGTTGTTGTCCCAGGATTATACATTAGTGTGAATGGTATAGGTATCGTGATTGAATGTGTCAACCTTTTTCATGCCTCTTGCGGTGACAAAGATGAGTATATTATAAAGTAGAAATGGTATTATTCGGCGTCTGTAGCGGTTTTCAGCATCAATCGGAAGCAGTGCGTCTTTACGAGATTGAGGAGGGTGTGTAAAGTTTTTGTCACTAGATTATCTTTGATAGTTGTAAAATATATGAAAAAATGGTATCCTTTCCAAATATCATATTTTGTTTTCCAAAGGAAGGGATACCTTATGTTTAGTATATCATTTGATAGTTGTAAAGTCAAAGAAAATGAAGAAGCAGCCCAGGCTATAGTGGATGATTTTTGCGATTTAGTAAGCGGTCTTGGTCGTGATTCTTCTCTGTCGTTTAGTGAAGTAGAACACCTTATTTTAGAACGCACTCAGGCATTAAGACAAAAGTTGTTTGAGTTGCATGCGTCAGATCAAGCATCGGTAAAAGAGACAGACCCGGTGTCGTGTCCAACGTGTGGAAAGGCGTGTCGTCCTTGGCGGAAGAGAGATCGCAAGCTTACGACGCTATTTGGTGATATTGGTGTTGAGCGTTGGGTGTATTATTGTGAAGACAAACATTATCATTTCCCTTGG
>CAZURU010000022.1:0-19773 GCA_964623585.1 uncultured bacterium
TGAAACCAATTCAAATGTAGCATCACCAGTACCTATAATATGATGAAAGTATAACGAGGATATCACTCGTTTCATTATCAGGTCCAAGGTATTGATAACCACCTGGTTCGGTAATAAAAGGACCTAACAACGCTAATACCCACTCCCAACCTTGACATGTCAACTGCCACTTGAAATGATTCTTTGTATTTTCTATCAGAACTGCACCAATATCTTCATCAATAACTTCTGCTGATAGTCTGCACCCATCAATTGGAGAGATAAAAGGCAAAGCGTGTACATCTACTACTGCGTTATTGTCCGCAACCAGTTTGGCTAACGCTTGGGATAGTTTTTCAGCTTTCTCTGGTATAGAAGGTGACATAAGCAACAAAGGGCATTCGCGATAACCTTCTGTCATGAGTTCAAGTTCAAGACACATTAGTACCTCCTCAAATAACTAACTTAATTCCCAATTATTCATTAGGTTTAGGTATTTTATTACCTGCAAAATCAATATTTTCCCACTTACCTATATTCTCATTCCGATTATCGTTCCATTGATATGGTTTATGATCCCAATGCGGACTATCATGGTATTGATCTAATTTCGATGGACGCCATTCCCCACCATTTTTGTCGTAAAGACTTTTCTCCCCTCTTTTGTTATAATAGTCTTTCGACGCAAGGCCAACTGTGAAGTCTCCAGTAACCCCGTATGTACCGCCCGTTGGAGGTGTGGGCCAAGTACTGGTGTCTTTCATGTCAATGCTGTCCCAATCAAAACTGTCATCTTCATCATCTTCATCATCTTCAGGCAATGATTCTTCAGGTGACGAGTCTTCGGTTCCACCCTCTTCACCTTCTCCCTCTCCATCTTCTCCCTCTCCATCTTCACCTTCACCCTCTTCATCTTCGGGGTTTTCAGGTGTTGGGGATTCTGATGGTGTGTCATCAGTTCCACCTCCTCCGCTACCTCCAGAACTTCCACCGCCTGCCGCTGCAAGCCATGCCTCTACTTCGCCACCTGTGGCTGTTTCCACATTAAAACCATTGAAGGCAAAAGTGTACACTAAACCACTACAAATCATAAGTACTATCAGCACACTGCCGATTACATTGGGTTGATTTAGAAACTTCTTGAAAAACATTTAAAATTCTCCTTTTTTATACCTCTTGGATACATAAATTTGAAATAACAAAACACACATTCAAGCAAATAAACGCTATGAATGCCTTTTGACATTCAGCGTATCATTGACAAGCATTGAAGAATCTCCAATGCAACAACAAAAGCCCGCGACGAGGCAAAGCCGGCGTGCAGGCGCAAAAATATCGCAGATTTAAACCTTGTGATAACAACTTGTGAAATTCTAATATTAACGAATGTGAGATGGGGGGGGGGGGCGTAACAAATAGTTAAAATATGCCTCAAAAGTATTGTGCGCGCAAAAATATTGATCAGATGCTAAATATCTGGTGCGTTTATTTCTGATTAGCAATTCCATTTGTCGGTTTCTCATTGTTAAAACCCCAATCTCAAAACAGAATCCATGATTCCGAATTTCCCACTTAGACCACTTGCATGATAGTATACCTTGAAATTTCTATGAATGTCAAACTTTTTTCTGAAACACTTACAGAAATTTATGAGCTTTATAAATTATAAACGGATTCCCGGGATTTGTCAAGTTTTTTTAGAAAATTTGCTTTTTTCCAAATAATTTCAGAATTTTAGCACAAATTTATGTTCTGGCATGTGGTTGCTAAAGTCTCCGTACTGAAACCAACTCAAATGTTGCTTCACCAGTTCCTATAACGTGATGAAAGTATAACGAAGATATCACCTGTTACATCATCAGGGTAAAGGTATTGATAACCGCTTCTACAATCTGGTTCGGTGAAAGGACCTAACAACGCTAATACCCATTCCCAACCTTGATGGGTCAACTCCCACGTCAAATGATTTTTTGTATTTTCTATCAGAATGGCACAAATATCTTCATCACTAACTTGTGCTGATAGTCTGTACCCGTCAACGATGGAAGGATGGAAGAGTGGGAGGATGAAGTGTTGTATGGGATGTTTTCATTAGTTTTGCGTAACATTTTACTGCGAATCTGTATTAATATAATAATGAGATTCATTATCAAATATAATCAATAATACTGAGTCTCATTATCAATAATCTGCTTACTATCGTGAACACTATTTTTACTTTTGTAATCTTAACAGATATATCATGTTGTAATAACATTACATATCAATGTGAAATATAAAAAAGTTTGACGCAATTCGCTTTTTTCTCGTTAATTCTATATACTGTGTGCTACAATATAGGTGAAATAGATAAGACTATTACACATTAATTCAACGGTTACTATTAAGAGGACGACACTTGGAGTGTGACTACTACTATTAAGAGTTTACTCTATAAGGATTCTTATTGATGAACTTCCCAAAATTATCGGATGGAAAACGTTTAGAGATGCTACAACACCCACAGCATCCTGTTCAAATTGTACTTGATACAGATACATATAATGAGATAGATGACCAATTTGCGGTTGTTCATGCACTGCTTTCTCCCGACGAACTCAGCGTTGAAGCAATTTATGCTGCTCCTTTCCACAATAACCGTTCTTCAAGTGCAGAGGATGGTATGGAGAAAAGCTATGATGAAATAATAAAACTATTGGACTTTCTTGACTTTTCTCATGACAGTTTTGTTTTTCGTGGATCACGTGCTTTTCTTACTGATGAAAATACGCCAGAAGAGAGCGAAGCAGCAAGAGATATGATTCAACGCGCCATGTCAAATACAGATGGTCCATTGTATGTCCTTGCTGTTGGAGCTATTACAAATGTCGCTTCTGCAATCCTGATAGAACCGGAGATAATTAAGCGGATTGTAGTCGTTTGGCTTGGGGGAAATCCGCTGTATTGGCAACATACGCGTGAGTTTAATCTTGCTCAAGATATAAAGGCTGCACGATTAGTTTTGGATTCGGGAGTGCCATTCGTGCTTCTTCCCACACGTGGGGTTGTTTCGCATCTGTTGACAACAGTCTCAGAAATGGAGAGATATGTCCAGGGACAAGGACAGATAGGTGACTATCTTGTCAATATATTTAAAGAATATCAAAAAGATCATTTCGCTTGGTCAAAGGTAATTTGGGATATCTCTGCAACTGCCTATCTTATCAATAGTAGTTGGGTTCCTACGGAAATAGTGCATAGTCCGATTCTGACTGATTCGGTTACGTGGAGTTCGGATAATAGCAGGCATCTGATGCGAGTTGCAACTAACGTAAATCGTGATGCTATTTTTAGAGACCTATTTAAAAAGTTGAAAGATGCAAGTTAATTCACCATTTCATCATAAAGTGTTAGAATGAAAGATATTAAGCAGACATTAACAACTCTTTCTCGTCCATTTAAGGAAGAAATTCGTAAAGGATGCATGGATGATGTTGTCATAGATGGATTAGGATCGTATGTTGATCTCTGGTTGGAGAAAACGCGAGAGCTTAACCTAACACCCAATCAGGAGAACATACTGAATAAAATAGCAGATCTTTTTAAAGATTATCCTACGATGCAACCCCCAGATAGACTCAAGGCAATTCATGCTGCGACGGCACAAATAGAACTGCTGCAATCTGGGAGATATATTGCTGCCTCCCTATCAGGAAGCAGTAATCAGATTCCCCAGAACAACACTCAGGCACAGCATAATCAGCAAAAGATAAAGCAATCAAGGGCTAGATCTAAGAAACAGGACGAACACCTATCGCTTTTCGGTGATAGAAAACCCGATTCAGCTACTGTTACAACAGAGTCAGATAGTGGTGTTTCTGTTGAAACTGAGACCGTTGATGATAACCCTTCAAGTAAAGATTCGTCGCTTCCTATCGGTAGGTCGTCATTACCTGATATGAATGACAAGAACGAAGTTGTTGTAGGACCTGTTCAAATTGGTGATACACCGGTTTCTACGGACACAGATTCACTTGAATATCTCAATAATTCGCTTCAATACGTTAAGGGTATTGGACCGCATAGATCGGATACGTTATCTGAGGCGTTAGATATACAGACTGTTGGAGGATTGTTAGAATACTATCCAAGAGATTACATTGATAGATCTAAGATAGTTGAGATATATAGAGTGGGAAGAAATGCAATGGATGAACCAGAGACTATCCAAGGTAGAGTCGTTAATCATGTAACCTCACCTCCTGTCGCGAAGGGTCGTAAGAGCATTGGTAAGGTTGCAATTTATGATGGAACAGGTGTGGCAGTATTGGTCAATTTCGGTAGACGTATTGGGTATATTAAAGCCATTCTACCCGTTGATACACAAGTGGTGATTAGTGGTAAGTTCACAAGACAATATAATGAAATTCAGACAACTGATTATGAGTTTGAGGTCTTTGGCGATGAAACGATGATCCATACAAGACGTATTGTGCCAAAATATCCGCTGACTGCTAAGTTAAATGCTAAAATGATACGGGCTGCGGTTCGGACTGTGTTAGATGTTTATGGTCAACAGATACCTGAAATCTTACCGTTATCGTTACGACAGAAACATCAGTTGATTGATAGACAACAGGCAATAAATGAGATCCATTTTCCATCTTCAGAATCCCACAGGCAAGCGGCACAACGTAGGCTTGCTTTTGATGAATTTTTCCTGCTGAGTTTAGGCATGGAGATGCGGAAAGATAAGAATACATCGCAAAATGGCATCCAATTTAAGATTCAAACACCCATGCCAGATGATTCTTTGCTTAAAAAGTTCGTCTATTCCTTACCATTTGCGTTGACTAACGCGCAGAAAAAGGTCTTCACTGAAATCCGAGATGATATGCAAAGTCAGCGAGTGATGAACAGGCTGATTCAGGGTGATGTGGGTTCTGGTAAGACAGTTGTTGCTGCGATGGCTCTATTATGTGCTATTGAAGACGGTTATCAAGGTGCGCTGATGGTTCCGACGGAAATCCTTGCTGAACAGCATTATCAAAATCTTGCATCACTGTTGTTTCCACTTGGCGTAAAGGTTGTGCTTCTTAAGAGTGATTTACCAAAATCGGATCGAGAAATAGCATTGACAACAATAGCGGATGGATCAGCGGACCTAATTGTCGGTACGCAGGCTTTGATACAAGAGGGTGTCGATTTTTTCAAACTTGGACTTGTCATCATTGATGAACAACATCGGTTTGGTGTTATGCAACGGGCCATGCTTCGGAGTAAAGCAAAATCGTCCGCTGCTACAAATGGTGATGTTGAAACAGATGGATTATCACCGGATGTTCTTGTGATGACTGCGACACCGATCCCAAGAACACTCTCTTTAACAATATATGGCGATCTGAATGTATCTGTAATTGATGAGTTACCCCCTGGTAGAAAAGAAATTGAGACACATTGGATCAAAGAGAAAAACCGGACAGAATTATATGCCAAGGTAGAACGAGAAATCCGCAATGACAGGCAAGCATACATCGTATATCCACTCGTTGAGGAATCTGAGAAACTTGAGGATCTGAAAGCTGCAACGAGTATGGCTGAACATATCCAGAAGAATGTGTTTCCTAATTTGCGTGTCGGACTTTTACACGGACAGATGAAGTCTGTTGAAAAACAGGAAGTCATGACGCTATTCAAAGCACGAAAATTGGATATTCTTGTTGCGACAACTGTGATTGAGGTCGGTATTGATGTGCCAAACGCAACAATTATGGTGATTGAGAATGCAGAACGGTTCGGTTTAGCACAGCTACATCAATTACGTGGTAGAGTCGGTAGAGGGAGCGATAAATCGTTCTGTTATCTTGTTGCTACAGCAAAATCAGATGATTCATATCGAAGAATTCAGGTGATGGTCAGAACCAACAACGGTTTTGAGATTGCTGAGGAAGATCTGAATATACGTGGGCCTGGAGAGTTTTTTGGGACCCGACAATCAGGTCTCCCTAAATTCAAGATTGCGAATATCATCAGCGATGCTTCACTTTTAGAGACAGCAAAGAGGGAAGCGATGCTGCTGATTGCAGAGGATCCACATCTGAAGAAACCTGAACACCAATTGATGAAACGGATGTTACAAGCACATTGGAAAACACATTTGGAGATAGCAAGTGTTGGTTAGGAGTTCAAGGAAGCTATAATAAATATAAGGACATTGCTTTTGGCATGGAAAACTAATATGGTAAAAATAAAAGATAAAGAATTACAGCAAATTGCAGAAAAAGCACTAACAGATTCTGTTGTCCGTGTCGTATGGCAAAAAACTGACGAGGAATCTGGTAAAGATCTTATCTCGCCGCAGGCAAGTGGTTTTTTTATAGACACAAATCTTGTCGTGACAAACATCCACTGTATTGTTAATGCACCTTCCGCTTTTGTTGAAATCGTTAGTAAAAAAACGGAATTCCCTATTGAAGGTGTAGTTGCGTTTGATGTTGAGAATGACCTCGTAGCTCTAACAGTTAAGGGTGAAGGAGTACCCCTTTCCCTCGGCAACAGTAATACTGTCCAGACTGGCGATAATGTGTGTACTGTAGGACACCCACGTGCAGAAAAAGGTGAAGCCACACCTGTCACTATTCAAGGTATTCGAAAAAGTGGCATACGTCGTTTCCAAATTAAAGAGTCACTTGACCATGGACATAGTGGCTGTGCGTTGCTAAATTGCAAGGGTGAGGTTATAGGTGTGGCTGTCGGTGCTGTTATTGAGATATCGGTTTTTAGCGGTAGTGCCAAGCCAGGCCTTAGCCACGCGATTCCTGTAAATATTTTGAAAACCATGCTTGCGAATATAGGTAGAACAGAACCGTTATTAGAATGGCAGAGAGATCCACTTGTCCAGAGTTATGCTAAAGTAAGGGAAGGACAAGCACAATTAATGCAGCAAAAACACGAGGACGCAATGGCATGTTTTGATGCTGCTCTTGAACTTAATCCTGATTTAGTGGAAGTATACACCAATCGGGCAGGTGTAAAGATATTAATGGGTGAAGCAGAAGATGCAATTATTGACTGTGATGCCGCGATCAAACTTAACCCCAATTTTGTAGAAGCTTATATCAACAGAGCTTCCGCATACCTATCGTTAGATCAACACGATGCGGTGATCGCTGATTGTGATGCTGTCCTCAAACTTAATCCTGATCTTGTTCAAGCTTATGTCATAAGAGCAACTGCAAAATTTGCTGCCGAATTTGATTCAGAACGACACAAAGCAGCACTTGCCGATTATGACACCGCCATAAAACTCAATCCGAATGCAGTAGAAATCTATTTTGCTCGCGCCCATGTGAGATCCGTAACGGGTGACTATGCTGGGGTAATTGAAGACTATGACAAGATGATCAACCTAAATCCTGAACCCAACCCAATACTAAATGTTTATGGACATCGAGGAGATGCCAAACGGCTCTATCGTGACTATGAAGGCGCAATTGAGGATTACGAAAAAGTCATTCAATCCAATCCGCAGGACGACGAAGCTTACAACAGACGGGGTGGTGCAAAGTATGATCTCGGAAAATCTAAGTCAGAAAAAGGCAAAAAAACAGATGCACATAAATACTATCAAGAAGCGATTGAAGACTATTCTGAAGCCATCAATTTAAATCCTGATAATAGAAGTTGTTACTTTAATCGTGGTCTTGCAAAAGGTCAACTTGGCGACTACGAAGAAGCGATTACGGATTACGATAAAGTAATCCAACTGAATCCTAAGAGCGATACTGCATACTTCCAACGCGCTTTGGCAAAACACCAACTCGGTATATCCAGTGCAGATCATGGAGATGTCATTCGATCTAATACCTACTTTCAAGGAGCGATTTCCGATTATACTAAGTCCATTAAACTTGACCCAGAGCATACTATTTCTTACTACAATCGTGGTTTAGCGAATAACAGTCTTGGTAAATTAAAAGCGGATCAGGGGCACATCACTGAAGCCAGAACCCTATATCAACAGACTATTGCGGATTATACAGAAACCATCAAACTTGACCCTAAGTATGCATCTGCTTATAATGGCAGGGGATGGACGAAATATATCCTTGGACAATTAGCAACTGATCACGGAAATACAGAAGAAGCCAAAGACCTTTTTCACGCAGCAGTAACTGACGCTGACAAGGCAATTCACCTAAATTCAGATAATTCGAGTGCCAACGATAAGTACCATACCCGTGCTGTTGCAAAGGCTGCTCTTGGTAACTATGATAGTGCAATTGAAGATTTTGATACGGCTATACGTCTCAAACCGGATGAGGCACTCTATTATTACGATCGGGGACAGGCGAAGAAAGCACTCGGCAAGCATGAAGAGGCAAAAGCAGACCTCACAAAGGCAAAAGAACTTGACCCCGATGTGGAAAATAAGTCAGTCTAACGAATATTCGCGCTACTCGCCGAATCGGTAGTTTTGCGGATACATTGATATAATCGCATCCATCAACAGGAGATGGATAACAGCGCGCATCCCATCCGTTAACGTATCCGAGTTGTTTCAGACCGTCTGCTACAAGGTGTGGTGGATCGCAGAAAATGGCAGCATGATCCATATTTGGATAGATTTGTATTCCCGCATCGATGATTTTATTGGCTACATCAGTGGCTTCTTCAAAACGTAATTCTGCGTTATCAATTTTCAGGTAGTCAGCAAAGTTAGAGGGTAATTTTATCATGTTTTGCATCGGTTTCTCCGTTCCTGCTCATCGGCACGATATGCTATCAGTTTAACAGATTTTTTGTGTCAATGCAATGGTTAAAGGTGAATCTATGTTTGCATTAATTTGACAAGAACGATACTATCTGATAAAATACATACTGAACATTTTACCATTTCTTAAGGAGATAGTGACATGCCACAAGCCCCAGACACCAATCGTACCACGAAAAACCCATCTTTAGAAGAATTAGTGGAATATCGTAGACGTCTTGAACAGCAATGGCAAAATCGCAAGGTAGATCAGGCACTGCTTCAACGCGCGTGGTACACTGCACACAAAATAGCAGCCATGCTCTATAAAGATTTCGATGCAAAGCAGGTTGCTGTGTTTGGCTCACTCGCCGAACAAGATCGGTTCTCAATAACATCAGATATTGATATTGTTGTCTGGGAACTTTCCCGTGATGCCTACATTGACGCACTCTGGGAAACCAAAAACTTTACATCAGCGTTTAAAATTGACCTTGTTAATTTTAAAAGTGCTAAAGGCCGATTTCGTCAACGTATTCAGTGTCAAGCTGTATATATTCAAAAAACTGGAACAAACTTTGATGACACAACCGTTAACTCTCACACATTTCTTACGATAAGGAAGGAAAATTACGAAGTAAATAGCCGAATACGCATTGACCGATTTGTTGATGAATGTGTAAAAATAGAGCATGTTAGCGCATCAATAGGCGAAATATTACAAGACATAGAAGAAGTTCCTATCAAATATAGGAAAGGCCAAGAGGCGTTGTTGACTCAAAATGTTGTTAATTTCTATATGGGATTAGAAAACATCTTTAAACGTATTGCTGAAGAAATTGACATGACGGTGCCCCAAGGAAAAGAATGGCACAAACTCTTATTACATCAAATGGCAGCAACACACACAATACGACCCCCTGTCATATCTAAAAAAACGGTTGAGATGCTAATTCATATATTAAAGTTTCGCCACGTCGCAAGGAATATCTACGGGTTTGAATTGGAACTTGAAGGAATAGTTGAAAATGCACAACGAGTCTGTAATATTTATGAAACCCTATCTACAGAACTAAAGGTGTTTATTGAGTGGTTAGAAAAACAAACATCATGAGGGGACTGAAGTTTCCTTATTTAGTATATTTCAATTATTTGCGGATGAAGATGTGTATACAGAATTCTATGCTTTACTATAGATTCAGAAACGATATATTGCATACATTACAGATGAGGAGAATTAATGAGACAGAATACCTTTCGTGATTTGCTGAATAATGACAAACCCACCGTCGGTACTCACATACATACGACTTGGCCTTCTATTGTAGAAGCAATTGGACATACAGGTATGTACGATTATGTTGAGTTCGTTGGGGAATACGGACCCTTTGACTTACACGATTTAGATAATCTGTGTAGGGCTGCTGAACTTCATAACATCTCAACAATGATTAAAGTTGATCAGGAACCGCGAGGCTTTATTGCACAACGGGCAATTGGTTCGGGATTTCAGAGCGTTCTTTATGCGGATTGCCAAAATGTAGAAGATGTGAAAGAATGTGTTCGTATAACACGCGCAGATACCCCAGAAGACGGGGGAAGCTACGGTGTCGCTACACGAAGATTCGCTTATATGGGATATGGCGGAGGACCTGCTTATGTTCAAGCATTGCGCGATGTTGTGGTGGTCATTATGATAGAGAAAAAAGGAACAGTTGATAATCTTGAAGAGGTGCTCTCGGTTGATGGTGTTGACATGATTCAATGGGGTGGTTCAGATTATTCAATGAGTATTGGTAAAGTAGGTCAAAGGGGTTCTAAAGAGATTCAAGAAACTGAACGTAGGGTATTTGAGACGGCTATTAAGATGGGAATTCCGCCGCGTGCAGAAATCGGGAGTGCTGATGGCGCAAAACGATTTCTTGATATGGGGGTACGTCATTTTTGCATAGGTACTGATATTTCCATACTCTACGGGTGGTGGCGTGAACATGGTGATGACTTAAGAAAAGCACTTGAGGGTCATTAGAAATTTGCCAACTAAAACGTCTGCTTGCACAGACGTTTCAGTGTTGTCCGTTATGTGCCGTCTCTTATGCGATCATCTGTCGCATCTTTTCAGCGACCCACTCAACTGCAACATCAATCATGACTTGTCCTTTATCTGCAGTAGCGAGCTTTGCTTGGTGATGGTATTCTCTGTCAGACTTCGCTTGTCCTTCATCTGAAATAGTGAGTTTTGCAGTGTCGTAATCTACCCCGTTCCAATCTACGTTATCGGGAAATGCAGCAAGTGCAAATGCAGTCTCAAATTCTGCTGCGTGTCCTGGGCAGACCCCCGATTCCATCTGTTCTTGTACTAACTCACCGGAATATGCTTCCCAATATGAATGATATGCAATATTGATACCGAGTTTTTCTCTGTAACCATCCAAACGTTGCATGACTGGTCCTGAGTTACCCGCGTGTCCATTTACAATGAGTATATTCTCTATACCGTGTCGTCGCATACTATCAGCAACGTCGTATAGCACCTCTCCAAACACCTCTGGACGCAGCGTTAGCGTTCCTTTATGGTCCATCCAGTGTTCTGACACGCCGATTGCTAAGGGTGTCGTTACAACGACATTTGGATACAATTCTTCTGCTGCAAGTTTAGATACGTAGACAGCACTCTGTGTGTCGTGGTACATTGCCAAGTGTTCGTTATGTTGTTCTGTACTTCCTGTTGGGATGATTGCACCTTTCAGTGTGCCTTCATCTATTGCTTCTCTTATGTATCTACGTTGGTTTTCCCATAGTAATACTGATTTGATTTGTGCCATTTTTCTCCCAATTTATAGATGTAGTTAGCCAAATTGTTTCCATAGAAAAGAGTATACCATTTAAGAACGAAATAGTCAAGGTAGGTACTTTCATTTGGGTGTGTAAAGTTTTTGCACAAGTCTCTGAAGTGCCATCTATTTTTAGACCAGGATACAGTGTAAGTTAGGACAAGTATTTTCCTCAAATTCAATAGGTGTTAAATAACTCAATGCCGAGTGAGGTAGTTTTTGGTTATATATCGAATTTCTCCTTTCAATTAGATTATAATTATATCACAATCTTGTCTAAGGTAGTGGTCAAAATTTCGGATGGCAGTACAATTTTATCTTGCAATTTATTTTTCTTTTCTGTATACTCTTAAGAAGCATTGTTGTTAGGGAATACGTTCCACGTTGCATGACGCAGTCCATGCCAAACCGAAAACGTATCGGTAACAATGCTGATAGTGTTTTACTAACATTCTTTCTCTATAAACAATCCTTATAACTAAATAATTGAGAACAGAGGATAAATCAATGAAGAATCGTAAGGTCGGGACGATAACTTATTTAATCTATAATGAGTTGTTTGATGAAACATATACTGCACATATCCAACAAAATGGAACCGGTTGGGAAGGTCTGGTTGTAGATTTCCCCGAAATAGAATGTGTCGCAGAAACTGCCGAAGCTGTGCAACAAAAACTGCCAGATATGCTTCAGCAAACTTTAGTTGCCAAAGAAGAAGCATGGGATCAGCAGATAAAAGAAGATATGGAAGCTGGTCGACTTGACCACCTTATTGAAAAGGCTGTCGAAAATTACAAGGCTGGCAAATATTCTAAGATAGTTACGTAGTATGAATAACTTACAATTTGAGCACGTTATAGATGAAGAATATATTAATTTAGAGGCAGTGCTTCCCGATAGTCTTCAAAGACGGGCTGCCAGACAATTTCGTATACTCCAAGAAAATCCTTTATATCCATCACTTCATTTTAAAAAAGTCTCTGTCGGTCTTTGGTCAATCCGTATCACTGATGATTATAGAGCTTTAGGCTATGAAAGAGATGGCCTGATTATTTGGTATTGGATCGGCCCCCACAGCGAATATGAGAAAATGATAAAGAAGCCTAATCGTTAGAACTTTCCGATCATTAGGATGCTTTGCCAAGTTTTTCCAGTGCGGATCTCGTGATCTGGCTGACGTGTCCTGTAGAATATAACGTTCTATTCCTAACTATGCTTTTGCACTTGCACCACCATCTACGAGAAGTGATGTTCCGGTAATCCATCCGGCGTCATCTGAAGCAAGGAATACCGCTGCACGTCCTATATCTTTTGGGAGACCCAATCGCTGCATCGGGGTTTTCTCCAATGAGGACTCAATCTGTTCAAGGGTTAGGTAGTCTTGTATAGCAGTTTCAATATATCCTGGACATATTGCATTGACTGTGATACCATATTTACCTACTTCTAATGCTGTATCTTTGACCATATTAACGACTGCTGCTTTTGCAGATGCATAAGCAGGTCCTGCACCGCCACCGAATGCATGAACGGATGCGATCTGTATTATTCTACCATAAGCTGAATTCTTGATATGAGGTATGGCAATTTTTGTCGTTAAGAAAACGCCTCGGAGATTAACTGATACGACTTTGTCCCAATCTGAGACCAATAAATCTTGTGATCCACCAGGTATGTGAATACCAGCATTGTTGACGAGTATGTCTATACCTCCGAAATGTTCTATTGTATTATGTATCATTACAGCAACTTGTCTCTCATCTGAAACATCAGTTTCAAAAAATAGACTCTCAACACCTAATCTCTCCACTTCCTGAGTGGTTGTAGTTGTAACATCCTTTTCGTGGTATTTTCCTTGGAGTGGCGTTTCTTGAATGTCGGAAATGACAATATGTGCCCCTTCACGAGCGAATTCAAGCGCGATCCCACGTCCGATACCGGAACTACCACCTGTAACAATACAGATTCGGTCTTTTAGTCGCATCAAATGTTTTCCTGTTTCTAACTGCTTTTGAAATTCCAAATTTTCAAAGCTGTTTTACCTAACACCCATTCCATGTCTTCTGGGGTAAAGAAATCCATTTCATCACGAACAACGGATAGTGTCTGCGCATAAGTTGCACGACTTAAACATACAGGCCAATCTGTACCCCACATAATTCGTTGACCGCCAAAGGTATGATAGACTTTTTTTACCTGTTCATGTGTGTCTATCCAGGGATAACTCTCTTTGGATATTGACCAAGTATGACTAATCTTCACATAAATATTTGGGAACCTTGCAAGATCAAGCAGTAACTGCAGTTTATCAGCTTCATCTGGTGGACAATCTGCCATGTGATCAATTACGATATTAAGATTAGGATGTCGTTCAATAAGTGGTATGAGGTCAGGTAATCTTTCGGTTTTCGTTAGAATCAACATGGGAACTCCGAGCTGTTCTGCACAACTGAAGATGGGTGGCATCAGCGGACCGGTAATCCAATCTCCATCTGGACCGGTAGAAGGACTCAATCGGACACCGTGGAATCCGTGATCTTCTGTCCATTCAGTGAGATGATCAGGTGCTGCAGGGTCTTCAGGATTAATACGACATACTCCCATGAATCTGTTAGGGTATCTTTTTATTGCGTCTGCGGCATAACTATTATCCCACATATAGTGGATAACTTGGACAATCACTGTTTTTTCAACACCATTTTCTTCCATAAGATCAAGCAGCATTTCTGGTGTCGCATCCTCACGGGGATGATTTCTTTCGCGTGCCCACGGAAACCGAGGGTCGTTTTTCCAAACGTGAACATGTGGGTCTATAATTCTCATATTATCGTTCCTCTGATTTAATGAAGATTCCGTAGATACCTAACGGAATGCAGTAAAGTAGAATCAATAGATGTAAACTAAAACCGGTGATCGTTGCGATGTTTAGCGGCGTTCCAAAATATTTCAGTAACCAGACATAAGGAAATTCAGTTGTACCGAAGTTACCGACGGTTTGAATAGGTAGCAGGTTAAAAACATTCGTGAACACAAGCGCGAACAGTACCTCAATCAGGGGGATTTCAACACCCATTTCTGATACGAGATAACATTGAAAACCAAAACGAAGTAACAGACAGAGCAATGAATAAATCCATATTTTGAAGAAACGAAAGTTGAAACGAAACGAAGTAATCTCATTTACGATTGTGCTGCACTTTTCTACACACCATGTTATATGACGATTCTCCAGTTTTGACAGTGGTTGAAGACATTTTCCAGCAATTAACTGACATACATTTGGTGCGGTACATGCCAGAATTATCAACGTTACCAGTCCTACACCGAAGATCGATGGAATTAAGAATAGGATCGTGAGTGAGAGTTTACCACTCAGTTTTGGCAGTAGAAGTAATGCGGTGATAGACATGAGTAAGATCAACTGAACTAAGTCTATGATGCTGGCGATGAGTAAGGAAGCGATTCCTTGGGTTGCCTCTACTCTCTGTCTTTTTTGCATTAAATATAGATATGTTATATCTCCAGTTCTAAACGGTAGAAAATTGCCCCAAAATGTATGCAATGATAAGATTGGAAAAACCTGAAATATATTTGATTCTAACCCTAATATTGTTTTGAACCTTAAGGTTTTTGCAAATACAAGCAGACAGTAACTGACGAAACCGATTATCAACGCATGAATCGGGATACGATTGATTGTTTCAGGTATCTCCTTCAGATCAATTTCTCTTAAGAGTATAACTGAAACAACAACTGCTAAGACAGTTGGTATAGCAAATCTAAATATCCTTATGAGTTGCTGCTTCTTCAAAACACTGCCTTGGTCTATGTAGCAATTGTACAAACTGAATGAAAATTGTGCTAAAAAAAGAGGCTTTATCAGTTAGTAATGGCATTAGGTAATGTTAGGAGATACCGTCCCAATACTCCCACATATCGTCTGGCGTATCAAATTTAATTTCATCAAGATCTTTTCTGCGATACCTCCCGATGAGTGCTATTCTGACTCTCTGTCCACAGTTTGGTCCGGCTGTGTGGCTCATCTGGTGATGCCAGAAACAGACATCTCCCGCTTCTCCTGTAAATTCATAGCAGGGACCTAAGTCAAATGGAGCTACACCTCCAGGTAAACTGTCGAGGTCGTGGTGTCTGAAGTATTCTGCCCATATATTGTGACTTCCGGGCCAAATTGTGAAACCCCCGCCATGTTTCTCAACAGTATCAAGATATACTGTTGCACCGAGTGTAAATGAACCGACTACGCCTTTAGGAACACCGTTTGTAGGGGTATGGTATCCATCAAGATGTCCACCGGGTTCGCGATATTCACGGTCTGGATCGGGGAAGTTTAGATGTGGACTTGCACCACCGCCAGTGTTAAGTCTACCTGCCCCTACCATTTCTTCTGCCATAGCGAATACGTTATTACCGTATAAAGTGCCTTTTATAACGTCCTCGCCGCCGATGGGAGCGGTTCTATAACCTTTGCGTATCCACGATTCAGGGTCGTTTCTGTCTTCATCAATAGTATCCCAGACTTTATCTAAAGCAGCGTCAATTTCTTCTTGCGACAGTGCACTGCGTACGACCAGGAAACCGTTCTCTTTGAAGAATTCTTTGTCATTATCTGTCAAAAGTGGCATACTTAGTCCTTCCTATATTATTAACGGCACACGGAGTGTACCTACTACTATTAAGCGTTGACTATAAAACCATTCTCTTTCAGGGATTTTTGATACGGTTCCTCTTCTATGGTCAAACCGAAACCTGGGAGATTAGGAATGTTAACAAAACCATTTGATATAGAATAATTAGAGTCGTCTATGCCGGGGGTAGTTGCATGATCCCATTCAACAAACTCAAAATTCTTGATTTTTGATGCAAGGTGTCCTGTTACAAAGTTGCCGTAGTACCCTCCGTAATGATGAGGCGCAGTGCCAACGTTGACTTCATCCAATTCTGGTCCCAACTCAAGCCATCTTGAAAACCCCGGGTGGAATATATCATATTGCACGATGTCTATAAGTCCATTCTTTGCCCATTGGATTAGGTTTGGTGATGCTCCCCCTTCACCATCAGCGATTTTGGTTTTTATACCTTCCTTGTTCAACCATTCTTTTAATATTCCATATACTCGTGCATCTTCGTGAAATGCTTCTTCCATCCAATATACTTTTGCGTCTGCAGTCCCAGCCAATACCTGTTTTGTAAGGTTGAGGTTGTATCCATTATTTGCGTCAATGAGTATCGTTGCGTCTTCTCCAACTGCATCGCGTACAGCATTGATGACATCAATATCACGTTGCGTGCCTTTTTCAAGTGGCATGTGCATCGCACCACGTCCAACCTTTATTTTATATGCTTGGTGTCCGCGTGCCTTTCCTTCAAGTGCTTCGGATGCTATAAGGGATGCAGCTTCGGCATTGTCATCAATGTCTAAATCATCAATGTATAAAGATGTATCGTAACAGGGAGCTTTAAAGTCTCCATTCTTACCAGATAGAATGGCATAAACTGGTTTCTGTTGTATCTGTCCGATTAAATCCCATAAGGGATACTCCATGTAACGATATTCCTCTGATACACCGTTCTCCACGTCGAATGCTTCACTGAGTTGTAATCCAATTAGCGTTTCTGCTTTTTCACGGGATAAGGACGCGAATCCGATACCAATTACACCATCTGATGTTGTAATCCGGGCAATTGGTGGTCGGACGTGTAATCCGTGTTCACCGAGACGTGAGTTACATCCAGCCTTACGGGGACGTTCACCTGTTAGACGTGCCCATTCAATTCGCTCAATTTTGACATTCTCCAAATTTATTCTCCTTTTTCATGATTTCTTACAACTGAGTTTGTAGCAGTGCTATGCTTTTCGGATCTAATTTATTGTAATTTTCTATCTCATACCGTGTCCCATCTGCGTCTTTAATGAGTACACGGTCATTCTCAAGTGTGACGATGTCATACCGAGTTCGCATGCCAAATTCTACATTTCCTTGACTCGTTTCAACATCCCACCTTGTTACACCATATTGTCCATCAACCGAGTTGATTTTCGTAATTTTTGGCATGAAGTATCGCCTCTGAAGTTCTTCTGTTAGAACATCACGAGCGTTTGGTGTAAGTTTGTTGACGTCTTCAACGATACCAATTTCTTTACCCTCTTCATCCAATAGAGAAATGTATCGTAATGTTTCAGTTACAGGGAAACTACGCACTGGTTGTACCTTGGTAAAGACTGAACCGTCTGGCAGTTCAACAACTAATTCACCAAATGCGTTTTTTCCAAGCATCAATGTTTTAGGATCCAGGAACACCAGTTCATCAGTGACTTTTATAGCCTCATTCATTTCTCACCCTTTGGGTATTATACCAAATTATTAGGATTTATCATGTTCTATTTTTAATAGTACAATAAGGATATCGCACCTACCGTAATGAAACGCGTAATTCTGCTATTACCAAGCGCGAATTCTGGACAGTTCAGTTTGCTTCTGACAAAGACTTGCATACGTGCCATCTTGTTCAATTAGTTCTTCATGCGTACCGATTTCGTCTACTTCACCCTCTTTCAACACGACAAGCCGGTCTGCATATTTTAGTGTAGAAAGTCTATGTGCAATGGCGAATACCGTTCTTCCTCTCACGAGTCGTTCTAATGCTTCTTGAATTTTGGATTCTGTTTCTGTATCTATAGACGATGTAGCTTCGTCTAAAATTAGGATACGTGGGTTTTTCAATATAGCCCGTGCGATGGAAATACGTTGTCTTTCTCCACCAGACACCCGCGCGCCGCGCTCGCCCACCATTGTATCATATCCATCAGGAAATTTGATAATAAAGTCGTGCGCGTTTGCTGCTTTTGCTGCTGCAATGATTTCATGACGTGATGCACCAGGTTTTGAGTATCCAATATTCTGGGCAATTGTACCTTCAAAGAGGAATGGGTCCTGTAGCACAACTCCGATCTGTTGTCGTAATGCTTTTACTCTTATATCTCGGCTATCGTGTCCATCAATTGTAATGGCACCGAAATTCGGATCATAGAACCGTGTGATAAGATTGATTAACGTACTTTTCCCCGCACCGCTGTGTCCTACTAATCCTATCATTTCACCAGGTTGGACATCAAAACTGATTCCATTCAGTGCATTCTTTTCGTTATCGTACGAGAATACAACATCGTTAAATGCTATTGCACCTCTAATATTCGCGAGTGCCACAGCATCTTTTTTATCCGAAATACTCGGTGGAGTATCTAAAATATCAAAGACACGTTCAGCTGAAGTTCCCGCTCGTATAAACCTTTCATTCATCTGACATAACGTTCTAACTGGACCGAAGAATTGCATCATATATGTTTGAAACATAAAAAGTGTGCCGAGAGTTAAGTCACCTTGAAATATCTGCCATCCGCCAACTAACCAAATGAGGATAGAACCTGAAAAGGTGATAAATTCCATGATCGGACGGTAGAGTGAACCGAGTTTTGCTGCGTTCATTTCACCGGAGAAAACCTGGTGAGTCATCTCGTTAAAACGACTTATTTCATATCTTTCACGGGCGAACGCTTTGACGACACGGACCCCAGGAATAGTACTGGCAAGGATTGTACTGATATTTGCGTATCTCTTCCATAAGACTTGATAAACTTTACTCATTTTTTTACCAAAAATGATCGTGAAGAATATTAAACATGGAATGGGTATCAGTGTCCACAAAGCCAGTTTCCAGTTGAAAAAGAACATAATCAGACACATATAGATGAGCGTGAGAGAATCACCAACTATATCTTGCAGACCGTTCGCTATGAAGTCTCGGAGTCTGGAAACATCGTGTGTGATTCTGGACATTAAATTTCCAGTATCGCGTTCGTGAAAGAAGTCAATGGAGAGAGTGTTCAGATGCTGATATGTTTCATTTTGTAAACGTCTTGTAATGTTCTGACCTACCCAAGCCATCATAAACCCTCGGATAGATGAGGTTGCCATGATGAAAACTCTCACACTCGTCATGAGCAGTACAATCCCAATTAAGTGTCCAAAACTCCCACCAAGTGGCATACTACCAAACCATCCTCCAAGTGTATCCACAGTGCCTTGAAGGTGTCCCCATGATGTTTCAGGGAGTTGTTCTCCACTTGCAACTGCATTTCCAACCGGAGTAAGTATATTGTCAATTAATTGTCTGCTTAGGATGGCAGGATACAGACCGATAAGTTTTATC
>CAZURU010000022.1:19783-25333 GCA_964623585.1 uncultured bacterium
ATCATCATGATAAAAGCGGGTATCATGACGTGTAAGAATGGGAGTGCGTATTTGAATAGACGGAAGATAAGTCTGGTATTCTGTGTGCAATTGACACAGACGCCTGACCAGGCGGGGATAGGTTGACCACATTTCTCACATCGCGATCTATTTCCTGCATTCTGTGCGTTAGGATTACCGCCAGGACCTCCTCCTCTTCCGCCACGCATTCCGCGCCGTCTGCCGCCTCGTCCGGGACCACGTCCACCACCTCTTCTCTCATCTGATGTTTCAGAGGATGAAAGTCTTTCTAATTCTGATACTGTAAGATTGAATTTGGGTTCTAATCGTTTTGAATAACGTGCTAATTCAACACCGCTATCTGATGTAGTCACCTTGAGGATGTTGTTGCCGTACATCTCAAGGACTTCTATATTCTCTACTGCTGTCAGGGATACTTCTTGAATATCGTGTCCGAGTACACCTTTTTGGTTAAAGCAAATCAGTCGTTTCTCAGTTGCTAATACCCAGTCTTTTCCATAAGTTCCGTCAAATTTTAAATCTGTAGAGACAGATACTTTTATTTCTTCTCCGTTATCAAGTAATTCTTGTGCGCGTTTCTTTAGTATTTCGGGTACTTCTTCCTTTGTTGTCAATTCACCATCTTTTAGGTTTTTGAAACGCGGTTTTCCACCGAAAGACTCCATTCCCATACGACGAGAACTGCCACGACCTGAACCTGACATTGATCCTTGCATAGGTTATACTCCCGGTTTTTCTTATTAATCTCATGTTTTCTTATGTATTACGCATTTTAACGAGTAATTGTAGAAAAGGTTGAGGAGAAATTACATACTTTCATAATTGATCCAACCAACAGCAAGCCCCAACGGGCGACAGGTGTAATGAAAACTATACTGCTGTATATAAGTCCCAGAGGGCGACAGGGGTATAGAGAAATTGACAAAAGAAAACATGAAAATTGTCCAAACTATAGTAGTAGTAGTACACTGTGGGTAGTATGCCTTTGTTTGTTTTCTCTACTCGGTTTGTACTACTCTCGGCGCTACTTGTAGCGATGATTGCCCATGCTCTGATAGTCGGAAGTGTGGGAGTAGAAGCTCGTACACCTACTACTCGCCAAAGTCCCCTTGATGTCGTATCAACCTGTGGAGACAGTGAGTTTGCCACCCTCACCTACCAGGGTATCGTCTGTGCCTCTGCGACTGATACCTGGACGAATGAGTGTGATGACCCTTCTGATTGTTGTAACTCGGGAGAGTTTTTGAAGATTACGCCAACAGGACTCGCCTGTTTCCCTCTCACCGACCGAACCAGTACCTACACCACCTACTGTGCTGACTGCTGTGGTGTCGGAGAGTTTGCTGTCCTGACCACCTTAGGACTCAGGTGTGTTGGTAGCCCCTGTGAAAGCGACAATGACTGTGTTGCACCTACCCCTGCTTGTGACACTGTTGTCGGCAGATGTGTGCAGTGTACCCAAGACAGCCACTGTTCCACCTCAAGTTTCTGTGACACCACAAACCAGAAGTGTGAACCTTGTAGTTGGAGTAATGTCTACACCTGTAGTGGTAATAGACGGGTACGCCACTGTACCATTGATGGTGTCGCCAAAAAGACCGAATACCGCTCCTGTCCTGCTGGTCAACAATGCTCTAATGGCTCCTGTGGCACCGCTCCCACCCCTGTTACTCCTACCGTCACCACCTGCTCATGGCAATGGGAGTCTTGCGGCTCACGAGTATGTGGTAGTCGACTTGCCACCTGTGGACCCGCAGGTTGTACTGGCACTTGTCCGATAGCCGGCAGATCTGACAGATCCGCACAGCCCGGTCAGACCCTTGGTGATGCAGATGGCTGTGGTGCCTGCTCTGGGGGCAAGGTTTGCAATACCTCTGGGCAATGTGTTACCTCCTGTACACGAGCAGATGGTGGTTGGTCTGCTTGGGGATCCTGTGGCTGTACCTCAAACACCTCTGATAGTGCTACCGCTGGTATCCAATACCGTACCTGTAGTAATCCATCTCCTACCTGCGGAGGATCCTCTTGTGTCGGCTCCTCCTCCCGCTCTTGCACCACCTCAAGATGTGCCACTGCTGCCACCGCCTGCTCCTGGCAAGCACAGTCCTGTGGTACTCGAGTATGTGGCTCTCAGATCGCCACCTGTGGACCTGCAGGCTGTACCGGTACCTGTGATGGTAGACAACCCGGCTCAAGAGGCACTATTGCCAATGGGTGTGGCTCATGCTCTGGGGGCAAAACGTGTTCAAACGGCTCGTGTGTCGCTGCTTGCGACTACACCCCCGCCTGCGCATCCTTAACGCAGACCCAAACCAGCACCAGCACCAGCAATTGTGGTGCTACCCGCACCCGCACCAGAGCCACCGCCTGTGCTGGGGGCTGCGGTGCCTGGGGTTCCTGGAGTGATTGGAGTGGTGGTTCTGCCTGTCTTCAAGGCTACGCTTGTTATAACGGGGGTTGTAGTAGAAGTTGCCCTCCCAGGGCTGCAATCTGGGGTACGGCTCCGTCTTGTCAAAGTGCTTCCTCGGTTGCCTGTGGTACCGCTATACCAAACACCGCCGCCGACTGTAATGCTGGAGTAACCTCCACCTGTTCTCCTGTGGAATGTACTGGTGCTGCACCTACTCGTACCTGTTCTGGTACTGGTACGAAGTGCTCTGGGGGTAAGGTTTGCAATACCTCTGGGCAATGTGTTACTCCTACTACCCGTGTAGATGGAGGCTGGTCTGCCTGGGGGTCTTGTGTCTGTACCTCTGACACCTCTGATGGCAACGCTGGTACGCAGGCTCGTACCTGTACCAATCCTGCTCCTTCTGGCGGTGGTTCTGCCTGTTCTGGCTCTTCTACACAATCTTGCACTGCTTCTGGGTGTACAGTAGATCCTGTCAACTGTGAGGATGACTGCTCCTGCTCTCCGTATGATGCCTCTTGGAGTTCTCTTAATCTGGCTTCTTCGTATGCTTGTGGTAATGTAGAGACTGCTACCTGTAGCCCCGGTCAGGACTCTTGTGGTGATGCAGTGGACTGCAGTGGCTCTGCCCCGTCTGTTGTCGGGACGAAGTGTGATGCCGACAAGACCTGTAACACTAATACTGGCAACTGTGATACTGTCTGCTCTTCTCCTGTCAATGGCGGTTGGAGTACTCTTTCTGCAGCTTCTGCCGTTGCCTGTGGCACCACTGAGACAGCACGGTGTAACAACCCAACTCCTGCTTGTGGCGGCTCGCAGTGTAGTGGTACCGCACCGTTTGTTGTCGGGACGAAGTGTGATGCTGGGACATGTGTTGATGGGTTATGTATTGCTAACCCTCCTCCGTGCGATGCCAATCAGTGTGGTTGTTCAACTTACTTGACACCGTGGTGTCACGATCATGATACTGACAGTAGCACACCAGAGGTGAGTCAGTGGTGTGAGTGTGGTATCAGGAATAACCAGTGCGTAAAGGTTTGGAAACATACTACGTGTGCTGCTGGAGAGACCTGTTCTGGAGGTGTTTGTAGTGTTCCAGGATGCTCTTCTCACAGTGATTGTGGCAGTGCTGAGTACTGTGATGCTTGCAGTACTGGAGATAGTTGGTCTACCTGCTCTGGTATTGGGCAGTGTAAGTCCTGTACGTGGGGTGGCGGGTATTGTGCTGGTCAAAAGATAATGGCGAGTTGTAGAAATGGTGGTGTGGGAAGGCGATTTAGGGTAGATGAAGTGTGTTCTGGCAAAAGACCGGTTTGCACTACGAATCTCTTCGGTTTCCCCTACTGTCAGAGACGTTGCACTCTTTCCTCTTGCGGTACGTATAGTGGTTGTGGGTTTGATTCCCTTGACTTTAGGCAACGCTACAAGAAAAGGTATTGTTCCTATACTTGCACCAATGGAGACTCTTTCTACCGGACCTCTGCTATGCCCTGCTCCTCTTCCTCGGAAGGATGCAGTTCATATTCCCCTTGTGGTGAGGGACGTTATTACCGATGGTGCTCAGTTAGTGGTGCCCTCGGTTACATCCAACTCAGTGAGTATAGGGGTGATTGTAACTAATGGTTCGTCTGGTTTTGGTATTTTAACTGATCGTGCCTGTTATCCATAAAAAAAGGACTAACATTGTGTTAGTCCTTTTGTTTTGTCTGAAGGATCAATCGTATTGGGTGGCGAGGTGTTCCTGGCACCACTTGTACCTGTTGGGGGCTCTTTTTGAGATGCCGCCGAGGAAAGATTCTTCGCCTATTATTCCCAGTCTTATATGCCAATACATGCTGCAGAATTCTGCAGCGTTTTCATGTAAGTATGATCCATAATAGTCACTCTTATCGAGTGTTCCTAGCCACCTTTCACGCGGGATTTCCTCCAAATCTTTTTCCCACGCTACTTTGTACGCCTTTCCCTCTGGGGTGTTGTCCCAGTTGAAGTTGTTGAGGTAACTTGTGCCATGCAGTATGGCATCTGTGTGCTGTCTTGCGTGGCCAATCTCATGCATGAGGACTGAATAACGCATCTCACCCTTTTCTTCAGGATTGTTGTAAAGCGTTACCACCATACTAGGGCTGTATGTTCCAGCTACCCACCGATTTGGGAGTGCCCTTATGCATAGCAGGTCGTGTGGCAGTGTCTCTGTTTCCAAAATAAAGCGGACTGCGTCTGGCCATCTCAACCCTACCAGAATCATGCCTGGGCTATTGCGTGCCCTTAGTCGTCCTAGAACGACTTCACTGTAATTGTACCGTGTATCGTTCAATGCATTAAACACTCTATTTGGATCTATCTCTTGGAGTGTCGTCGGGGCAGATCGGGAAGCGATCACCTCTTTTGGCTCAAGCCATTGCCGTTCTACACGGAGGGAGAGTTCGTCTCCCTCTACGTCTCTGAAGTGGTAGTAGCCGCCCTCGTTGGTGAGGGCTTGTTCACCTTCTCTCGGTCCATGGGTTATGGTTACAATAGCTTTTGCGACAGGTGCTATGAAGTGGGCTTTTGCCCAGTTGTCAGCGTCAATGCCGCGAACTGGCATACACACCCGACCGACAAAGTCAGTAGGGTTGCTCTCCGGCGGGTCGTACTCTCTGTAGGGTCCCGGGAAGTCCAGTACCCAGGCGTCAGCGGGCAGTATTTCTGCTATTGCAGCACCTCGGAAGTACTCATACGTTACTCCGTACTCAGGCTCTGGTCTTAGTAAACCTGGAGTTACGGGTTCTGGGTCAGGCTGTACCGGATCCACCGTTTCTCCCGAGTTAGGATCTTTTTTCACCTCACCCACCGTTGTTATTGGGTCAGGTGTTTCATCCACTCCACCGTCAACCACTTCACCCGGACCGCCAATGACATCGTCTACAATGCCTTGACCTTGGTCAAAGCATCCTACTAGTACCAGTGCCAACGTCAGTATTGCAATCGTTGCAATGCTGCTCAAAATTTCTTTCAGTTTCAATTCTCTATCCTCCTGTTTGCGTGCTTTTCTGCACGCTTTGTTTTTTTAAATGTCCAAAAATTATATGTATTATTCCCAACCTATTATACGATAATATTACTCTTTGGTCAAATACCTT
>CAZURU010000023.1:0-13941 GCA_964623585.1 uncultured bacterium
TACAAAAAACAAGGAAAAATATGAAAGCGGCTATACTTGAAAGCCTTGAAAAATTTGATGTTCGGGATGTGCCTGAACCCGAAATAGATAACGAATCTGCCTTGATGCGAGTAGAATCTGTCAGTATATGCGGGTCAGATGTCCGCATCTTCCACCACGGCAATCCTCGTGTTGAACCTCCCACCATTATCGGACATGAAAACTCAGGCGTAATTGTCAAAGTCGGCAAGGATGTAAAACGTGTTAAGGAAGGGGATCGCGTCTCCATCGGTGCGGATGTGCCGTGTGGTCAGTGCCATTGGTGCCGAAACGGGCTTGGGAATAATTGCCATATCAATTACGCTATCGGTTATCAAATTCCGGGTGCTTTTGCACAGTATATGAAACTCCCGCGTCTTGTTTTAGAGGAAGGTCCCGTCACAAGCTTTGGTGAAGGTCTCAGCTTTGATGACGCAGCACTTGCTGAACCGCTTGCTTGTGCTATTAACGGACTTGAACTGGTTAATATGTCTCTTGGCAAGTCCGTTGCCATTATCGGATTGGGACCGATTGGATGTATGATGATCGACCTCGCGCGAGTAATGGGAGCGACAAAGGTTATCGGTATACAAAGAAGCAAACTTCGGATGGAGATAGCTAAATTCTACGAAGCAGATGTTTATATCGCTTCTGAAGAGGAGGATGTCGTTGAACGTTGTCTTGAAGAAACGGATGGTGAAGGTCCGGATATAGTCGTTACGACTTGTGGTTCCGTTGAAGCACACGAACAAGGTGTTGAGATGGTAGCACACCGTGGCTATGTCAACCTATTCGGAGGACTACCTAAGACGATGCGTCCAATGCAAGTGCTTTCCAATACGATTCACTATAAAGAGTGTTTTGTAACCGGTTCCCACGGATGTGTTCCGCGTCATCATGAATTGGCAGTTCGTCTTCTTGAAAAAGGTTTAGTTCGCGTAGAGCCGCTAATCACACACCACTTTCCACTTGTTGAGATAGAACAAGCTTTTGAAGTAATGGAGTCCCGACAAGGCATGAAGATTATGATGCATCCTCACGCTGGATCAACCTAAGAACGGAAAATGATGCATTATAAAATACTATATATAAACTGATTGAATCTATGAGTGACTTTACAAAGTTTATACGAGATATACCTAATTTCCCCAAACCCGGCGTATCCTTTAAAGATATTACACCGCTTTTAAGTAATGGGTTAGCCTATAATGCTGCAATTGACATATTCGCAAACCGTTTCAAACCTGAGTTGATAGATGTAGTTGTAGGGATTGACGCTCGTGGTTTTATTCTCGGTGCTGCTCTTGCCCATCGTATGGGAATCGGGTTTGTTCCTATTCGTAAGAGTGGCAAATTGCCTTATGACTGTTATGAAGTGACCTACGATCTGGAATACGGTGTTGACACACTTGCTATCCACCAGGACGCTTTTCCAGATGGAAGTCGCGTTCTGATTTGCGATGATGTCTTAGCTACGGGTGGAACACTTGCAGCATCCATTGAACTTGTCAAAAAACTTAGCGGGAACATTGTAGGTATTGCGCTATTGTTAGAACTTACGGAATTTGAGGGCCGTAAAAATGTACCGGATCAACCGATCTTTTCTCTGGTTGAAATTTAACTGAAAATGTGGTTTAATCCAGACTGCACTATTAAACAGAAGGTGACAGATTGCCATCGTAATATTTGTGAACATGAGAAGTTCTAAAGGATTCGCGCCTGTAGCTCAGCGGATAGAGCAGTGGCTTCCTAAGCCTCGTGTCGGGGGTTCGATTCCTCCCAGGCGCATCCATCATGGAATATGCTTAGGCTTTCGTCTGAAATATATAATGAAACATAGAAATAAATATACGCTTCCCTTGCACGGTAGGTTCGATTGCCTAACCGAACCTATGGAGAGTGTCCAAGTAAATCTAAAATCTACTATAGTTTAGAAAATAGGAGCATTTGATGTACAGATTCAATATCTGGAAAATTGTTTTAATCATCGGCGTTTTGCTATTATCACTCTTATACCTTATGCCTACACCGGATAGTTTATACCTACCTATGTACGGTAACCTCCCGTTGTGGATCCAAGAAGACCTGCCTCATTTTGAAGTCACAGAGGATAACGCTTTTAAGGTAAACTTAGCAGACGTCGACTACCCTGAAGGTAAAAACTTACAAGAAGCAATTGATGAACTGCAAGACGTCTTCAATGTCCATTTAAAGAACATGGAATTTGAAGAAAATGTTGACTATGAGTTTGACAGTACTGAAGAAAAAGAATTCTTCGTCCGACTCATATCAGATAAAGCAAAAGAAAACCCAGCCCAAACACTTGAGAATTTACATCTATACGGGAGTATCCCGACAACGTTAAGGCGAATCCTACCTGCAAACCGACTCAAATTAGGGTTAGATTTGAAAGGTGGCGTTCACCTTGTGCTTGAAGTTGATTTAGAAAAATCAAAGGCAGCGTTGCTAAGAGATAATGCTTATGCTATTCCTGAAACGCTTAAAGCCGAACAAATTATATGCCGACAAGCCGAATTGGTAAGTGGTGAAAATGCACTTGACGTTCTTGTCGAAATTCCTTCACGTTTGAAATCTGAAAAGGATGAAAAGGCAGCATATCTGAAAAAAGCAGTTGAACTTTTGAACGATGTAGACTTTTTTGAGGATGCAGAGGTTGTTACGGAAAAAGATGCAGCATCAATGTACCGGCTCAGTTTAACTGAGAAGGGCATGCAAGAGTATAGCGATGAGGCAATTCAACAAGTGTTGATCGTGTTGCGCAATAGAGTAGATGCTTTCGGTGTTGCAGAACCTTCTATTCGCCAGGAGGCGAATCGTCCAAGAATAATCATAGAGTTGCCAGGTGCAAAAGACTCATCAGAACCGCTCCGTATCGTGCAAACTATGGGTCGCTTAGAATTTAAAATGGCAAAGAAATCACCAACAGGTGGCAGCCTTTGGACCGGATCAGCCAATACACCGCCCCCTTCAGAAGAAGAATTGGGAGATAACGAAGAAATTCGTTATCATCACGAAACCGGCGCATGGTATGTCTTGGAAAGTCCGGTGCTCCTAACAGGACACAACATTGAGGATTCAAGACCCCAGACTGGAGCTAATTTCAGCATCGTGGTTTCAATAACAATGGATAGTGAAGGTAGCAGCAAATTCGCAAAAATCACTGGTGACCATATCGGAGAACACTTGGCAATTCTTCTTGATGATAAGGTTCAGTCTGCTCCAGTCATCCAAGCTCAACTTAGAAAACATGCTCAGATTGAGGGAAATTTTACAAGTGAGGAAGCAAACTATCTTTCAAATATCTTGAATGCAGGGGCTTTTCCTGTTGGTGTTCAAGTCGGAGAAGAACGGACTGTCGGTCCCACCCTTGGTCAAGAATCTATTGATAACGGTATAAAAGCAGCTGTCATTGGCATGGCATTTATCCTTGTCTTTATGATAATTTACTATAGGTTGTCGGGCATCATTGCGATTATTGCACTTATCTTTAATATGGTTATCATCATAAGTGCCTTGGCAGGTTTTGGTGCGGCATTAACACTCCCCGGTATCGCTGGACTTGTGCTTACCATTGGCATGGCTGTTGATGCAAATGTGCTCATCTTTGAACGGATACGGGAGGAGTTGCGATCAGGAAAAGCTGTTTGGGCTGCGATTACGAGCGGTTATCAACGTGCATTTATAACAATTTTGGACGCAAATCTTACAACTTTCTTTACTGCCCTCGTCTTGTATCATTTTGGTACCGGTCCAATCAGAGGGTTTGCGGTCACACTCGGAATCGGTATCATGGCAAGTATGTTCACGGCAATTGTTGTCACCCGTGAGATATACGGTTTAGTCATCGGTAATCGAGACGTGCAGAAATTAAGTATTTAGTAGGGGCGGAGTTTTCCCGTCCGTGTAGGCAAAGCACAATTGGAAAGGATATAAAATTGGAATTTTTAAGAGACACTAAGTTTGATTTTATCAGTAAACATCGCGCAGGGTTTTTGTTCTCTGCTTGTTTCATCATTATCGGTATCGTCTTCCTTGTCTTTCAAGGGGGACCCAATTTTGGCATCGATTTTCGCGGAGGCGTGAAGATCGAAGCAAAATTTGATAAATCGGTAACAACATTAGAATTGGAAACGAAGTTAGCCGAAATAGGATACGAGGATGTAGAGATACAACTTGAACCTAACGAAAATAAAGCCTTCATCTCAATGGGACATCGTCCTGAATTTCAGAAACAGACCTACGATTTAACCGTCATGGGAGACCCAGGCGACGCGACTGCAAAAAGTCTTCAATTGAGCAGTTCAATAGAGAAAGCACATCTATTGAAACCCGGTGCAACAGTTGAATTAATTGACGGCAATTTACAACGTCGTAACGAAATTGTCCAAGTAGAAACCGTCGCTGATGGTAACGCAATTCAACTTGTTTTTCTAAATGAATTTGGCATAGACTTAACAGAAAATGCTATTGTCCAATTACAGGCAAGTATCGGTGGAATACTTACAGAAGCACTCTTGGAAGGTGGAGATGATTGGCATGCCGTTTCTGATAGTGTCAATGTTACTGAAGTGGGTCCCAGTGTAGGACGCGATCTTAAATGGTCAGCCCTTTGGTCTGTTCTCTCATCTATCGCTATTCTGCTGATTTATATTTCTTGGCGGTTTGAGTTCCGTTTCGCCATCGGAGCAATCGCAGCACTCGTTCACGATATTCTGATCACGTTAGGTTTATTTGCTCTGTTA
The DNA here is from genome assembly GCA_964623585.1 of uncultured bacterium. Lineage (GTDB taxonomy): Bacteria > Poribacteria > WGA-4E > WGA-4E > WGA-3G > MSPOR6. Next base: position 4,782 of record CAZURU010000023.1, read on the forward strand.
TCAAAAGAGATTAATCTACCTACTGTTGCAGCGTTCCTCACAATTATCGGATACTCTTTAAATGACACAATCGTTGTATTTGACCGTATCAGAGAAAACGGCATCTCTTTACGTGGCACAGAATATGTAGAAGTGCTAAACCGCAGCATCAATCAATCGCTAAGTCGAACTGTGATTACATCACTAACAACGTTGTTTGTTGTTGGAGTCATTTTTGTACTTTCCAGCACGGGTGAGGAAATCAACACATTCGCTTTAGCATTGATCGTTGGTGTGCTAATTGGAACATATTCCTCAGTGTTTATCGCCAGTCCAATCGTATATCTATGGCAACGACGAGAACAGGAAGCAGAAGCATAATATATGAAAGTTTTGATTTTTAACGCATACACAACAGGACAGAAGCACAAACTTGAAAATCCGCTTATATCTGAAGATTGTGGTTCTTCTGATCGTCTTAAGTCTCGCATAAAGGAACTGTGTGGCTTCAATGAAGAGGGTTGGTATAACAAGGATAGAGACTTCCGACTACCCGCTGGAGAGATGTTCACCGGACCAATGTCTGTCCAATTGCGTGAAGGTTTAAAACTGGCACGTAAACATGAAGACTACGGTAAAACTACCATTGACCTCTATTATCCGTGGTATTACTGCCGAGTTGACGAGAAGAGGGAACCTGTCAACGAAAAGGATATCGTTATTCCCTTTGATACTGCGCCGCTTCACGAACTTGAGGTATTGGAACTTGAAGAGAGTGGTGTTCCTGAACGTACAATAGAACTGCTTGAGAGTTATGACTTGGTATTTTCGTTATTGAGACCTGACGACATTCAATCTTTACAGCGTGTTTTTGAATTGGAACGTTCAGTGCCGATAATTTTCCTACTGCCAAAAAGTCAGAGAAAGGCAGTTAATGAGGATTTACAGAATGTCCACGTGGTTGAAACAGGAAGAGACTTGCAGAAAAAACTCCGCACTTCAAATTATGCCCTCAAAGGCGTTGTGATGAGAAGATTGTTTGAAGCTGCGTGTCGTGATGGTTTTGAAGTGTTTGAGGAAGTGAAGAAAAATCCGCAAATAATACTTGATATAATAGTTTAGCAACCTACCTCGTTATTGAAAGGAGATAAAATGAATCTTTCAACATCTCCTGCTAATCTTAACACAACCTCCATCATCGGTGAATCTGAAGTGATGCAGGCAGTTATACGTAAAGTCCATCAGGTTGCCCCGACGACTGCAACTGTCCTCGTCACAGGGGAAACAGGTGTTGGAAAAGATGTTATTGCAAGAACCCTCCACGAGAATAGTCCTCGCAAAAACCGTTCCTTTCAAGCAGTCAACTGCGGCGTGCTATACCAAGACCTCCTGCAAAGTGAACTTTTTGGACATGAAAAAGGGTCTTTTACAGGTGCTACGTATCAACGACGTGGTATGTTCGAACTTGCAGATGGTGGCACGTTATTCCTTGATGAGATAGCAGAAATGTCTCCCGAAGTACAGGTGAAGTTTCTCCGAGTGTTAGAGACACAAGAATTCACAAGACTCGGCGGAGAAAGAAACGTAAAAGTTGATGTGCGTATTATCGCTGCGACAAACGTCAATCTCGGTCAATCGGTCAAGGAGAACAAGTTTAGGCAAGACCTATATTATAGACTGAACCTATTTCAGATCCACATCCCTCCTCTACGTGACAGGCGCGAAGACATACCGCTTTTTGTAGATGCCTTCATAGCAGAATTGAACGACAGACATAACAAAACCGTTACCGGTATAAAAGCGGATGCCCTCGACTATCTCAAAAATGCAGATTTACCCGGCAATATCCGACAACTCAAAAATGCGGTTGAATCCGCGATGATCATAGCAACTTCAGATGAACTGCAGATTGAAGATTTTCCTAAGGAGTTAGAACTTGGACAATCCCAATTTCCTGTTCACGTTGTAGATGAACGGGGTACATCTATACAGGTCATAAATCCAAATCCTGAGAGTGTCGCTGCAAAAAATGAAGCTATATACAAGACAATCCTCGCTTTAATCGCGTACGTATCACGCTTGCTTAAGGCAACGACTAACCCTGATGATCAGACGTCCTTCCCAATGACCGATGCGGATAACGGTTGGATGCATATCGCAGATACTGACGATGCTGCTGATGTTTTTAGGAAAGCTTATGATGTGCTCTTAGCGAGTCAAGAGGAACTGGAGAATCTGACGCCAGAAGAGGTAACATCAATTGCTACATCGGTAGAACAGCGGGGAGACATGCAAAAGCCGGACGAATTTCTGCCAATACTGGATGAGGAAAAAGTCATCGGTTGGGTCGGCATGAAAATGGAGGAGATTGAAAAAGCAGCCATCTATAAGACACTTAGAGAAACCGGCAACAATAAGACAGAAGCGGCAAAAATACTCGGTATCGGTGTGCGAACCATATACAGAAAATTGGACGAATACGAACAGCAAAACAACACTGACGATTGAATAGACCTTACAGGAAAAGATCCTTCACTTGAGATGCAAACCCTTCAATAACATCCCCTCCCTCAAGGATGTCATCTCCATGCAAAACGGTCATATCTTCAGGTGACCGGTACACTGTCACAGTCTCTCTACGTGGATTTATTACCCAAACCATCGTGCAACCCGCGTGTAACCATTCATCTACTATCTCATCGACCTCAGTGTATGTGTCGCTTGGAGAAATTACCTCAACTGCAAGATCAGGCGCACCTTCCCAGTAACCTTTTGGAATGCCTTTTTCATCAATTGCTGCTTGGCGAACAAAGGCAGCATCAGGAGCACGCACGGTATCGGGATTTTGAGAAATCTTAAAACCTGTTTCAGCACTACAAACATATCCTAATTTATGCTTTTCCACATATACGTCAAGGTGTCTTCCAATTTTAGTCGCACGAATTCCGTGTTCGAATCCTGCTGGCGGCATTCTGTGTATTACTCCTTTTACTAGTTCATATCGATAGCCGTCATCAGTCTGTTTCCATAGGTCTTCAGCAGTGAGGAGTGTAGGTTGCGTGGCTGGTAATTCTGAATTGTGTGGCTTAAGTTCTCTATCTTGCATTTGCTTATACCTCAACATGTCGAATCTCAAAGATGTTCCAGGTCCTCTAAATCTTTATGACGACCACTCACACTTTTGTTTAATTTCAGGTGTTCTAAATTAATAATGTTAACTTCAACACCATCAATCACATCAGTAATCCGCGTCGGATAACAATCCTCAAAGTTAACACCAGAAATCGTTGTCATGATTTCAATTCTGAAAGGTGGATTTCCCAATCTGACAATTTGATTCTGTTTCATAAAAAGGTCTACGGTCAATTGATCGCTTTCAAAACCGAATTCTCTCAAAACGTCAACCATCTTCTCTGCATTTTCTCTCTGTGTTGCAACCCATATATCCATGTCAAAAGTTGTACGTGGATAACCGTGATAACTTACAGCGTATCCCCCAATGAGAAGATATTCAGTCTGATGGGAATTCAACAATTTCAAGAACTCTTTCAAGTCGTGCGGTAGTTGGATCGTAGCCATAGTTTATTTGCCGCATCAATTCAAGTGCTGCTAAGCGTTCCTGTGGTGTTTTTGAAAGCCAATACGCTCTATCGTCTGATTTATCAAACAGTGATGTAACAGAGAGTTTGCTCCTATCTATCCTAAAAGTATCAAGGTCAGTTTCTTCTTTTTTCATAATACAATTTCAGATTAGCAGCTTCCATTATTCCGTATGTCGGGTAGATGCACGAAACTCAACATGATGGGAAAATCAGTTTACCTCTGGTGGTTCAACTTTTTCCAGCAATTGTGAGATAATATCCAGGCTGGTAATTCCATCTGCTTCCGCGTTAAAGTTTGTCAATATTCTGTGTCGTAGGACAGGTTTTGCGACAGTCTTTATGTCCTCGTAGCTGACGTGATAACGTCCATGCATGATTGCGCGCGCTTTGGCACCCAACACAAGGTATTGTGACGCGCGTGGACCTGCTCCCCAATTGACCCAATCTTTAATGAAATCTGGTGCATCGGGTTGTGTGGGACGTGTATTGACGCTTAATTCCACTGCGTAGTCTACCATCGCTTCAGCAATTGGCACTTTACGGACTATTTGTTGTAATCTCAACACTTCTTCACCTGTGATGATGGGTTCTATTTCGGGTTCATAAGCGGAAGTTGTCGTCAGCACAATCTCTTTCTCTTCAGCCTTCTCTGGATAGTCGATGTAGATGTTGAACATAAAGCGGTCAAGTTGTGCTTCAGGTAGAGGATATGTTCCTTCCTGTTCAATTGGGTTCTGCGTAGCTAAGACAAAGAAGGGGAGTTCTAATCCGTAAGTATTCCCACCTGCTGTTACCTTGTATTCCTGCATTGCTTGTAGTAGTGCGGCTTGCGTTTTCGGAGGTGTGCGGTTAATCTCATCAGCGAGAACGACATTTGCAAATACAGGTCCCTTAATAAAACGAAAAGCACGTTTTCCCGTATTCACTTCCTCCTCAATAATATCTGTTCCGATAATGTCTGAAGGCATTAGGTCAGGTGTAAATTGGATGCGATTAAATGGTAGTTCAAGTATTTTGGAAAAGGTACTGACAAGTAAAGTCTTTGCTAATCCGGGTACACCGACAAGAAGGCAATGTCCTTGCGAAAAGAGTGCGATGAGAAGTTGATCAATCACATCGCTCTGTCCCACGATGCGTTTTTTTAGTTCGTTTAGTATATTTTCCCGTGCATTCTTTAGAAATTCAGCTGCCTCTAAATCTGTCTCAATTTGTGTGTTTTCCATGTATCTGCCTTTCATTGGATTTTGCGTTTTTATACCATTTGATGAAGTTTAAATAATTAATTCGGTAATTGTCTGTTCACATGATGCAGGTTCACTCCCCTGCTGGCGAGGTTTCCTAACCTCGCTAAATTACCTAAAGTATTAGTTTATTCTGATCTCCATATCTGGAGTCCTTCAAAATCAAAGTTGAAGTCGATTATCTGAGTCCCTGCTTCTTCAAGTTTCTTTCGGACGTTGTGTTCGCGTGTGGGTTGACAGTAAAAGAGTAGACATCCTCCGCCGCCCGCACCACAAGCTTTTCCACCGATAGCCCCTTGTTCATGTGCTATCTTGAAAAGTTTATCTATCTGTTCATTTGAGACGGATGGGTGAAGTTTCTGTTGATTATGCCAATTCTCAGTTAGGAGTTCACCGAATTCTGTTAGTCGACCGCGCATGAGTGCTGTCTTAGTAGATTCTGCGATTGCTTTAAGGTTTTCAAGAGCTGCCCGAACACTCGGTTCACCGCTCTTATACGCGTGTGTGACATTCTTGTGGATATCGCCCGAAAGTCGAGATTTTCCAGTATAGCACAACACAAGGTTTTTTTCCAATTCATAACGATTTTGTGGTGGTAATTTTATCGGTGATGTTTTGACATCTTCTCCTTGAAACGTCATAAAATTGATTCCGCCGACAGCACTACCGTAGTGATCTTGTTTGCCACCAAGAATACCGAGTTCATGCCGTTCAATCCGACTGGCAAGTTCCGCATATTGGTAAGGCAGATATGTAACATCCTTAATTGCCCCCAACACGCCAATTAACGCAACTCCCATAGCAGCGGAAGTGCCAAGCCCACTACCAGGGGGTGCATTTGACTGTGTAATAAGGTCAAAGCTCCCTATCTGGATAGACATTTGACGAACAGCTGCCTTAACGAGGTCAATATTGCCGTCGTATTCAAGTTGACGGACATCTTCTGCCTCTACAAACATATCAAAATCGGCAGAATAGATACTAATCTTCTTATCCAAGACACGCTGCAATTCAACTGATTCGGGAAATTCGGTTTTGCTTTCACAGACGAGCGTTGTGTATGCATAACGATTTATCGTCCCGTTGACGACACGTCCTGCTGATTCTTCAGTGAAAAGAGCTACATCACTCCAACCCCCTGCGAAATCAATGCGGACAGGTGCTCTTGTTCTGATTATCATTAGAAATCTCCTGGAATTGACTCTACAACAGTTATTCTACCGTATTCTATCTTTTCCACTCCCCATCTTCTCTTCCATCCTTCTTCTTCCACCCTTCCACTCTTCCATCCTCCCCCTCTTCCAATCTTCCTCTTCCACTCTTCCAACCTTCCCATCTTCCTCTTCCATCCTTACATACATCTATAATAGCATAGTATTTGCGTTTTTTCAATCAATTTTGGTTGTAGTCATGTCCTCAGAAAACCTGGCTTACCCCAGTTTTTTGTAGAGCCAAATATATGAGATCAGTGTTAGTTCTTGCCGTTTCAATCGCAAATGCTGAAAACCGAAAAGTGTCTGTATATTTCGAAATATTCTTCTATCTGCCTTCGCTGTTTATAGACAAGATAGAATTGTGAGTTCAAAATATGTTTTTCACTTTGACGGTTCAATGGCCCACAACAGAACAGTGCCATCCATACTTCCACTGGCGAGGATACTTTCATCCAAACTGAACGCTAAACTGGTGACCACCCTTGTATGCCCGGAGAGTGAATAGAGATGTTCTCCTGTGTTCGTGTCCCACAACAGAACAGTGCCATCACTACTTCCACTGGCAAGGGTTCTTTCACCCGTACTGACCGCTAAGGAGTAGACCCCTCTCTTATGCCCAATGTCATGCCCGGTGAATGTCCGCAGATGTTTACCTGTGTTCGTGTCCCACAAACGGATGGCCTCCCAGCTTGCACTGAAGAGTAGATTAGCATTTGAACCGAACAGATAGAACGCGACGCTGTTGACCGAATCCCCATGTCCGGTGAGTGTCCGCAGATGCTTACCACTGTTTACGTCCCACAAATAAATGGTTTTGTCCTGATCCCCACTGGCGAGGATGCGTCCATCCGGACTGAACGCAACACTGTTGATATTGCATTCATGCAATTCATTATCCGTAAGCTCGTGGATAGACGAACCTGTGTTTACGTCCCACAGACGGATCTTACTCGAGCCGGCACTTGCAAGGGTGTTTCCTTCTGGACTGAACGCAACGCTGTTGACTCTGCCACCCGTAAGTGTGAAAAGATGTTTACCTGTATTCGCGTCCCATAAGCGGATACCATCATTATACCGACTGGCGAGGGTGCGTCCATCCGGACTGAACATTATACTCTTTACCGACCCTGTATTCCCCCTGAGTGCCCGTGGATATTTACCTGTGTTTGCATTCCATAAGCGGATAATACCATCATTATACCCACTGGCGAGGATGTTACCATTGGGACCGAACTGACTGAACGCAACGCTGTTGACGAGACCCCTTTCACCTACCCATCCCGTGAGTGTGTAGAGATGTTCTCCTGTATTTACGTTCCACACCCAAACGGAACCATTCGCACATTCACTTGCGACCCTGTTTCCATCTGGACTGAACGCAACGCTGTTGACCGACCCTGTATGCCCCGTGAGTGTGCGGCGTTGTTGACCAGTGGTTGTGTTCCACAAGCGGACGGTTCTATCATCACCTCCGCTGGCAATGGTACGTCCATCTGGAGTGTATGATACGCTGTAGACCCAACCCTTATGTTCACGAAGTGAGCTAAGATGCTTACCAGTGGTTGTGTCCGATAAGCAGATTCTGTTGACACCGGCACTGGCAATGGTGCGTCCATCCGGACTGAACGCTACATTGGTGATTTTATTTCCATGATCGGTAAGTATTTCGCGGAGAAACTTACCAGTGGTTGCGTCCCACTCCCAGACTTCGTGATTCGACCCGCCGCCTGCGAGGGTGCGTCCATCTGGACTGAATACTATGTTGGAGACCCTAATCCTAATGTTTCCTCGGCTGAGTATGCGGAGAAACTTGCCAGTGGCTACGTCCAACAAACGGATAGTACCATCCCAACTGGCACTTGCAAGCGTGTTGCCACCCGGACTAAATGCGATGCTGTTGATCCGCTGTGTATGTCCGGTGAGTGTCCGTAGATGCTTACCACTGTTTACGTCCCACAAACGGATAGTATCCAAATTTGCACTTGCAAGGATATTTCCATCCGGACTGAACGCTATGATATTGCCATCATACATAGGTCCTTGATCATCCATAGGTCCTGAGAATAAGTCCAGTTTTTCACCTGTGCGCGCATCGTATATCCAGACACCGATACCGCTCGCTACTGCTAGTTTGATGCCGTCTGGCGAATACTTTACATCAACGATACGACCTTTACCGATACGTGCTTTCGCCCCTTCGGGGAGATACCATTGGGATGCGTCTTGTGCAAGAGTCGGTGTGAGAATTAATAGGGCTAACAGTAGTGATATACTTATGTCCAATTTCGTTCGCATTGAAAAACCCTTCAATGAATTTCATGGTAGGTTAAATTGTCTATTGTCTATGTGTTACCAAAGCGGTTGGCAACAGGCACAAGGTCTAATATGTCAATTTTTCCGTCGCGAAGGTCTTGTATGTTGACTGTGCCGTTCGCGTTGACATCTTCTGAGATTGGTGAAGTGTCATTGTATGCAAACGTTAAGTCTCTTCTTAAAAAGAGAAAGGATCGTATTTAAACCTATTTGACATACTCATTAGAAAATAGTATCTGAGTTGCTTAGGATCCCCTTCCTCCTTATTGTCGTTCCGTTTATTGCACATTTAAATAGGTGGCAACTTGGGTTATAATAAAAATGGACCATGGGGTATATCCATTGGAAGTCTTCTCAAAAAGAATAACATATAACCTTATCCGCATGCAAGAGAAATTCAATCTGACTTACCCGAGGTTTTTGTAGAACCAAATATACTACATTAGGTTTTTTAGATGCTTTGCGTGAGGATATCAGTGCTGGACTACTACGGACTTTATCCCGCACAATCTGTTTCATAAACAAGCATATGGCGTGGTACCCGACCAGTTTTGTCATAGAGTTACCGTAAGACATAGGCACACCACGCACCCAAAGCAATAGGTGTAGGAAAGTTTGAGTTGATAAATCGGAGCAGTCGTTTTTGCTTCGATTTATTATGGGCAACGATACTCTCTTGCACAACTATTATGATAAGACCTGCAAATATGCGGTCTGACAAACTGGGTAAATCAGATTTTGGTTATAGTCATGCCCTCAGAAAACTGCTTGACAATTCGCGCTATACATCGTATAATTTAGTTAAGTCCCT
>CAZURU010000023.1:14041-24004 GCA_964623585.1 uncultured bacterium
CGGTGAGTACAGGATTTATCTATTGCGTCTCGTTGACAGGTGTAACAGGTGCGCGTGCAACTGTGTCTGCCGAAGTCGCACCGATGATAACTGAACTTCGTAAGCATACCGCGAAACCGATTAGTGTAGGGTTTGGCGTTTCAACACCTGAACAGGCAGGACAGGTTGCAGAAGTCGCTGATGGTGTTATTGTGGGAAGTGCAATCATCAATGTAATTGAAGAATATATGGACGATGAAGTGAAGATGCTTGCTGCAGTGAAACGATTCGCATCATGTTTGGCTGCCGGGACAAAAAATAGCACTTCCTAAATTCGTGATTAAGTGGACACTTAGACGGTAAGCAGAAATACGACGGTTATCACATCACAGTCAAGAACCTGCGAACGCAGAACGTTATGACTACGCAAGTGAAGGATAATTACTTCGCCGCTGCCACAGCAGACCTCAGTTACCGAAGTGTCGTTCAGGTTGGTGATACCCTGCAACTCATCGTTACCGACTCAGCCGGTAATATTGCATCTGACGCGTTCACCTTTGAAGTAACTCCTCCCAGTTTAGCAGAAGCTGTTCTATCCATCACACTTGACAGCATCGGCACACCGAAACAAAAGTTTTCGGCATATTGATGGATTGAGACTGCATATTCATTTGTTTCTATTCCAAACTGGTGCGATTAAAAGGTGATGAGTATGAGGTGAACTTCACTCTTATCCCGTTTCTATTCTAAACTGGTGCGATTAAAAGTGGACTCCCCGACAGGATTCAAACCTGTGACCCTGAGGGTAGAAACCTCATGCTCTATTCACTGAGCTACGGGGAGTCATTAATCACCTTCGTGTTTCTATTCCAAACTGGCCAATGTGACCATGTCCAAGGTCATTCATCACGATTTGTCAAAAGTGATGTGCCTACTGTCGTTATTAGAAGTCTTGCCATAATTTGCCTCTCTTAATCTTCAAGTGGTGATATTTTGACCCAGCCGAGTGGGGCGATGGGGTTCTGTCCACGGTATAAGATACGACGTGTTTTCGGGAATTCGCGTTCGTCGTAGTGCCCGCGACGTGAACGACTTTCGCCTAATTTAAACCTTTTTTGTATCTCTAACCATCGTTCTCTCGGAGGATCATGGGTATTTGCAAATAAACCGGTAACGGTATTGGCGTGGTAACCTCCCCCCCATCCGATTTGTAAAAAGAATTCGCCTTCTGTCAACTCATCGTGCAAATTGATTAGTTTATCGTAGCAGTTAGCGATTGGACTAAGGTAATAAATTTCAAAAAATTCCAGCTCAGTTTCCAGGATATTGGTTGCAAGGGAACGGTGTGCTTTGGGTATTGTTTCAAGTATTTGCTCTTGTACACTGTTAAAATGGAGTTTATTCTTCTCGCGTTCACGTAAAAGGAGTTCATCAACCTTGATCGTAAAAGTCAAACTTTCTCCGGTCTTAAAGTGTTGGACAAAGTTCTTGTATTCTTGTCCTCTCTGTATTTTCTTCACAAGTTTGCCTTGACTATTTAAGGTTACAGTCCACGCTGATCCGATTTCAAGAGAATCACTCTCAATGGGTGCGGTATCACTGACGTGCAAGGCACGCAATAGATCATAATTCGGATTTTTACCGAAAGCGAAACTTTCTATTTGCTGGGTAGGTCGCTCATTTTTCGGATTACCGCGTGGTTGTTGATCAATCTTATTTTGTAACCACTGGGTACTTTTGCCATAAGCTTCACCATTTTGTATCAGTATTTCTCCCAGGAGTGTGGTGCGGATTGCCCCTTTGATGCTACTACCGGGGATATAAGGACGGTTGCCAACAGATGTGATTGCCTCTCGGATCTCTGTTGTCTCTGGACTTTGGGCGCAAAGGATATTGTAAGTTGAAAGGTCCGTGGCATCCATGTTGTGTCGTGTGAAGTAATCGTTCCAACGGAAATCACGCTGCGACATTTCGGAGGTTAATGCGTTGATGTCAGTATTTGGGTGTGCCAATACCTTGTCTAAATCTATGCGATACCACCTGCCGTTAGCGTAATAACCATCTATATGATTTAATGTTTCGCCTGATCCGATGTGGACAGGCGTGATGGTCTCAAGTTTGTATTTCTGTTTCATTCGGATGCTCCTTTGATGCCGACCTGCCAGGCATATCCGTAACGATAGACGTGATGCGTAAAACCATCGGGACGTAAATCGACTAATCTCCCTATGAGTTCATTAGATGAATTTAGAACAGAACCTTCAGCGAACATGTTGCCCTTTTTTCTCCTTCTGTGTGTGCCTGGTGAACCTACCCATCCTGTTAATGGATTTACGTGATATGCGATATCACCTTTGAGTAGATGGTCAAGTTGTTCCGATGATTTAGGGCATATCGGTGCAAGCGTTACAAAGTGGTTGCTATCTTCTGCTGATGGAATCTTACATTCTGCTTTGGTAAACTCAAAATGTCCGTATCCAGCGTTGCGTTCACCACCGATGCCACTGTCGCCAAGTACTTGGAGTAGCGTTTCTACTTTCTGTTTTGTTGCGTCGGAGTCAAATTTCGCGGCGAACCAGAGGCCACAGTTCTTGTTGAATTGAACAGTTTCTACGTGCCATATCTCGGATCCAGCGTTTTGTGCACCGATTGTAACACGCGGTCGGGTAGTAGTTTTCCATACGTCAGTAGAGTTTAGTTGATCTTTTTCATCCGCACTCACCCAAACATTTTCACCATTGATCAAATTGTCTTTATCAAAATCATGCGAAGTGCCTGATACAGTATCTTGAAAAATAGATTTAGAAATGAACCGAACCTTTTTGATCTTTTTCTTAGAATCGTCAGCGTTATCTTCATTTCCGCGAAAAGTCAAAGGTTTCGGAAAGAGGTAGACGTTATCGGCGTATGGAAATGCAGAGGTTAACATAAATGGCAACGTTTCGCTGTCTTCTTTGTATTGTCCGAGAAACTCGGTGAGACTTTCGGTGTCGTAAAAGGTGGTCCACGTTTGACAAAGTGCTGAAAAGAGGGTGTCTGCGGGGATGTAGGTCTCGGTTTTCTCTAAGCCGAGGCTACCTGTTTGTGCTGCACCTGTGGCGCGCCCAAGATGTAATTGGGTTTTGAACCTTAAGCGATAGACGGTATAATCTTCCATAATTGCACCTATTCCGCCGGGATTGCATTCCGAATTTGTGCAACGTATTCGGATTGACGGACTGCTTTGATGTCTGCGTCTTCGGGCAAATTGATAGTTATAGGATCCATATCAGCTATTTCATAGCATTCACGAGATTTGAAGGTCATCGTTAGATTCTCAAATGCTATCTGCCCTGAGCCGCGCGAACCGGAGCCGCCGAGGTAATCGTCTTCAAGGAGTTCCATGCCTTGTAGGACGGTGTCAAAATAAATGATCTCATCCTCAATGCTATTGTCGTAGTTGGTACCGTGTTGCGTATAAAGGCTATGTACTATGTGAAATGGTCCGAATTTTGCGCCTGCGGGTACCCGTTCTTGTTGACGTGGTGTTGCCGCTGAGGTGATTCTGTCAATTGCAACCTCTGTTTTGATTTCAGTCAAATCTGTATCGGTATCAGCTTTTTCCAGTACTTCCAATGATTCACCAGTCAAAAAGGTGTCTCGGACGATTAGGCGTGTCGGCATTGTTTTACTTCTTAATTGTTGTATTGGGGCGACACCGAAAACTTGATTAATTGGACATTTATAATACTCTTCTGGTGTTTTGCTTTCATTGACCATTACATCTTTTCCGACTGGTTTATTCAGATCCTTTGCAAAGTGCCGGTCGAGTAAACTCCGCATTTTTCCACGTAGTGACGAACCGGGAATATAGGGTTGTCGGTTGAATGCGTTTCGTATGATTGCATTATCAATACCACCGATGTCTAATTCACCTGAGTTGCCGCCGATGTGTAAACCTGTTAGTGCGTTTATTGTACCTTTTAGAAAGATTCTCCCGTGTAGTTTAATACTTGGCATGTGTATCCTCCTTATTCTCCACCATAAGCTCTATGATATGCAAGAATTGCTTCAAAGAAATCAACGAAGTTTTTGAATTTATCACTATTGTCAACATGGTTAATCGCTTGGGTTAAGGTGTTTTTTAGGTCTTCCACCTCTGATTTGCGTGCTGCAGCGTAAGCTAATTTTGGTTTTAGCATGATCAATTCGTTTTGGTTAAATTCCTCACTCATCTGAATTTTCTTAACAGCTCCATAGACCTTTCGGATTTGTGAGGTTTTTAGATTTTTCGCAAGTTTTCGTCCTAATATTTCTGCTGCGGTGACGAGTGGTTCCCCCCCTTTCTCAATTATCTCTGAAATATCAACCATTTGTTTGGCAACGGTTTCTACTTCAACGTCACTGGCAGTAGGACGGCCATCATTTCCTTGTGTGATAGTATAAGAAGTGATCTGCTGTCCTACTTCAAGTTCGTCAAACTGGACATTTTTCAGTTCCCTGCGACTGAAGTGAACATCTCCGCTGTTATCATCTGGCTGTATAAAGCCATAACCTTTCAGCAAAGCCTTTATTTTTCCTGTTGGCATGTGTATCTCCTTAGATTGTAGTCCATTTGTATATCGGGAATCGGCCAGTTTTATATAGTTGCCCTTCTACCTATTCCTGATACGTAATGCTGTCCATCTGGTAATGACATGGATGAGTTCCTCTCTGAATTGAGAAGAACCTTTGTGGTTAAGTTCCTGTTTTAGGTCACGTAGAAAATATTTCTGTTTGTCAGATTTGTCATATCTCTCTTGTAATCGGTGGAAATAGTAGATGGATCGCCATGCCCACCGCTTTTCATCTTTGTATATCAGACTGAGTCGTGTGAGAATGTCGCGCGGTAGTTGGTCTTGACCTATTAGTACCTTCGTAAACTTATCGTGCCATTTGCGCACTTTAGCAAACTCTTTCCACTTCATCGGTAAATGTAAAAATGTGATAGCGTTCTTGTTATCGTCAATATTCTTTGCTTTATCTTCCGCTTTTCCACTTAGCTCTGCAAACTGATAGAGTGGAAACTTCTTGTGTTCAATGGCGATACCACCTGACAATGTGACGTGATTACCAGTGACGAAATGACGAAATTCAGAGCGTATATGTTCTGCTATGTCAGGCAACGCACTCCACCCGCCGACGAGAAATAGGTCGTCTCCGCCAGCGTAGATAAGTTCAAGAATCTGCCTCTCTCTGATATCGTTATATTCTTTACAGAGTCTCGGGACGTATCCCTCAAAAAATAGGCGTAGTTCTCTGCTTAAGGTTGCATGACGTGAGATGGTGGCGTTCTCAAGTTTGTCTTTGAACACGGTGCCGAGGTTATCAACGTCCATGCGGAGTGCACCGAACCAGTTAACACCTTCTGATGCGTTTGCAAGATAATCGTAATCAGCGACTTTATCGGGTTCATCCGTAAAGTGTCGATATGCTATCACGGGTTTAAATATTCGGAAATCGTAGCTAACAGGGATGTTTTCCGATTGAAAATCTTCTATATTTTCGAGTAAACGTGTATCCCCGAGTCTATTGACAACAGTATTTACTCCCTGCAGTTCAGGTTTTTCGGAGGTATCTTCTAGGACATCAACATCTAAACCGAATGCATTGAGTGCATTGTGCCATTTTGGTTGTGGGTGGGACTCTGATTCTGTTATATCACAAGTGATAAGATATTGTGCATCCCGCAATTTCCTTCCAAGTTTTTCAAACTGCCAAGGGTCTCTTTTCTTCTCTTCGTCATCTTCCTGTTCAGCAATAGTTCTGTCATCGCTTGGTTCAAAGAGGTTATCAAACATCTGTTCTGCTTCTAATTCTGACCATTTCTGCAGTTTTCTTTCATTGATTTTCTTTGAAACGTCATCCCATTTTTTAGTAAAATTCTCGGCTTTAAAATCGCGTGCTTTTATGGAGATACCCGCTAACATACAAGAGATGTCGCCTGTATGCAGATCCCACAATTTTGTTGATATTGCTTGTCGGAGTGAGTCTAATTTCTCTTTGGAGTCCGTGTAAGGCGCAAGGATAAAGAAGTGTCCGCCACTGGCAAGGATTAGGTTTGTGATCGGAAGTTCAAACCGCTTTAAAACATAGTGTGCAATTGCCTCCGTGAGCAGTTGCAGATAAAAAGAACGACCACGCAGTTGGTTGGATGCTCCATCGGATTGGATGTGATAGAGAAAGTCTTGTATACCGGAGATGTCGCCTTTAATGAGGGCACAGATATTATGCTTGAATTCTATTGGATTAGCGAGGACTTCGTCGATTTTATCGGCATCGGTGAGTTCGATTCCGATGCAGGCAGCGATTGCTGCGGTTGTGCGGAGATGGTCATAGAGCGAAATGTCTGGGATCGTTTTCTTTCCATCTTTTTCCCAGGGCGTTGCTGCAGGCATGCGGGATGTGTATTTGTGGAGCAGTGCTACGATGGTTTGATAATGTGCTGGTTCGTAGGTTTTACCTTCCGTCGCTTTGCTGAATTCCTCTTTAAACGCCTCCCACAAATCTGCATAATCATTTTCATTGACCTCGACGGTTTCTTGTGGGATGACTGTGTCCCGTTCAAAGTTGAGTTTTGTCAGTTTGTAGCGATATTCTTTCTCAGCACATTTAAGGCGTGACATAATAGAAGCAAGCGGGGCAGCAACAAAGTCCTCCGTTTCTCGTTCATCATCTTCGCGTTTAGATGCGGAGAGTTTATCTGCTAATATTACCTGTTTTTCAATGAGGTTGTGTCCGTTGGTATGGTGATTTAGAATAGCGTTTTTGAAGGTTTCTCCGCAGGGATCGAAGAAAGTATTGAAATCATTGTTGACGAATTCGTAGCTATGTGTTTGATGTTTAGTGTAGTGTCCGGTGGCGCGTTGTCGGAATTTACCGATGTCGTGTAGGAGTGCTGCGAGTGGTAGATAGTTTTGTTGTTTCAATGTGGTTTATCCTTTATATGTCCTGTTCTTTTCTTTATTGACGCTGCTTCAGTCGTCATTGCTCGTTTTCTTTTAAACATTTTCTCTTTCCAATAATTAACAATTCGTGAGACTTTTTTACATGTCCCATACCTTTTTCTATGCGATTTTTCCCAATCCGTGTTTCACCTTGCCCTAATGTATACTGCCACTTTACCTCAATTATTTCAAAATCAGTATACCAATTTCTGATTGTATCACAATCATTATATGAAAGCACAAACCCTCCTACATGTTCATACAGCAAGTCACGAAGGACCTCATGTTTAAAACCCTTATGATGAACAGGAAAATTTCGCTGTGGATAGATCCCTTTGAACATTTTTCCATCATCAAGGTAATAGGGAGGATCGCAATAAAGGAATTCTTCTTTGTGTTGAGGTATGGTTTGTTCAAAACTTCCATGTTGCACTTCTAATGATGGACAAGAAAACTCTCTTACTTTTTCTACTGCTGAAATATACCTTCTGGTTGATTCGTAAATCTTTGACATCCATCCAAGAAAACCGGGTCCGTATGAAAGATTATGATTAAACCAGTAGTGCGCTGCTAACTCTAATGGATCAGAAATAGGAGATTCACCTGTCCAATGTCCCTTGAGTGTAGTCTTTATTTCAGCATACTTTTCTTTTGTTGGTTCCCATTCTAACAGTTTATCTGCCAGTTGCTGACTTGTAGAGAGTTGCACCTGCCAATAGTTCACGAGAATATCAAAAACATCATAAGCTAAGACCTGTATACCAAGTTCTCTTGCACATGCTATTTCAACTGATCCACCGCCAATGAATGGAGAGGAAAGTTTGTCAAGTCCTTCTGGAATGTGTTCAATTATATGTCCTACTCCGAGACTCTTTCCACCTGCATATCGCAGAGGGAGTCCGTTGTAACGGACATATTTATGCTTACCCTTTCCTCTAAGTGATAATAGGAAGTGTTCTTTAGGCGTGTAGAATGATAACAACTTACTGTTTTCCAAACCTTTCTCCTGAATCCTCTTGTTAGTATATTATTATAGGAAGTATATAGTTTACCTATTATAACGCATGCTATTGAATTATGGCAACTGCTAATGTAACTTTTTTCGTTGACTGAATCGAGGATAACACGAAAAACGGAAATTAGTCTGTCTGTTTTAAGATTTACTGGAAGGAGAGAAACCTATTGATATGTTATACCATTTCTACTTTATAATATACCATTTGCGTAGGTCGTGTAGAGGCACGCCAATAAAATATTAACTGGCGACATGTATTGCTCTATAGTGGGTCAAGATGTTGGGTTTCGTTCCTCAACCCAACCTACGGAAGAATAATAATTAAAATTGGTATTAGTTTCTATTCCTACGTGTCAGGTTTCGCTTACGTTCAACCCTACCTATAGGCACTTTTTCTGTTTAGAATTTCGCTTTTTCAAGGATTTTATCCCCGATTTTCTGCTATTTTTTAGGACTTACCCCCCTTTATCCCCCCGCAAGCGAGGGGAATGCGTAAGTCCTGAATGTTTTTTCTTAGGGTGTCTTCTAAGGTTCAACAGAGCTTCTAAGTTTTCTTAAGTTTACACATATAGGGTTTCGCTTTGCCCCACCCGACCTACAAAATTGCACTTGACAAAGCACTAATCTGTTGGTGCGTCACCCCAGTCAGGAACTTTTAACACTTCACCGTTTTTCAGTGCTGATTCATGTGCTACCAATCCTGGTGTACAATATCTTACCGCTTCCCAGACATTGATACGGGGTGTACGTTGCCGATTTACCGAA
Source organism: uncultured bacterium (assembly GCA_964623585.1). Taxonomy (GTDB): domain Bacteria; phylum Poribacteria; class WGA-4E; order WGA-4E; family WGA-3G; genus MSPOR6. The sequence continues at coordinate 22,766 of CAZURU010000023.1, forward strand.
TCTACAAATTCGTGAACAAGGTAGGCGTGTGAACCGCCATGACCACCTAAATTATCCAAAAGTTCCTCTGGTAGATATTCATGCATCTGGGTCGGTTGGGTGTTTTCTCTGCTGTGCTTAGTTGCCCAGACACTTCCCGATAGACTCTGTTCGTAGCTGCCCTCAGTTCCATAAATCCCGCTTACACGTTCACACCCTGGGTGACCAATCCTTCTGAATTCACAGATTTGCATGGTTGATCCGTTGCTCATCGTGAAAAGACCTACCTCATTTGAATACGGATTCTTGTGAATTGTATCTAATCGAAACCAGTCGTCATTTGGATAAACATATCCTTGTGCTGATACTGAAGTCGCGTGTGCATTCATCACAGATATAGGAAAACAGGTTGAATGTGTAGGATAATACATAGGGATTCCACCGCTCTTCTCTATACTCCATTGTGCACCCCAGCGGTTCTTTGCTACATTATACAGACCGTGATCCATATCATGGAAATACTCAGCACGACAGTGTACAAACTCTCCAAATGCACCCTCAGAAGCCTTCTGGCGACAAAAAGCTGCTTCTGGACGAAAATAACTCGTTTCGCCATTCATGTAGATCATACCTGTGCGTTCAACAGTTCTGACCAACGCATCACATTCATCCAAAGTAACAGCTGCTGGAACGGCAGTATAGACATGTTTACCTGCTTCCATTGCTTGTATCGCTTGAGGTGCATGCATCCAGTGCTGGGTGATGATGACGAGTGCGTCTAAATCGGATTTACAGATGTCATCAAGACTTGAGTAGGTTTCAGAAATTTCAAATTGTTCTGCCCATTTTGATAGTCTATCAGGCTGTAAATCACATAACGCAAGACGATTGACGTCTGGATGTGCTTTATAGGATTGAATAAATGAGGGACCGAAACTCCCTAATCCAACCATGCCGACACTTATACCCATATAGTTTCTCCTGTTCATTGGTTTTATTCTTCTAAGTCTTGACCTAATGCTGAACGATACGCTTTTATTGCTACATATATTCCAATATAGAGTGCATCCGCCATCAGATGATGTCCGATGGATACTTCAAGGAGTCCAGGTAATTTCTGCATAAGTGGAAGGTTTTCAAGATTGAGATCATGTCCAGCATTCACACCGAGACCGACATCAAGCGCACATTCAGATGCTGCTCTGAGTAGAGCAAATTCTCGGTTTATCTCTGGTTTTGTCTCTGCCATTGCATAAGGAG
>CAZURU010000023.1:24014-24474 GCA_964623585.1 uncultured bacterium
TCTGTTCCACTGAATAGACTTACACGTATACCTGCCTTTTTCAGAGTGGAGATTATCGGTTTCAGCATCTCACCGTCTTTTTCTATATTCCACACAGTGTGGCTTGTGATTTCTCCACTAACAACAGGGACAAGAGTACATTGTGTGGGACAGACATCTAAGACCATCTCAATAAGTTCTGGACGCGGGTCACCTTCTATATTGTATTCAATTTCGTTGCTTTTATCGGCATTGATGTGTTTTAGTTCCTCTGAAATTTGATAGACATCTGAAGGTTTAATGTGTCGTTGATCTTCACGGGGATGTACCGTTATACCTTGTGCACCTGCATTGATACAAGTCTCCACAGCAGTAATGAGATTTGGGATATCCCCGCCTCTTGCGTTTCGTAGGGTCGCGACCTTGTTTACATTAACACTCAAACTGATCATGTATTCTCCTATTTATACCATTTCAATTA
>CAZURU010000024.1:0-24450 GCA_964623585.1 uncultured bacterium
GGTATCCCTTCCTTTGGAAAACTAAATATAATATTTGGAAAGGATACCATTTTTTGATAGATTTTACAACTATCAAAGTTAATCCAGTGACAAAAAGTTTACACACCCTCAGAATACTTTCTCTTGTCTATTAATTGGTTATATGGTATCGTAATTAGTAGAATTCAATACATCCGTAGGAAAGTCTTTTGCGTATACAGAAATATTTCGTTTATATCCTTTTTCTTTGTAGTATGTTTCCTTTTTTTACTACGGCAGCCCAAACCAAAACACGCAGCCATCTCCCAACAAATTCTGTGGCAATGAGCGATGATGCGTTAGCGACCTTTTTCAATCCTGCTGGTTTAGGCACAAGGCGCGCATTAAACCTCTACTATCTGAGAACTTATAACAGCGCGTTGCCAAATGATGATGCATTTTTCATCGCTGCACCAAATACAGGTTTTAGCATGGAATTTGCTAACGCTACCGAAGACATCGATTTTACACGTTACAACCTCTCCGCAGGACATCATTTCGGGAGTGCTCTGTATTGGGGGACAAGTTATAGTTGGATCAACTCAGACAGTGAAGGTTATGATGACTATAAGTCAATCTCTGTAGGATTGATGTATCGTAGAAGATTCTTTTCAATTGGCGCAATCGGACGAGACCTTAATAGACCAAAAATAGATAATCAGAAATTGGGAAGAACTTACGATATCGGCTTAGCACTGCGTCCTGGAACATGGCGAACAACGCTCTCCGTTGATATGCGAAAAAGACAAGATGTTACCGGTTTAGACTTTAGTTATGGGGTTGAAATTCGTCCCATTAGAGAACTTATACTCCGCGGCACTTACAACAGTGATGAGAGTTTTGATATACGGTTTGGAATCAATCTCGGTAATTTCGGTATCGGATCTGTCAACCACTTTGATGAAAACAGGAAATCAGAGGCAGGGGTCGGCTATTTTCACTTTACAACTGCTGCAATCACAAGACCGATTTCAAGGAAACGAGTCTTTCTTGACTTAGAGATGTCTCAACTGGAGAGGACACTTCGGGTCGCTAAATGGGACACAGATGTCGCGGGTGTTTTGATCCGACTAAAAGGGATTAAGTTTGGTATGGGACGTCTGCAAGAAATCCGTGATGCCATCAAGGATTTCAAGGATACCGGAAAAAACGTTGTCTGTTATATCACTTACTGTACTACGGGGGATTATATAGTAGCGTCTGCATGTGATGCCATATATATACATCCGAGTGCAGATGTGCGATTTGTCGGACTAAAATACGAACTCTCCTTTTATAGAGATGTGTTGGATAAACTCGGTATCCACGCAGAACTTGACCATATCGGTGAATATAAATCTGCATCGGAAGCATTCACCCGCAAAGATATGTCGGAGAAGAATCGTGAAAACATGAACGCTATCCTTGATGATTTATATGAGCAACTGACAACTGATATTGCCAATGCCCGTGGATGGACGCCAGAAACCGTGAAAGAGAAGATTGATAGTGGACCTTACACTGCGAAACAGGCAATCAAATCCAAAATTGTTGATAGGGTTCTATATGAGGACCAGTTAGAGCACGCAATCAAAAATATTGTGAAAAGAGATGTCAAACATCTTAGTTTAAATGAATACTTAAGCAGCGGACTATACCCGCAGGATTGGTCTGTTCCCAAGCCAAAAATCGCAGTGATTGAAGCGAAAGGGATGATGCTGACAGGTGAGAGCTTTTCTGATCTGTTGACCGGTAATTCAGTTATGGGAGCATCAACAATCTCACGTGCTATAGATCACTGTAGAACGGATGATTCAATTAAAGCAGTAGTTCTCCGAATTGATAGCGTTGGGGGATTAGTCGTTGCAGCAGATATAATCTGGCATAAACTCAGGCAACTTACAGCAAAAAAGCCGCTTATTGTCTCTATGGGTGATGTTGCAGCATCTGGTGGATATTATATCGCTGTCCCAGCAGAAACGATTGTCGCTGAACCGGGTACATTAACGGGTTCTATCGGGGTTATCGGCGGAAAGCATAGTCTAAAGCAATTATACGAGAAAATTGGCATTAAAAAGGAGATAATCACACGCGGTAAAAATGCTGACTTCTATAGTAACTTTAGCGACTTTACACCAGAACAGAAGGAGTATCTAAAAATACAACTCAAAGAGATTTACGATGATTTTATCACAAAGGTTGCACAAGGTAGAGAGAATCTGACCGTTCCCGAAGTAGATGAAATTGCACGTGGACGCGTATGGACAGGGAGACAAGCAAAAGAGATAGGATTGGTGGACATACTCGGTGGATTAAACACTGCTCTGGCAATAGCAAAAAAAAGAGCAGGACTAATTGACAAGACCGTCGAAATCGTTCGATTGCCGAGGGTATCATGGTTGTCTACTTTCTTAGGCAATACACAATTGATAAATACCATGAAGATACCGTTCCTGTCAAATATCTATCAACTACTTGAACATAACAGAAGTCTAAAGTTGATTGAGATCATCAAGAAGCACAATATTTTTCTATTGATGCCTTATGAGATCAATGTCAACCCATAAATAATAAATGAAGCTAAAATAACTAATTCGGTAATTGTCTGTTCACATGATGCAGGTTCACTCCCCTGCTGGCGAGGTTTCCTAACCTCGCCAAATTACCTAAAGTATTAATTTAACTTCATAAATCGATCTGTTATTACTTTACTTGAAGGGTGATTGACAATGACGTCAGACGATGGATTTACGAACGTCAGACAGAAGATGGTTCGAGACCAGATTGAGAAACGGGGTATAGAGAATCCTGATATATTGGCAGCAATGCGGAAAGTTCAACGCCATCTTTTTGTTCCACCTGAATACAGAAAGCGGGCCTATGACGATAGACCGCTTCCAATAGATAAAGGACAGACTATTTCACAACCCTACATCGTAGCTTTGATGACAGAATTATTGGGAATAGGTGCGAATTCTGAAGTACTTGAAATTGGAACAGGTTGCGGATATCAAACCGCAGTTTTAGCAGAATTAACAAAACAGGTGTTTTCCGTTGAAATCATAACAGAACTGTCAGAAGCAGCTGAAGCGAGACTGAAAACACTCAACTATCAAAACGTTCAATTTAAACAAGGCAACGGATATTACGGTTGGATTGAAAACGCTCCGTACGATTGTGTACTGGTTACAGCCGCACCTAAAAAAATACCACACCGTTTAACACAACAACTCGCTGACGGTGGAAGAATGGTTGTCCCAGTAGGGACTGATTTACAAGATCTGTTTTTAATAAAGAAACGTGCTGGTAAAGTCAACACAACAAAGATTACGGGAGTCAGTTTTGTTCCAATGATAGGTAAACCATAGGAGAAAAGATGCAGAATATAAAGATGAGAAGTTGTTTTGTTTTAATACTGACCGTACTCTTTACACAACCTGTATTCGCTGCATTTAATGATATAGGTGTGGGGGCACGTCCACTCGGTCTCGGTGGTGCTTTCGTCGCACTGGCAGATGATAGTAATGCCTCAAATTACAACGCAGGTGGATTAGCTTATGTTAGCGATATCCATCTGGGTGCTACTTATGCACAACGTTTTAGTGGACTTGTTAATTACTCAATTATCGCAAGTGTGTTCCCAGTTGGTCGTATAGGTACAATTGGAGCAGATGTCGGTTTTCTATCTGAGGATTCTGGTATTTACAACGAACAGACATTCCGTTTCTCTTATGCCAAGACAATTATCAAACAGATTGGGATCGGCGTTAATCTAAAATACTTTGGCACATCCTACGATGAGTCTAATGAATCTGTCAAAGAGAATCCATACTTTGCTCAGCAGACGTCAAGTTCATCGTTTTCTTTTGATATAGGTCTGATGGCAAAACCTATCAGCACGCTACATATAGGAGTCTCTGCTGAAAATTTAGTCCCAGCAGATATTAGCATTTCCGAGGAAGAGACTGATACAATACCTCAGAATATCAGAGCAGGTATCGTCTACAGCCTTGAATCAATAGCTGAAATGAGCGCACAAGGAGACGTTATCAGCAACGTTTTAAAAAATACTTTAGCGATTGCTGAAGTTAATCTGCGCGATGGTACAGTAACAACTCGTGGGGGTGTAGAAATTTGGATCAATAATACCATCGCTGTTCGCGGAGGCTTTGGGATGATAAGTGATGATAATTCAGCGACAACCATAAATCTCGGTGGCAGTGCTAAAATTCCGATCAGCGGAACAGCGTTACAACTTGACTACGGATTTCAATTTCTGACAGGTGAACTGCAGGACAACACAACACAACGTTTTTCTGTAAATCTCATATTTTAGATAAAAGGAACATACTTTATGAAAAACGCAGTTTTTATTTCTCTATTGATCTTATGCTTCTTTATTACACACATCAGTTTTGGAGCAGTCACGTCCATCGGTGAAATAAATGTTGCTGGTGAGACTAAAGGTATAGTGCCAGCAAGTTCAACAGTGACGCTTCTTGTGACACTCGTGATTGACAGATCACAGGCAGTGACCGGGGAAGAAATAATGGTGATTGAAATTACAATGCCATCAGGTTATCAAACAACAGTTGCAGATTTTAAGCATATTTTGAGAGATAGAATAGAGCTCGGATCAAAAGCTGAAACCTCTGGTGGAAATGTCTTACGTGTAGTTCTAAACGAACCGATCATCGATTTTCAGAATTCTGTATATGAAATTGCTTTTGACTGTCAAACACCGGAGAACTTTGGAGAGACAGTCTTCAGAGCGAGATTACGCAATACAGAGGATAGTCCAATCGGTGAATATATCCGAAGCGGACCAGCCGATGGAAAACAGAATAACGATGACTTTACGCTACAGGTCATTCCAAATAAACCTCCCGCGCCAGTATTAGGTTTTACAGTTACGCCTGACACCACCGGGGAGAACGATGTAACCCTCCGATGGCAAAAGTCAACTGATTTAGATGTTAATGGGTATGTTATCTATCGAGATGACGATGTTCAAATTGGCGTTGAACAACGCGAATCTACAACTTTTCTTGATGTGAATGTTCCACCGGGAGATCATACCTATCAGATTACAGCTTTCAAGACAAAACTTTTGCAATCGGAACGTTCACCTATTCAAAATGCCAACGTGTCCGAAGACACGGCATCACCGAAACCCCCGACTGCAATTCGCATCGTCCCATCAGGTGAAAGTATCGTAGTCTATTGGAAACCGAGTGTGAGTCGGGATGTATCAAAATACACTGTTTTGTTTGGTTCTGCGGATTCAGATACGCTTAATCCGTTCCCAAATATTGAGATTTCAGCAGAAAAAACGTCAAATGACTCAACTACTGAATTCAGATATGTAGACAATAGACAGTTGGCTATAGGAAGTTTTACTTATGCCATAGTTGCAATTGACGAGGCGGATAACGAATCCGAACCTGCTCAAAAAAGACTGCGAATCTTTGATAAACCGTACCCAAACCCATTTACCCCTCTTTCACCCGATCCCGATTTTAACACTGTCGTTTTTCCGATTCGGACAATAGATGATGCTGAAGGTGAATTCAGTGTGCTACTCTATAACTTAAAAGGAGTGCTAATAAAATCTTTAATCGCAGAACTCGGTGAAACAGAATTGAAATGGGACGGTAAAAACGAAAACGGTGAAATCGTAGAAAGTGGAATCTATATCTATCAATTACAAGTTGGAGACAGTTTCAAAACCGGTACAATCATACTTGCAAAATAAGCTGTACCGTTATACTATATAATATTAAAATATGTGAACACCCTGGTAGGTGTGGTTTCCTAACCGCACCTACCAGGGATGTAAAAGTATGAGTAAAGGAGATATGATGAACAGAATGAAGTCACAATTGACACTATTAAAGATTACCTTACTAATAATAGTTGTTACAACTGCAATAATCTCTGTGCAAGTCATCGCTGATTGGGTAGTTATCCAAAAAAGCGATCCAGATTATAGAGATTATATGGATGTTATCTTCACGTCTGAAAGGGTCGGATGGGTAGTTGGTTCAGCACTTGCTGAGGATTTTGAAAACCCTGGTTTCATTGCACAAACGATGGATAGGGGAAAAACATGGCAAAAGATGGATACAAAAATCGGGGCAGACCTCACCGGAATTTACTTCTTAGATGATGAAAACGGTTGGGCAGTCGGTGCCAAAGGCCTAATTGTAAATACCAATAATGCAAGAGATTGGGAAGTCCAAATAAGCAAAGCGGATACGGCACTTAAAAGCATATATTTCGTAAATAAAAAAGTAGGATTTGCTGTCGGAGAAACGGATACTATCCTTAAGACAAAAAATGGAGGAAGCGTGTGGAATGTTCTCGGTGGAGGCGTTGTCGGAGCTGTAGGAGATGAACCCGCAAGCATGTTTAGTGCAACCCAGTTCATTGATGAAAACACAGGATGGGTAGTAGGTATACGCGTTAATCCACAAAAGAAAAGTCAGAAAAGTATAATCCAAATGACCACGGACGGTGGGGAAAGTTGGATAGAACAAGAAACCGGAAAAGAGGATATACTTGAAGACGTCTTTTTCCTTGATGATTCCGTAGGTTGGACGGTTGGTGAAAACGGGGTAATTCTTCACACGACAAACGGGGGGAACCAATGGAAAGAACAGGACAGTGGCACTATTGAGACACTTAGAAGTGTCAGATTCGTTGATAAATATACTGGATGGGCAGTAGGGGGCGACCTCGGAGTCGGGGTTATTCTTAGCACAAACAACGGCGGAAAAAAATGGGAATTAGAAGAGACAAGAGAAAAAATGATAAAAGTCTTTGTGCATGATAAGGATAACGCCTGGATCGTAGGAGCACGGGGTCTCATCCTAAAAGTTAAATAATCACAATGTTCTATCTTGCAGTTCCACAATAATACTGAGGAGGTACGTTTTGAAAAACCCTACTTTCGCCAACCGCATGAGTAGGTTGGGAACAGAATCTGCTTTTGAAGTGTTGGCAAAAGCAAAAAACTTAGAAGCACAGGGGAAGGATATTATCCATTTAGAAATAGGTCAACCAGACTTTACAACCCCGATGAATGTTTGTCAAGCAGCATTCAAGGCGATGAAAGACGGGCATACAGGATATTGTCCTTCCGCAGGTCTACCCGAATTTCGTGAGACCGTTGCACATCACATATCTGAAACACGGAAAATTGATATCCATCCAGATGAAGTAACTGTCACACCCGGCGCAAAACCGATAATCTTTTTCACTATATTAGCGTTAGTAGATGATGGGGATGAAGTGATATATCCTGAACCAGGATTCCCTGTCTATGAATCCGTGATTAACTTTATCGGCGGGAAAGCTATTGCGTTACCACTACGGGAAGATGTAGATTTTCGATTTCGGATTGAGGATTTAGTTGACTCTATTACTGAACGCACAAAATTACTGATACTCAATTCTCCACAGAACCCTACGGGAGGCACATTGACTGCAAATGACCTTACAGCGATAGCAGAGCTTGCAGAACAACATCGTTTTTACATACTCACAGATGAAGTCTATTCAAGACTTCTGTACGAAGGAACACATCAAAGCATCATCAGTTTACCTGGAATGAAAGAACAGACGATTCTCATTGATGGGCATTCAAAGACTTATGCTATGACAGGATGGCGTCTCGGTTACGGCGTTGCACCCCGCGAAATTGCTGATAAGATCACACGGTTGACAATCAATTCAAACTCCTGTACGGCAACATTCACTCAGATTGCAGGAATAGAAGCACTAACGGGCCCTCAAACATTTGTGAAACAGATGGTGAATGAATTCCAAAAACGACGCGATGTCATCGTAGATGGACTCAATGCAATTAATGGAATAAAATGTGTTAAACCTCTCGGCTCATTTTACGTTTTTCCTAACGTAACAGAGCTTCCTCTTTCTTGCGAAGAACTGGCTGATTATCTGATGGATGAAGTTGGCGTTGCACTATTACCCGGTACAGCTTTTGGTAAATTCGGAGACGGATACCTACGACTCTCTTATGCAAATTCGTTGGAAAATATTGAGGACGCATTAGAACGGATTGAGACAGCAATTGATAAGTTATAGTATTTTTAAGTTTCACTATTGCTTAGTCAAATGCTAATTCATGAGCTCTAAAGAGTCCGGAATCAGAGTTCGCTCCTACCATAAACAGTCCGTTAGTAGGATCGATCCCCGAATCGTGACCTATAATAATATGTTAACAAAGCACTATATAGTGAATGTAGTTAGTTTCTCGTATGTCTTGTAAAGCAACAGCGCGTATACCTGCCAGCACCACAAACTTAGGTCCTGGGTTTGATGTGTTAGGGTTGGCATTACAACTTTATAGTACTGTCACCTTGGAAATAGCGGGTGACAATAATGAAGTTGTCGTAACAGGGGTTGACTTTGAGAAAATCCCAAGCACACCAGAACATAGTGGGTTCAAAGCTGCTGAGACAATTTTCCAACGTAGTGGTATACCTAAACCAAAGGGCATGAGATTGCGTATAGAGAATGGTATTCCTGCTATTCGTGGGTTAGGCGGTAGCGGAACTGCTATACTTGGTGGCTTACTTACTGCAAATGAATTATGTGATTCTCCATTCTCGCTGTCAGATATTCTGAATATCGCATCAGAGATAGAAGGACACCCCGACAATGTTGCTGCTTCTCTTTACGGTGGCATGGTTATTTCTGTGCAGGACAGCAACCGTATTTACACGATTAAGTTAGATTGTGATCCTGCGCTTCACTTGGTGTTGGCAATTCCTGAATTCACACTATCTACCCAGGAAGCAAGAGACATTCTACCAGACAAGGTGAAATTCTCAGATGCTATCTACAATATTAGTAGGTGCTCATTGCTTGTTGCAAGTATCGCAACGGGAAAGTTAGACATGTTATCCTTATCTATGAAGGATGTGCTGCATCAACCCTACCGCAGTGAACTAATTCCAGGTTTTGATGAAGTTGTTGAATCTGCATCAAATGCTGGTGCGCTTGGTATTACTTTGAGTGGCGCAGGACCCACAGTCGCTGCTTTCTGTTTAAATAATACGGCATTAGTTGGTAAACAGATGCAAGCTGCCTTTATGAACCACAATATACCATGTGATATAAGAGTTATACGCGCAGATCAAGAAGGAGCACGAGTCTGGACTCATGATGAAAAAAAACAATAGTAGGAGGGAACTCCGATTCCCGAAAATAGTAGGAGGGAACTCCGATTCCCGAAAATAGTAGGAGGGAACTCCGATTCCCGAAAATAGTAATAAATCTCGACCTGATTTAGTCCTATAACTTAGGTCATTAGGAATACTTATGTCTAATTTCTATGCAGAAAGTATCTCTTTCCTGCTGAACCATTTTAATACCGACCTTGAGTACGGTCTGAGCCATGCAAATGTAATTGAGGCAAGAGAACGCCACGGTACGAATGAACTCAACACTAAAATGGAGAAGTCAGAAATCGGACTGTTGTTTGGACAGTTGTTTAATTGGAAATTGCTGCTATTGATTGTCACAGGAGTAATCTTTGCTTTATCTGAAGACAACACTCTCAGAATACCAAATGTTGTGTTTATCGGTTCTGTTATTCTAATCACACTATCTTGGTCAATCTTCGTTGTATTCAACTTTCGAAAAAAACAGAAACAGAGTAAAACACAGTTCAATGTATCTGTGTCTGTTATTCGTCAAGGCAAGCAAGAGAAGTGTTTACCAACCGAAATTGTGCCTGGTGATCTCCTGCTGCTCAGACCCGGTAATTTCATACCCGCAGATGCGCGAATAGTACAGTCTGATGGTCTGAGAGTTAATGAATCCGCACTATTCGGGAGCAGCGGTTCTGCTCAAAAGTCTGACAACGATTTAGAGGAAATCGGACTAACACCTGAAAAACAGACAAATATGGTTTTTGGAGGAACTTATGTAGATAGCGGGATGGGGCATGCAATTGTGGTAAGGACAGGTAACCAGCTGGAAATGAATCAGAATGACCGAAGCATGAGAACGATGCCAAATGAGATGACTGTCGGTGAAAATCAGATCAAGTTTTTTGTTGATATACTAAAAATCACAGGTTTAGTCATTGGCGGTATAGCTGTTGCTATCTTTTGGTGGGATGAATCACAGAGTACTAACACAATTGATTGGCAAGTGTTTGTACAATTCGGATTACTTTTTGCTATTGCAGCAACCCCTCATGATTTGTTATTACTACTGAATGCGATTCTGACACAAAAAGTCGCAGGTTTATTAAAATTAGGGGTGGTCTTAAGAAACCGACAGTTCCTCGAAAGATTGAATCGTCTCACAGTTTTTTGTTCAAACGAGAAAAGTATAGCAAGTAGAAAAGAACTCACTATATCCAATATTTATGTCGATGAGCAACTTGTGGATCGTCCAGCCTGGGAAAGCTGGCTAAAAACACTTGACACACTGTCAAAAGAAGAAAAAAGCACACGAGTCAACAATATTCCACCGAGATTTCAAGTGCCGCAAGGTGCTCCCGGCCTTGTGTTGACAGCTGGCTTAGGAACTTCGGGTGAAAGATATTACGATAGGTCCGATATAGATCATGCACATCAACAAGTTATCAAGGAGACAATGAGAGAACTTGGGTATGAATTGACTGATCTTAAATCTAAAATGAAACTTGTCGCTGAATACCCCTGGACATCAAACTTCGGATATGAACTGCATGTATTTGAATCTGCAGAAAATGAATATCTCAACATTTTATTTGGAGATGCACGCAATGTGCTTGAGGCATGCGACTACATTCTCGTCAACAAAAACCTTATGGAATTCAACGATGAACAATTCGAAGTGAGTAATGAGATACTAAATTACATGCAGAATTCAAGAGACACTGTCTACGGCGTAGCATCTGTCCATTCTGAAGTTCCTCTAACACCATCGGAAGTGCAAAGAATGTCTACTTTCTTAGGGTTTATCGGTTTTTCCGCAAATGATAACGAAGAAATAAGAGAGGCAATTAAGTCTTTCACAGATACAGGACTCAAAGTTATATTAATCAGTGACAGCGATGAACAGTCTACTACCGATTTAGCCAGAGAGTTAGGACTTATTCACACACGCAATGCGGTTGGTACAAGAAAAGGACTAATGGATCTTTCTACTCAGGAGTTTGATAAAGAAGTTCCAAATTGGAACGCGTATTCACAACCAACACAAGAACAACGGAGGAATATTGTACTAAGTCTAAAACGGCACAATCATTCGGTAGGTTTCTTAGGGCAAGATACGAATGACCAGCGCGCTATGATTACGGCTGATCTTGCTTTTGCAGATACTCGATATGCCTCACATTTCGCTTTAGAACATGCAGATTGTCTTATAGTTGAGAAAGGTTTTAAGGCTGTTAAAGACTGTCTGCTTTTTACACGTGAAACCTATCGGAACCTTTCAGGTGCCCTCCGATGGTGTTTATCTTGCACACTTGCCCAGTTTTTTACCGTCATTTTTGGCTTAGTAATCTTTACAGCATTTGAATTCGAAATGCCATTGACCATAACACAGGTTATCTGGGTTCAATTCTTGACGACAATGCTCCCAGCAATGGGATTAGGTTTTGAAAAGATATATCTCAATGAAAAACAGCAACGACCTGGTCGTGCTATGCTGCTATTGCCAAAAACTGCTATACTTGATGTAATATGTCGTAGTGTTGTTATCAGTCTGATGACAATTATCCATTTCTTAGTTCTGACGACTTTTGCTGCCGATTCCGGTATTGAAGTAGCACGAACCGCAGCATGTACGACACTCATTTTTGCCCAGGTTGTTTCCTATTTCCAATGCACACGTTATCCTTGGGAATCTCTATTCAGAAGAATGTTCGCAAACATACGCCTATTCTTTATTCTAATTGGTATCATTGGACTTCATCTGTGCGTAATGTACTACGTAGAACCTTTGTCTCAACTTCTTGAAATTGTACCGTTACAAAAAGAATGGCTTGTAACCTCCTTATTTAGTTTGATTCTCTTGTTACTACCGTTGAATTTAGCCATAAATCCAAGACGAGATGGACATTAGACCTAAAACCCGTAAGGTGGAACGCCTGCAATAATACCGATGATACTCCAAGTGCTGCCGATAGTAAACTCACCGAGAATTAGACCTAAGAACAATGGAGAAATCATGCGGTATTTCACGGGTCCACCATACTTGAGAATGATCAACTTAATCAACCAACTCATAAATAGACAACCCCAGGGAACGTTCATTCCCCAACTTGTGGATATAGCAAATCCCGCTGGATGAAAGGACCACCATACAAAACGCATTCTAATTAGCAATCTCTTTACAGAAAGAAATAACATGAACCCATTCAAATACCTAAAGTTTAGAATAGAAAAATGGTTTTACAACACTTACCAGAAAAGACTGGAAGCCGAAGCAGGAACGTGGAAAATCCCACGACATATAGGCGTTATCCTTGATGGAAACCGACGCTATGCCAAGGCTTCAGGGTTAGACAATGTTATAAAGGGCCATTATGAAGGGGCAGATAAACTTGAAGAAGTGTTACATTGGTGTGATGAACTCGGTGTTGAAATCTTTTCAATCTGGATTTTCTCGCTTGATAACTTCAACCGAGAAGATGATGAAGTGAAAGGGATCTTAGGTCTTATTGAAAGGAAAATGCGAGAACTCGCAACTATAGAAGGACTTCATACAAATCAGATTAAGGTACGGGCAATGGGGGAAATTGAACGATTACCGCAGAGTCTTCAGGAAGCAATTCGGGAAGCTGAAGAAGCGACAAAGAACTACGATAAGTTTATTCTTAATGTTGCAGTCGCTTATGGAGGACGCGAGGAAATCATTGAAGCATGTAGAGGACATCTGAACGCGGAAATTCAAGACGGAAAAGATGCTCAACAAATTGCAGAAGAATTAAGCGTTGACAAAATAGCACAGTATCTATATACTTCAAACTTACCTGACCCAGAACTAATCATACGCACGAGTGGAGAGATAAGATTGTCTGGATTCTTACTCTGGCAGAGTGTCTATTCAGAATTCTACTTCTGTGACACATATTGGCCCTCATTTCGCAAGATAGATTTCCTTCGTGCAATACGGGATTACAGTCAACGTAAACGACGATTCGGTAAGTGAACATGTAATGAAATATGCAAGGACTATTACAATTTTGAATTCTGTATAGACATTATCGGGAGGTGACGTTTATCCTTAAACATGAACAAGGGAAGGTCATTAGAGCAAGATCCGGATTTTACGATGTGCAGCACGGTGAACTTCAGCTTCGATGCACGCTACGCGGCACTTTAAAAAGGAATCGGAAAACTGCAGCAGGACGCAGACTATTCGCTGATCCAGTCGCAGTTGGCGACCAAGTTATATTCACACAGATTGACGCGGAGGAAGGTGTCGTTGAGGAGATAATGCCACGTCAAACGAAGTTTTCAAGACGATACGCTGGAAGACATGAAGATATTGAACAGATAATCGTCGCAAACGCTCATCAGGTCTTAACAGTAGTTTCAACGCAGATGCCGCCCGTAAACTACAGAACGCTCGATCGATTTCTCATCTTAGCAGAAGCTGGAGAGATGCAGGCAATTATCTGTGTGAATAAGATGGATCTGATAGATACAGACCACCGAAACCAGCTTATCCAAACCTTCACAATCTATCAAGAACTCGGTTATCATGTCATTTTCACAAGCATTGAAGAACCGAACAGTATTGAAACGCTTAAGGAGATACTAAAAGATAAATTCACTGTGATCGTTGGCTCTTCTGGTGTTGGTAAATCCAGTCTGCTGAACGTTATTCAACCAGATCTAAAGTTGCGTACATCAGAAGTAGGCGAAAAGACAAGGAAAGGAAGACACACGACAACTTTGGTAGAAATGTTCACACTTAACATCGGGGGCGAAGTGGCAGATACACCTGGTATAAGGGAAGTTGGCTAATGGGGTGCAGACCCAGACCCTCCTGAGTACCATATCCCAGCAATGCTACCTTTCATCAACACATGTAAATACAACGACTGCGCACATGTAAAAGAAGATGATTGCGCGATCCAAAACGCTGTTGAAAACGGGGAAATACATCCCGAACGTTACCGAAGTTACGTCGTTTTAAAAACTGGAGACCCTTTACATACTAATTAAAATAGATACTTAATCAGATTTGTATTTGGATTTTATTATAGACCAAGTCGTTGATAATTTGTCTCTGGGTTGGACTGGAAAGGGTTGCATTGCTTCATTAACTGAAATTGCACTATCCCATAGGGCAAGTTCATCAACGATGCCAGTGAAATGGTTTTGTCCGTTCCTGCTGCCGATCGTTAGAGGAAAACCATCAGTTATGTGCAGTGCACCAGAGGTTCTCATAACTCCTTTCAATTTACCGTTAACATAACTTCTGACAGACTCACCGTCATAAGAGCCAAAGATATGATACCATTCTCCAATATCCAATTCTACATCGCCCACACAACATATAAGGTTATTGTTGGGACCTGTAGAAACTTCAAACGAGAGTGTGCCATCTGGTTCAACAAAGAAACCGTAACTCCAATTCTGATGAACGCCTTTCTCAATAACAGCGACCCATGTGCCGTGTCTTTTTGCTTGTATCCAGGCAGCCAGAGACAATGTTTCCAATTCTGAAATTGCCGGGTCGTGGGGAATGGCAACGTAATCGTTCAATCCGTTAAACTCTAATGCTTCACCTCTTCTACCATCTACGAAGATAGGGTTTCCGTGTATAATTCCATCGTGTCCATTACCACTCAAGTCTTTCACACCGTCTTCCTGATCGAATGACCAATAACCTACCAAATCCGCATCTGCCTCGGTGGCAATAAGGCATAAAAAAAGACAGACTGATATTATGAACAGTGTTCCGAATCTACGCACAGTTTAATCTCCTCAAGTAAACAATGGATATGTCTGCATCCAACTCCTTATGACGATGGACAGATATGCTACAACTTTTCTTGGAGTAAAACCATTAATCCATCAGGAGGATTAAATGGAAGTTCAATCACTTTATTAGTGATGCCGCTATAATACTTCAGCTAATCCTGTGATATCCCGCCAGTTTTCACTTTCAACAGCAATGGGTTTCTCAACAATAACTTTCATATTAAAGTGGAAGGACCATCCTTCAACTCTTCCATCTTTCCATTCTTGCCCCTTCCACTCTTCAACTCTTTCAACCTATAAATGTTGCTTAAGAGATTGCATCAAACCATCGGGTGGGTCAAACGGAAGATCTATTATTCTGTTCGTTATGCCACTGTAATATATGCCTAACAATAGGTTGAATTCTGCCAGGGATTGTTTTAGATGCGTTGGATGCACGTTATTCTCATCATCAAGCCAATCAAAAGCTGCTTCAGTGAGGTTCCCTTGTGCTTGTATATCTTGCTCACCATAGTTGAGAGGTCCGCCTTCATAGCCGCTTTCAGGTGTCGCCCGTTCCCAACTACTGAACCGCCAATGCACAAATCCTTTAGTACCGATGACAAAGACCCGTTTGTGTGCTACGGTGCTACCGCTGTCAGATGCCAATGTTCCCATGCCAGTACCGAATGCAACAGAGACGTGAAGTCCGTTTTCATACATGACCTGTCCAGCAGCGTGCATAGGTGATGGTTGTGCAGAATCTAACTGCTCTTTTCCTGCAATCTGACCTAACACGCGTACAGGCCGTGAGTTGTCAATATATGAGGATACCAACTGTAATACGTGAGGTGCTTGGTCAACAGGTGTACTGCGAGCGCTTGCATCAATAAACTTTATGTCACCGATCTTACCGTCAGCAACATCCTGCTTCAGTTCAAGATTTTTAGGATGGAAGTTAAGCTGGGTGTTAACGATAAACTTCGTTTCTGTCTCTTCAGCTAATCCTGCAATTTCTTTCCAGTCTTCACTTTCAACAGCGATAGGTTTTTCAACGATTGCCGCTGGAACACCGTGATCAGATGCCTGCTTCATCAACGGATATCTGATCCGTTGATTTGTTCCTCGTAAGACCGGAGCCGTGACAATATGTAGAAGGTCAGGTTTTTCCTTCTCAAGCATCTCATCCAAGTCAGTATATCGTGCGGAAACATCAAAGTCATCACCGAACCTATTGAGGAGTTCTTCGTTCATATCGCAAATAGCACCGATCTTCCCACCTTTGACGAATCGGTATGCACTTGCATGTGCCCGGGCCCGTCCTCCACAACCTAAGAATGCACTTTTATACATGGTTATTTCTCCTTATGTGTAGAATCCGAATTTAATTACAACTTCTCTCTGAGCGTATCCATTAATCCGTCTGGCGGATCAAACGGGAGATCAACTATTTGACAGGTTGTACCGCTGTGGTATATTCCTAATAGAAGATTGAATTCTGCAAGCGATTGCTTGAGATGTGTCGGATGGATGTTTTTCTCATCGTCCAACCAATCAAAGACAGCTTCAGTCAGATTACCTTGCGCTTCAACATCCTGTTCGCCGTAGTTGAGGGGACCACCTTCGTATCCGCCTTCTTGTGTTGCACGTTCCCAACTACTGAACCGCCAATGCACGAATCCTTCTGTTCCGACGACAAAGACGCGTTTGTGGCAATATATTCCTTGATTATCAGAAGCCATTGTTCCTATACCTTGTCCGAAAGCAACCGAGACATGCATTCCATTTTCATACAAGACGTGTGCTGCTGCGTGCATAGGTGATGGTTGCGCTGAATCCAGATGGTCTCTGCCCCCGATCTGTCCTAAGACGCTTACGGGTCGGGAGTTGTCTATGTATGATGATACAAGTTGGAGAACATGCGGACCTTGATCTACAGGTGTACTCCGTGCGCTTGCATCAATGAACTTTAATTCACCGATTTTACCATCTGCGACATCCCTTTTCAGTTCAAGGTTTTTTGGATGGAAGTTCAACTGTGTATTGACGACAAACTTTGTATCGGTCTCTTCTGCTAACCCAGCGATCTGCTTCCAGTCCTCGCTTTCAACCGCAATTGGTTTTTCAACGATTGCAGCGGGTACACCATGGTCAGATGCCTGTTTCATCAACGAATATCTGATACGTTCATTTGATCCTCTTAAAACAGGTGCTGTTACTATGTGTAGAAGATCAGGTTTCTCTTTTTCCAACATTTCATCTAAATCTGTGTAGCGTGAAGAGATTTCAAAACGTTCTCCGAAACCGTTGAGACGTTCTTCGTCCATATCACAGATAGCTGCAAGTTTGCCACCTTTTACGAAGCGATAGGCACTTGCATGTCCACCGGCACGTCCACCGCACCCTAACATTGCACTTTTATACATGATAATTTCTCCTAAGTTAGGAATCTGTTTGCTAATAACATAATTAAATAAGAACATAGAATATAGAGAACTCGTGAATGAGGAATCTATATGAATATAGATTAACAGAAAGATGTGTTTTTGTCAATTATAAACGTGTGGGATTTATCCAACTGTGCGACAACAATCAATAGTTTCTTATATTCTTTTTACAATTCAGTCACCGTTTTCTACTTCTTTAGGTAGCTCCCTTGAGTGCTTCGCGTGCCTCAGGTGTTCCAATTTTACTTAAAGCAAATGCGGCATGATGTTTAACACGCTCAGACTCATCTTCAAGTGCTTCAATAAGAGCCGGAACAGCATCTACTGCAGCATCTTCCATTTTAGAGAGTGCATAAGCAGCATAAGTCTTAACTTCCTCTTCCGGGTCCGATAAGGCTTCAATGAGTGTGGGAATTGCCCTTTTTGCTTTTGTTCCCATACCACCAAGTGCACGAACAGCATATTCCCTTAAATCTTCATTGACTCGATCCTTTACTGCCAATAGCAGAAAAGGTATTGCGGGCTCTCCTATTCGTGTCAGTGCACTGGTAATTGCATACCCCTGATGCCTTTCTGTATCCTCCAGTTCATCCATGAGTGGGAGTATTGCGGGTTCTCCGATCACTGCTAAGACATCAGCAACTTGATCAGCTACCTCATACAGGTCGTGTGCCAGGGCGTCTATCAATTGCGGTATGGCAGCTTCACCTATTGCGATGAGTTCTTTCTTTGCGGTATCTCTGATATCTTCGTCATATTCCTCAAAATCATCCAGTAAATCAGCAATTTTCTGTTCTAAATTCATCATATTCTTCCCAAATAGTTCTGTTATTCCTCTATGCCACGATCTTTACGTATCTCAAGGATCTCTGTGAGTCGGTCTGTCTGTTCCTTACGCAATCGGTTATATACTCGGTCAGATATTTCCTGTTTTTCCTGCAATTCGTCAAGTCGTGTGATGATTTCTAAACGTGTTGTATGTGCAAAATCAAGGTCTGCATCGTTTAGTTTTCGCAACCACCCAACATCATACTGCACAACATCATGCTGAATCCCTTCTGAAGGATCTGTGGCATTGGCTCTTTTCTTTGCTGCTTGAAGTGTGAAAATGGCAGCTGCAAGGAAACCCCCTGCCAAAGCCGCAGCGATAGCAATAAAGATTAATTGTCCAACATTAGACTCTTGCCTAACTTCAGATCCAGGTGCTACTATTTCTAAACTTAAATCAACATCCGTACCGACAGGGAATCCTAACGGTGATGACGCAGTATATACCATATAAACTGCACCATGTATAGGTACGCGTTGAACCGCTTTGAAAAGCTTCGGATTCGGTACAAGATTGAAGCCATCAGGCACTAATATTGATATCTCATCTGTGTGAAAACTTAATGTACGAGAAAGATCTAGTGTCGTTTCCTTTCCCTGGATGATATAGGTAAATCCGATATCTGTTTTACCAACAGGCAGTGGTTTGGTTAAGATGGCATTGTTGGTGTTTTCATTCAACGTCAACGACTCTGGGGCACGCGGTACAAATCCTTCATACTTGTTTGGAAGAGGAATATAAAAACCTACCTTTGTGCCATCATGTGTGATCAGAAACAACTGGTCACTGCTGTTTTCAACCTCAATTGCTTCAATTGCTGACAAATCACCGTCCTCTGGATGATTTTCGGGAGCGCGTCCGATGACGATGTTATATCGCTTAATGCGTACAGCTGATTGATCATCAGTAAAACCCATAAAATTGATGTTAACAGTTACATTCTGTACCAATGACGAAATTTCTATATCCTTCTCTTCATAGTCAAATCCTTTATAGTTTGTGGTTATTGTGTAGTGTGTCTGGAAATCAATCTTTAGGTCTTCAAAACGATATTCACCGTTATTATCGGTTGTTGTCTCTTCTTGTGTAGTAACGCCTGCTTTATGGATATGTAGTGTTAATTTATGGTTGCCAACGGGTTCTTCAGTTTGTTTATCTATCAGTTTCCCCTGGATAACGCCAACATTGTCTTGTGAATAGCAAATAGGAACACCTAACAGAATCAGGAGGGCAATTGGCAACAAGCGTTTAAAAAGGGAGAAGGATTGATAACAGTTTAAAATGGTATTACTCCTATTAGATACAATACTGAGGGGTATTTATGTCTGTCTCTGTTGTTTATATCTTTCAATTTCAGATTCAATTTCAATTTCAGCTGTAGATTCCAATTGACTTATGATGGCTGCTGTCTCCTGCAAGAGTTCGGTTCGCAGTCTCTGATAGTCTTGAATAGAAAGTTTCCCAGTTTCAAAATCTTCATCAAGGTCCGCTAAGGCAGTATAACTCTGTTCACGTTCAAGCGCAAGTGTTTGAATTCGCTCTTCAACAAGGTTTATTTCAGGAAAGACTTTATCACTTTTAATAAATGGAAAGTACAGGTAAACGAGGAGCATGGTACTAAGAATAAACAACCATAGGATCAAATAAATCATATACAACCTCTAATCGCGATCTTTAAATTGTTCCAATTCTGATTCAATTTTTTGTTGAAGTTCGGCAGAAAGCTGACTGTTGTCTTGTTGTGGAAACTGTTTATATTCTCGTGATGATTTACGGCGGACTGTGTAGATAACCCCACCGATAACTAATAGAATAACGACCGGCATTGAAAAAGCAAGAATATTGATGCCTTCAGCTTTCATGACTGCAGAAAACTGGGGTCCATATTTGTCAAGGTAAGCTGCTGTAATTTCCTCCACTGTTTGCCCATCCATTAGTGCAGTACGAAACTGATTTTTGAATTGTTCTGCGGTCTGGCAATGACATATCTCAAATGTCATTCGATCACACCCGCAAGGACAGTACAAAATCTTTTTGAGTTGCTCTAATTGGGTTTCAATGTCTTGACTCTCTGGGACATTAACTTCTTCTGATTTGGCATCACTCTCTTGACTTTCTGATGTTATTTGAGCATCTTGTTGCTCTTGCGCTATTGAAGCAGATATTAGGGTGAATATACATGCAAGTATAATTAAAGTATGGATTTTATTGTCAATGTGAATAACGTTTCGGTATCTCATTTTAGTCACCTATGCCTCAGACGGGCGTGCTTTCTATTCCTGTTTTTCAGCAATTGCGACGAATCCGCCGAACACCATTGCACCGATACCAATCCAGACAAGTTTGATAAGCGGATTATGATATATTTGGACGTTGACAACGCCGCCATCGTTAATATTCGGTGGAATGTCCCCAAGGGCAATATAAAGGTCGTTCATACCGATGCTATGTATTGCGGATTCAATCGTGTTATCGTCACCTTGTCCTGTTGTATAGTAGTAGTGTCGCGCTGGTTTCATTGTGGTAACATGCTTCTCGTCTTTCTCAACATCAAAAATCAACCCTAAGCGATCATAATTTCCATGCTTTTCCTGATATGTGTCTGCGAGTGTGAAACGGTAATTTCCTACTGCCATTGAGTCTCCAAGTTGTAAACTGTCTGACTCAAGTTGAAAATATCCTTTTGACCCCATAATGCCGATATAGACGATAACTATACCGATATGTATAATGTATCCCCCGTATCTCCTCTTATTGCGTTGTATAAGTTGCCATAGACCTTTGAGAAATGTCGTCGTCTGCCGTTTTGCTCTGAGTCTTGCTCCACGATACAACTCATTAAAGATTGCTACCAATACGAATACACTTGCAAAAACACAGAGCAGGGAATAGATAGGTATAGTCTTTTCGCCCAAAGTAAGGAAGCTCCAGATATCTGCAAATATATTTCCTGTTGTCTCCGTTCCATCTTGCGGATCATTTGGAACTTGAACAACCACTTCATGAGAAGGAACAACCGCTGTGTTTGCACTAAAGGCAATAAGGGGCCAGGAAATTACTGCTGCTATCAAACCGATAAAGATAGGGGACAGGAACATTCTGCGGAAGTTATTCGGGGTGATCTTTCGCCAAGATATAATTGGACCTGCCCCTGTTAAAAACAGTAGTAGCAAACCGGGAATGATGACGACCTGATTGAAAAAAGCTTCTGGAACTGCAGTCTTTTCACCTTGAATCGCTTCAGATATGATGGGCCACAACGTGCCCCATAAAATAATCAACGTTAAGCCAACTAACAGCCAGTTATTTAGCACAAACGCGCTTTCACGAGAGAGAAGTGATTCCAGTCTATTTGCACTCTTGAGTCGTTGCCAACGGTAGACGACAAGACCTATCACCCCTGCAGTTGAGACAAGAATAAATCCGAGAAAATACCAACTGATATCAGACTTCGCAAAAGCGTGTACTGATTCTATGATGCCGCTGCGTGTGATATATGTGCCTAAGATGGTAAATTGGAAGGCTAAGGTAATAAGTAAGATATTCCAAATCTTTAGCATATTACGCTTTTCTTGTATCATAACAGAATGAAGAAAAGCTGTGGCAAGTAGCCACGGCAAGAATGAGACGTTTTCGACAGGATCCCATGCCCAGTATCCACCCCATCCGAGTTCCTGATAAGCCCAATGTCCACCAAGTGTAATACCAACTGTTAATACGATCCAGGAGAAGAGTGTCCATCTTCGAGAACGCATAAGCCATTCACTTGAGATTCTTCCAGAGGCAAGTGAACCGACAGCAAAAGCAAATGGCACTGTAAGACTGATCCAACCAACATAGAGTGTAGGGGGATGAAACGCCATGCTGGGTGTTTGCAGGAGCGGGTTCATGCCATCACCGTCGGGAGCAGCCAGACCGTTGGGAAACCGTTCAAGAGGATTATATATGCCTGCAACTAATCCTGTGACAAGTATTATAAAGAAGAGCTGAACTGATGCGATAGGAATAAGTGCGTAATCTGCAAGTGTATCGTTTGCTTTTCTGTTTTGCCAAACGACTATAGCACCGCAGAAGGTTAGCACCCATAACCAGAAAAGCAGGGAACCCGACATTTTTCCCCAAAGCGCAGTAATTTTATAGAGGAGGGGTTGTGCAGCACTGGATACTTCTACCACATACTTCAGCGAAAAATCATCGGTTACAAAACCAAAGATCAAAGTGCTTGTAGCAACTGAAATGAGTATAAAGGTAGCAATTATAGCATTTCGTCCACTCTGCAAATAATCGGGTTTTCTGCGTCTTAGCCCGATGCTGAGTGCAACAATTCCCCAGACGACTGAGATCACTGAAAGCCATATCGCTGCTTGTCCGAGTTCAGCGGTAACCTGTTGTATGCTATTAACAATTTTCTCCATTAACATACTTAACCTCTCAACACTCGGTGGCTTGGAAATACTACATTGTATCCAGGGCAGACTATTCGTAACTCTCCATATCTATAGCACTGTCTACACCTTCATATTTTGATGCGCATTTGGTTTGTACCTTCGTAGCGACAACACTGTTTTTTTCAGCATCATATCTGCCTTCCACATAAACACTTCCACCGTCATTAAAGTTGTCAGGTTTAAGATTGTCTTCGTAGATAACGTTCACAGTTTCAGAACCTTCGCGTTCGCGTACAGCAAATGTTAGTTTGAAATTAGCGGCATCCCATGTAGAACTTCCTTCTGATATAACACCGTCTACCTGTATGTTTTGATCGTCTGCGGTATCAGCATTCGCAATTAAGCCTGCCGGAGAATAGTGCCTTACACTTGTTTTTCTGATACCAGAAACGACTAATAACACCATCGCAGTAAGTATAATTATGCTGGCAGCGAGAACTTTCAACCTTCTGGTCTTCATGCGAAAATCCTCCTATTTTTCGTTTAAACTTTGATATAGATACAATCTCACATCATTGATACGTTATAAAAATAATACTTGACTTTGTTGTCAAAATCAAGTTAAAATCTGTTGTTATTATGTAACACAACGGAATTCCGTGTTTATCCTGCTCTGTTTTAGTGCATTACGTCTGTATGTTTTAGTGCATTACGTCTGTATGAAAGTCATATTTCGGACTGTTGATTATAGTATACCATACTAAGACCTAAGTTGTCAAAATTGGAATAGTGAAATTGACACAACCCAATTCTTGATGTTCTTGTTGAAATATGTTATCATGTTTAGCATCTAACGAAAATTGGTTAACGTTAAACCAATCTGATATTAAATTGGCGATATTTTACATAAGGAGTGAAAATTGTGAAAAGAATATTCTATTTTGTGTCAATCATGACTCTTACTTTAGCAGGTTACACTTATGGACAAGAGATCGCAGTTGTCTACGATGCAGCTCTTGAAAACGGAAATGTATTAGGTACAGGCGGTCTCAAAGCCAACGTTTTAGCTGACCTTATCGTAGAAAAACTTGCTGACAAAAAAATCAAGGGAGAAATTGTTGATGGTGAAGGATTACTTACCTATATGAATGCCAATCCAAAAGGCATCTTTGTCCT
Organism: uncultured bacterium; assembly: GCA_964623585.1. Lineage (GTDB taxonomy): Bacteria > Poribacteria > WGA-4E > WGA-4E > WGA-3G > MSPOR6. The sequence continues at coordinate 23,780 of CAZURU010000024.1, forward strand.
CACACAAGGGAACACGCCAGACACCATTTTTCAAAATAGAGGCGAAGCCGATCCGGTATACTCATGGTTGAGAGAAGGGGGTATCGGTGGGCTAATCGGAGATTATCCCTTCTACTATTATTGGAACTATGGAACTGGTGACCGCGTTACAGCAGCAGATGGAGGTCAGCAGAAAATTTTCGGAGTTACAGTAACAAATACCAATACACCATCCGTCACACCAACTGATCTTGGTAAGAAGTATATGCCATCTCTTAAGGATTGGGTCTCAAATCGTCCAGTCGGTATATCTGCATTAGAACAGAACAACTTTCAGTATGAAAGTTATGCCGATAATGGTACAGATGCCGATCCAGTTGCCTACCGAACAGAAGATATGGAAGGCTGGTTCATCAATTTCCATACATCCTGCTGTGGCATTGCAATCCCAGCATTTGAGCAGATTGCAACTTCTTATGCAGAACTTATCGCGAATCGATTTACACCAGAATCCGCATCTGTTGATCCTTATGGAAAAGTCAGTGTCGTTTGGGGAAAACTTAAGTCACAATAATAACATGGTAGTAGGCACGCTACGCGTGCCGTTTACATAAGATGACAGAACACGGATGAAGTTTAAATAATTAAACAGGTAATTTCTTGCTTGCATAATGCAGGCACACCACTCTGCT
>CAZURU010000025.1:0-23970 GCA_964623585.1 uncultured bacterium
CATTCTGTTAGATTGTGCCTCTTTCCATAACCTCATATATCCTTCATTATTCTTCTCCATACGACATCAACGAATGTTACATTATAGTTATCAAACTCACGTGTCGTTTTTGAAATACATGGATTAAGAACTGAAAAAAGTGCTATAATTTTTAACATGGGTTTTTGTCCTTTTGTTTGATGTTTCAATGAAACTGATCTTATCTTATTCATTGACTTTTTCTAGTTAGTGCTATATAATTTGAGTTACAGATTGAAATTCGCTGAAGGACATAATACTAATAGATGATACCAATAATTACAGTGTGATGAACGCAATCAGGAGGAATTTAATGTCAAAACCAAAGTATGTCTACTTCTTTGGAGGCGGTGAAGGCGAAGGCGACGCAACCATGCGAACGCTACTCGGTGGGAAAGGGGCAAATCTTGCTGAAATGACCACCCTTGGTGTTCCTGTCCCCCCAGGCTTTACTATCTCCACTGAAGTATGCAAATTCTACTATGAAAATGATAAGAAGTACCCCAGCGGTCTTGACCAGCAGATTACCGAAAACTTACAGAAACTAGAAGATACTCTTGACGAGAAATTCGGAGATACGGAAAACCCGCTACTTATCTCTGTTCGCTCAGGGGCTGCGGTGTCTATGCCAGGGATGATGGATACGATTCTTAACCTCGGCCTGAATGATGACGCTGTTCAAGGACTCATCGCGAAGTCCGAAAACGAACGGTTCGCTTATGATGCATACCGTAGGTTCGTGCAAATGTTCGGGAACGTTGTGATGCGTGTTGACCATGACGAATTTGAACATTTACTTGAAAAGAAAAAAACAGATAAAGGTGTTAATTTGGATACAGAATTAGAAGCACCCGACCTGTTGGAACTTGTCAAAGAATTCAAAAACATCATCAAGCAGAAAGCGGGTAACGATTTTCCAGACGAACCCCGAAGACAGTTAGACATGGCACGTGATGCAGTCTTTGAATCTTCTGGCAATCCACGCGCCATCACGTATCGTCGACTTAACGATATTTCAGAAGAACTCGGACGTACCGCAGTTAATGTGCAAGCGATGGTATTTGGTAACATGGGAGGTAGCTCTGGAACAGGCGTTGCATTCACGAGAAACCCATCCACAGGTGTCAATCAGTTCTATGGTGAATTCCTAATGAATGCTCAAGGGGAAGATGTCGTAGCCGGTATTCGAACCCCGTTACCAATATCAGAACTTAGAAACATCCAACCCGATGCTTATGATGAATTGGTTGATATCGGTTTAAGACTTGAGAAACACTATCGTGATATGCAGGATGTAGAATTTACGATCCAAGACGGGACCCTATATATGCTACAGACCCGAAATGGAAAACGAACAGGTCAGGCTGCAGTCAGAATAGCAGTTGAGATGGTAGAAGAAGGTATGATTGATAAAGAAGCTGCATTGACGCGAGTACCCGCAAACGATCTTGATCAGTTACTGCATCCGAGTGTTGATCCTGATGCTCATGTTGAGGTGATCGCTAAAGGATTGCCTGCCTCACCAGGTGCTGCTGTCGGTAAAGTCGTTTTTACTGCTTTACGCGCAGAAGAGCTCGCAGCAAAAGGTGAAAAAGTAATACTAGTCCGTTCAGAAACATCACCAGAAGACATCGGTGGTATGGATGCTGCTCAAGGAATCCTCACCGCACGCGGCGGAATGACAAGCCACGCAGCAGTCGTTGCACGCGGCATGGGTAAATGCTGTGTCGCTGGATGTTCCGATCTATTCATAGATGAAGACAAATTGGAATTCTATGCCGCAGGCAATCGTTATGCAGAAGGTGACTTTATCACCCTCAACGGTTCCACGGGAGACGTTCTCAAAGGGCAAGTCTCTCTGATTCAACCTGAACTTAGTGGACAATTCGGGATACTCATGGAGTGGGCAGATGAAGCGCGTACACTGGATGTCCGAACCAATGCAGACACACCAGAGGACACAATAACTGCCAGAGAATTTGGCGCAGAAGGAATCGGACTTTGCCGTACTGAACACATGTTCTTTGGAACTGGCATAGATGCTGTTCGTGAGATGATCCTTGCTGATGATACAATTGAACGTAAGCAGGCTTTGGCAAAACTGTTGGCACATCAACGAACAGACTTTATCGGTATCTTTGAGGCAATGGCTGGATACCCTGTTACGATACGGACCCTTGACCCACCCTTGCACGAGTTCCTACCGAAAAACGAGTCGGAAATAAACGAACTTGCCGGTAGGATCAATGTTGACGCACGGAAGCTTCATGAACGTGTTGAAGAATTGCATGAGTTCAATCCCATGCTGGGTCATCGTGGGTGCAGACTCGGTATCGTCTACCCAGAAATAACGGAAATGCAGGCGCGTGCAATTTTTGAAGCTGCGGTCGATGTAACGAAACGCGGAATAAAAGTGCTACCAGAGGTAATGATTCCACTTGTTGGACATATCAATGAGTTTTCATTGCAGCGCAAGGTCGTTGTTGACACTGCGGAAGAAATCTTCAAAGAATCTGGCACGCGTGTTGAATACCTTGTCGGCACAATGATTGAACTGCCCCGTGCAGCACTCACTGCAGACAAAATCGCAGCAGAGGCAGAATTCTTCTCTTATGGGACAAACGACTTGACACAAACAACGTTCGGTATGAGTCGCGATGATGCAGTGAAATTCCTTGACGATTATGTTGAGAACGGCGTTCTTGAATATGATCCGTTCCAGGTATTAGATCAAGAAGGCGTTGGTAGTCTTTTGCAGATAGGTTGTGATAAAGGACGTTCCGTCCGACCTGATTTGAAGGTAGGAATCTGTGGTGAACATGGTGGAGAACCGAGTTCTGTGAAATTCTGCTACGGTTTAGGGTTTGATTATGTATCATGTTCTCCGTTCCGTGTCCCAATTGCGCGTCTGGCTGCAGCGCAGGCTGCAATTGAAGCGAACCCTTAGTTTGTATATTATTGTTCAGTTTTTTCATAGGCGTGTATGTGTGTTCTACATACACGCCTTTATCTTTTTGAATACATTCCATAGCACGGGTATGTTAAGCTTTTGACTCTAAAGTATCAATTTTGGAATTTCCTATACTCTTAATAGTAGTAGACACTCTCCGAGTGCCATCTCTTATGAAAAAGATGACAAGATATTTACACACCCATAGCACAAAACGGTTGAAATATATCAACATAATGTGGTAAATTATGATTACATTGAAGATAAACTAAATGCCAAATTTACACTGGAGAAAATGCATGAATTCACAAGACATTTATCATTACAAACAAGATGTCCTATCTCCTGGAAAGACTGTAATGACCTTAGAGGAGTTCCTTGAAAGTGACTTAAAGGGTTATGAATATGTTAATGGAGAATTAGTGTATATGTCACCCAAGACATTGGAATTAGGATGTATATGTTCTAATGTTGCTTTCTTTTTAGGTGAATATGTTCGAAACAATCGTATAGGAAGAATATATTTACCATACACTGCATATAGAATTGGAGAATCTGGACTAATTCCAGATATTTCCTATATTTCAACCGACCGACTTCCTGATGACAAGAGTAAGCCATCATATAACGCACCAAATCTTGCTGTAGAGGTACTTTCTCCAACTGACACGATTTTTGAAATTGAAGAAAAGAATTTTGCTTATCTGGAAGCAGGAACACAGTTAGTATGGGTACTAAAACCTCTGTCCAAAACGGTAACTGTCTATCGTTCTGAAACAGACATCACGACTCTAACACGAAATGACACCCTAAGCGGTGAGGTAGTTATTGAAGGATTTACTTGTAGGGTGGCGGAACTTTTTGAATAAGACCAAAAAAAACAAGCAGAATTGGTATTATGGTAAATTGAATTGTAAAAGAGTGTAGAAAAAGCACAGCAACACATCAAGGAGAATAAAATGGATGCACAAGAAGTTCATTACATTACACCAGATAGTCTTCCCGCTGAGCTCCCCAAGATGACATTGGAGGAATTCTTGGAAAGCGATTTGGAGGGTTATGAATATATAAAAGGAGAATTAATTCCTATGCCACCTACTTCAGTAGAACACGGCTACATTAGTGTGAACCTAAGTTCTCTGTTACACTTGTATGTTCGTAAAAATCAACTGGGACGTGTACTCTCGGAGACAGGGTTTCGCGTTGGTGAACGCGTGTTGATACCAGATATAGCATTTATTTCAACAAACCGTCTTCCTGATGACCTGAGTAAAGCATCTCCTGTTCCACCAGACCTCGCTGTTGAAGTTGCCTCGCCTTCAGACCCTTTTCAGCGAATTCATGAAAAGGTATTTGCCTATCTTGAAGCAGGCACACAGTTGGTATGGGTACTTGAACCACGTGCCAAATCGGTAGCAGTCTATAGATCTGAAACGGACTTCACCCTACTATCACGAAATGACACCCTCAGCGGTGAGGACCTTGTTGAAGGTTTTTCTTGTTCAGTTGCCGAACTTTTTGAATAAAGACTCTTATATTAGTTGGAAAGGAAACACTATGTTAATTGCAGATGTAAATGAAATTGAAGGTCGCACATATCCCGCTCGTAGATTAACCAGAAATCTTGTCGGTGGTGCATCCCCGATACAGATAGATGAATTTTGCATGGGTTTTGTCGTCTTGGAACCCAACGGTGGACAAGTACCGTGGCACAACCACGAACAGGAAGAGATATACTTCATCGTTGAAGGTGAAGGTGAGATGTGTCTCGGTGAAGAAAGACAAACGGTTTCTTCTGGACAAACCGTTTTTATTCCTTCGTGGGTTTTCCATCAGCTCACGAACACCAGCGACACCCCCATGCACATGGTATACTGCTACGGACCTGCAGGAGATGTTGACCATTGGAAACAGGAACTCGCTGGCACACTGCCAAAAGCCGGTATAGATGTTCCTCCACTTCCCGAAGGTGCAGCACCGCAATGCACTGACAAACCTAAGGCGTAGTTCGTCCCTTGATAAAGAGTAAGGATTATAAAGTTACCCTATATCACAGACAAAGAACTACCCTACTGCGAACCTGCTGTTTGTAGTAGGGTAATTCATTGCGCGTTGGTTACCGAAATTCTATATATTTCAACAATTAACAATGATTACATATATAGGCTTAATGCATTCATCTTGACAATTTTTTTGAATTGCCTTATTATAATGTCAGTTTGATTAATCTTTTCGGTCAAACACGCCGACTCGTCCTCTTAAAATGAAGCTAAACACATAAAAACTGTCTGAATCGCAGAGAACACAGATAACACAGAAAAAGAGAGCTTTGGTCACACACACAAGTCTACTTGTGAAAACAGATATAGCAGACACAAGAACCCCTTCCGTGCCTTCCGCGTCTTCCGCGCTTTCCGCGATTCTGACAAATAGAGTGACAAAATATTTACACACCCTATTGACACTGCATCTCCTTGATATTCTCCTCAATTGTGTGTATAATACTTATCACTGCACATTTAATGTTTTCGCTGTACTTCACAAAGCATCAGGTCATAAAAAAGGATTGTAAATGACAGATAAAACCTCAAAAACACATCGTGTCGGAATCATCATGAACGGCGTTACAGGCAGGATGGGAACTAACCAACATCTCATCCGCTCACTCATAGCAATCGCTGAAGAGGGAGGCATTCCAATCGGAGATAGCGAAGTGATTATACCTGACCCTTTTCTCGTCGGTAGAAATCCTGCTAAATTAGAAAAACTATCTGAAACCACAAACGTTGAAAAGTGGAGTACTGACCTTGATGCAACCCTTGCTGAAGATGATTACTCCATCTATTTTGACGCGCAGGTTACATCCAGACGTGTTGATGCTGTGCAAGCTGCTATCTCTGCAGGAAAACACATCTATTGTGAAAAACCAACGGCTACCAATACTGATGATGCGTATAGTCTCTATGAACAAGCAGCAAATGCAGGACTTAAAAACGGTGTCGTTCAAGATAAACTCTGGTTACCGGGTATTCAGAAATTAAAACGTTTGATTGATGCGGACTTCTTCGGTAAAATAATCTCTGTCCGTGGTGAATTCGGCTATTGGGTTTTTCAGGGAGATGCAATTCCTACACAACGACCCTCTTGGAACTATCGCACAGAAGATGGAGGCGGAATCATACTTGATATGTTCAGTCACTGGCGATATGTGTTAGATAACCTTTTCGGTGCTGTCAAAAGCGTATCTTGTATTGCAACCACACATCTTCCACAACGATGGGATGAGGAAAACAAACCGTATCAATGTACAGCAGAAGATGCTGCGTACGCTACCTTTGAAATAGAAGATGGTATTATCGCTCACTTCAACTCATCCTGGGCAGTACGGGTGAGACGTGACGATCTTCTAACAATACAGGTTGACGGTTTGAACGGTTCTGCAATTGCAGGATTACGGGATTGCTGGATACAACCACTCTCTGGTACACCCCGTCCTGTCTGGAACCCTGATATTGAACAACCGATTGACTTTTTTGATGGTTGGCTCAAGATTCCGGAACAGGAAACATATCAGAACGCATTTAGAGCACAATGGGAATTATTCCTCAAACATGTCGTTAATGATGAACCGTTCCCGTGGACACTCCTTGAAGGGGCAAAGGGTGTACAATTAGCAGAAAAAGGAATGGAATCTTGGCAGAAACGGAAATGGATGGATATACCGGAACTTTCAGTACTATAAATGAAAAGTAATGAACGTTCTCGCGCTAGTCTTCACATTCTACACGTTTCCATTTGCTTATGTCTGTGTTCCTCTATGTCCTCCAAGATTGAGCAAAGATTGCATTCTCAAGAAAAATGCTGTATAATAAACATCTGGTCTAACATTCTGACTTATGTGGGATGTACGTCGGGTTGCAACACCGCCCGGACCGGCACAATTGTTACAAGGAGATTCTCTCAGATGGCATATAGCAATTTTACTTTAGACACAGTGTTGGAAGCGTTTGATTTAGAAGAAGTGGATGCCCCCGGTATCTTCACTTCCAGTGAGCCGGTGAAGCCGAGTGAACTACTCTCCACAGTGTTGGAGCGAAACGTTCCATTAGCATTTGCTATCAGCACTGAAAAAGCAAGATCAGAACTGATTGTAGTAGATGTTCTGGTTGAGCTCAGGGAACACTTTGAACGACGCATCAGTTTTTTTTCTGGGATCGACTTTAACGTAAATGCTGAAGATGGACTTACTGGTGTATGCGATTTCTTGGTAAGTCTTTCACCAAGTCAGTTTTCTTTAAGGGCACCCGTCATCCTCCTTGTTGAGGCGAAAAAGGATGACTTTCTGGCAGGATTAGGACAGTGTGTTGCAGAAATGATCGCTGCACAACGTTTCAATGCAGAAGAAGGGAATAACATCGCTTGTATTTATGGAACCATCACATCCGGGATTAATTGGCTTTTCCTCAAATTGGAGGGAAAGAAACTCTACATTGACATGCACACCTATCATATTTCCCAGTGCGATATGATATTAGGGATTCTTACAAGTATGGTGGAACAAAAAGCGTAAAAAGAACTAAAAGAACAAACACAAGGGAGGGACTATCATGGCAGAAAAAGTAACCCTACAAAAAATTGACGACTACCGGTGGCGTATCCCGAAAAGCTACATGAAAGGAATGCGTGTAGATGGCATAGTTTATGCCAACGAAAAACTTCTCGAACAAGCTAAAAGTGATGAGGCACTCCAGCAAGTCGCAAATGTCGCACATCTGCCGGGGATCGTCAAACATTCACTCGCTATGCCAGATTTGCACTGGGGATACGGTTTCGTCATCGGCGGAGTTGCAGCAACCGACCCAAAAGCAGACGGAGTCGTTTCTCCCGGAGGAATAGGATACGATATTAACTGCGGTGTACGCCTCATCAGAACAAACCTAAAGGACACACAGTTAGAGGGTAAAACGAAAGGACTCATCGGAGAGCTATTTGACAGGATACCTTGTGGTGTCGGCTCAAGAGGACAGATAAATCTATCCTTAAATGAAGAAAAATACATGATAGAAAAAGGCGCACAATGGGCAATTGAGCGCGAATACGGTAATCCAGATGATCTGCAATACACTGAAGCAACAGGGACCCTACACCATGCAAGTGCTGATGCCGCAAGTCAACGTGCATTGGAACGCGGGAAAAATCAACTCGGAACACTCGGATCAGGAAACCATTTCTTGGAAGTTCAGATCGTTGATCGTATCTTCTATCAGGAAGCAGCCGATGCAATGGGACTGGAGGTCGGTAATGTATGCGTCATGATTCATACCGGTTCACGGGGATTCGGCTATCAGATCTGTGATGAACATGTCAAGAGTTGGGTTCAGGTCACTGAAAGATACGGCATAAACCTACCTGATCGTCAACTTGCGTCTGCGCCAATTAACTCCCCAGAAGGTCAGGATTATATCACTGCAATGGCGTGTAGTGCAAATTATGCTTGGAATAACCGGCAATGTATCATGCATCTTGTCCGTCAAACCTTCATGAAGTATTTTGACACAACAGAGGATGAACTCGGATTGGAACTGGTATATGATGTATCACATAACATCGGAAAGTTTGAAAATCATGAGGTTGATGGAGAAGAACGTGAGTTGTTTGTCCATCGCAAAGGCGCAACTCGTGCTTTTCCTGCTGGACATCCTGAGATTCCCGAAAAATATCAAAAAGTTGGGCAACCTGTGTTGATACCCGGTGATATGGGGACTGCATCTTATGTACTGGTCGGAGATCCGGGGGCTATGAAGGAGACATGGGGCACAACCTGCCACGGGGCAGGTAGAGTCCTTTCACGACGCAAAGCGATTGCATTAACTGAGGGACGTTCCATTCAGAAGGACCTTGAAAAAAGAGGCATCTATGTGCGTGCAGAAGGCAAACGGACACTGCAGGAGGAAACCCCTGAGGCATACAAAGATGTTGATGAAGTCGTCCGCGTTGTTGACGAAGCAGGACTTTCACGCCGCGTCGCGCGTCTCCGACCAATTGGCGTTGTGAAAGGATAGTTCAACTTATAGATTTTTAGAGGTTTGTTCAACTTATTGTAAACGGGAAATAAGGAAACATTTCAACTTACAAGTGGAACTCTTGCTGGCGAGGTTTCCTAACCTCGCCATTTCACAATAGGGTAAGAATTCTGAGATCCACTATAAATTCTATTGGAGATACGCCTATGGAATCAAACGCTATTAATTCAACAGAATTTTCTCCCGGTCAAATTGTATTTTTAAAATCTAATCCCTCTACTCGCGGTGCTGTTATCACAGTATTGCCTGGTTCTCCTGAAGACAGAGTCAACGTCTTTGTTGATGGAGAGATTAAAACCTATTTCGCATCTCAATTACAGGTTGAAATTCAAAGCGAAGACGACTCCCATCGTTTTTCCTGTGACGAGTTTCATGCTTATCTCACCGCGCTGCAGATCCAATCTCCAGTATTATCAACGTTGTATTCACTCAATACAGCGCGAATTGACTATATTCCATACCAATACCGACCTGTCTTGAAATTTATCAAATCTGATCGTCCGAGGTTACTTATCGCCGATAGTGTTGGTGTAGGAAAAACAATTGAGGCGGGATTAATACTTCGAGAGTTACAGGCACGTGAGGAAATCAAGTCTGTCCTAATTATATGCCCACGACCACTTGTTGCTGAGGCAAAATGGCAACGCGAAATGAAAAGGTTTGACGAAGATTTTATGCATCTGGATGGAAAGACTTTGCGATACTGTATTGAAGAAACCCATCTGGATGGCGAATGGCCGGAGCAATATAAGAAAGCAATTCTCCCCTATTCATTGTTAGATAAGACACGACTTTACGGTCCCGACGGTAGCCGAAAACGGCGGACTGGAAAAGGACTTGCAGACCTCGATCCACCGCCGCAATTTGATCTCGTCATAGTGGATGAGGCACACCATATCCGAAATCAGAGCACTGCGAATCACGAAGCTGTCCGATTTTTCTGCGACAATGCGGCAGCAGCTGTTTTTCTAACCGCAACACCTATCCAACTCAAAAACCATGACTTGTTCGTGCTGCTAAATGTTCTTCGTCCTGATCTGGTTTTAGATTATGAGAGTTTTGAGCACATGTCGGAACCGAACCCGTTCATCAATCGGGCAGTGGATGCGGCTCGTGCACGGCAGATAGATTGGGAACAGCACGCAAAAGAGAATCTCGATCAGGCAGCTGCAACCGCATGGGGACAAGCAATTTTCAAAAAAAATCCTGAATTCAAACGGATTAGAAGACAGCTTGATAACAGACAGATTACCAATGAAGAACGCATACAACTTATCACCGATATGGAAGCACTCCACACATTTTCACGGATAATTAACAGAACGCGCCGACGCGATATAGGTGAATTTACCATTCGCAAACCCCAAACCGTAGAGGTTCCTTTGACACCAAAACAGGAAGAAATTCATGAAGCACTGCTTGAAGCAAAAGCGGAAATATTTCGCAGCATTCACGGTGATAAGAGTGTTAACTTCATGATGACAACTCTCCGCAGACAGTTAGCAAGTTGTCTTTATGGACTTGAACCCTTCCTTGAAGATATTTTGAATCGTAACCTTGACGAACTTGAGTGGACAGAAGCTGACGCTGCAGATGCTATCCCAACATCAGAGAATGTTAAACTAATTCAAGAACATATACAAACACTTCTTGAAAAAGTGAAAAACCTTGATGCAATAGATATGAAATTAGAGGCACTCCGTAAAATTGTCCGTGATAGACAAAAACTATCAAATAACAAAATCATGGTTTTTAGCAGTTTTCGACATACACTCGCCTACCTTTACAAACACCTCAAAGCAGATGGAGTTCGTGTCGGCATGATCCACGGCGGCGTAGCAGACGAAGAACGTAAACAACTCAGCGAGCGGTTTGAAAAATCAAAGACTGAGAACAATTGTATAGACCTGATGCTTTTTTCTGAAGTCGGATGTGAGGGATTAGATTACCAGTTTTGCGACAGTATTGTTAATTACGACCTGCCGTGGAATCCAATGAAAATTGAACAACGAATAGGCCGTATTGATAGGAGAGGTCAAAAGAGCGAAAGTGTGACCATTTACAACCTAATCACACCAGACACCGTGGATGCCGACATCTATGAACGATGCCTTCGACGTATCGGTGTTTTTAAAAGTGCATTGGGAGGTAGCGAAAAAATCCTTGGAGAAATCACAACCGAACTTCAAAACATAGCCGAAGATTTTGAATTGACCCAAGAGGAAAGAAATACAAGGTTACAACAACTGGAAGATAACAAAATTCGAGAATTACAAGAACAAGAAACCTTGGAAGCAGTACAATTAGACCTTTTCAGTCTTCCATTCCCTGATCAAAGCAAGGAAAAAGAGAAAGAAATAGAGAAAGAGGTCCAAGAAGCATCAAGTTTTTGGTTAACGCCTAAATCAATTCAACGATTCGTTACGCGTTATCTTCAGCGAAAAATCGCAACAGAACAGGAGTTCATTCTCGGCGAAAAATCTCTCAAAACACTCCGACTCTCGGAAGATGCCCGAAACACTATATTGCATGATTTTCAACAATTCCCCAGAGAAAAGACAAAGGTCTATCGAGAATGGGAAAACTGGCTGAAGGGAACTGAACAACACTTAACCATAACATTTGATTACGAAAGTGCAAAGAAGCATCCTAAAGCTGTCTTCATTATGCCAGTCCATCCGCTTGTAAAACAGGCATCAGCGGCGTTGGACAAAACAAGTGAAATCGTTGTATCACTAAAGGTTAGGATGGATCAAGTTCCTGCAGGCCGTTATCAATTTGCAATCTACAAATGGGAGTATCTCGGCAATAAAGAGGATTGGGTTCTTCAGCCTATCACGTCATCAGAGGTGTTGACACCGCATCTTCAAACATTACTTGAAACGGCTGAAGATAACGATATAGGTGAAGATGTAAGTTTAACCGATCAGAGAGCATTGGATGAACAACATCATGCCATGTGGACTGAAGCACGTGAGAAGCACAGACAACACACACGGGAAATTGTTGAATATCAGAAGGAGAGTCTATCAACGAGTCATCAGAAACGGATAACACTCCTTGAAAAGCAGATTGAGGAAGCGACACATCCAAACATTCAACGGATGCGTCAACAGCAGATCGCAAATGCAGAGGCTGATTACAATAGACGAATTCAAGGGTTGGAAGAAGGAATGGAAAAGGCAGATATTACGACTGAACTTGTAGCGTCTGGAATTTTGGAAGTGTCTAAGGATACATTATCCACTACATAGTGTATAAACAGATTTGTCAAATGTGATAAAGGAGGAGGATTATGAAAGAAAGTTTAAACGCAGATATAAAACAAAACAACTTTCTTGACGAATTACGCAAAAAGCGCGAAAAAATCCTTGAAGCATACCGTGAAAACGATTTTGAAGACGGTATTAAGAACTTACTCACTGACTTGTACCCGGACAATGCTCATTTCATATATGAGCTTCTTCAAAATGCTGAGGATGCAAGGGCTACAGAGGTTCAGATTCTTTTAGAAAAAGACAAGGCAACATTTGAACATAACGGAAATCGTCTGTTTTCACAAGAAGATGTTGTAGCAATAACGGGAATCGGTAAAAGTCCTAAGAAGGATGACCATACCAGCATCGGTAAGTTTGGTATTGGTTTTAAAGCCGTCTTTGCTTATACAGAAACACCAGAGATTAAATCGGGAGAATTCCACTTTCGCATTCGTGACATGTTTGTACCTGATACGAAAGATCTTTTCCCCGCAATACCTGAAGAAGGAAACACACTGTTTACTTTTCCCTTCAACAACCCTAAAAAGTCTCCAGAAAATGCACAAGTGGAAATAAAAAGGAATCTCCAAGAATTAAACGAAAATTCCCTGCTTTTTCTAAGTAACATCCGCAGAATTGATTACTGCCTACCTGATTCAACAAAAGGGTACTTGGAACTTAGGAAAAATGAAAATGATGAACATCAAATTGAGATTTCTATAGTCCATCCTGGAAATCCTGTTCCTGATTCAAGCCACTTTCTCAGATTCGAGAAAGTAGTCTCTGTTAGAGACGAAGAAAATGATGAACTTAAGGACTATAAAATTGCGGTTGCTTTTGGCATGGAAAAAACTGAAAAAGGTGAATGGAAAATTAGACCATTAAATCCCGGACAGGTCTGTATCTATTTTCCTGCTGTAGATGAGAAATCTAATCTACAGTTCCACATGCACGCCCCTTTTGCATCAACTGTTGCACGCAACAGTGTTCGGGATTGTCCAGCGAACGACGAATTGCGAGATCATCTTGCGGTTCTGATTGCAGAATCAATGCATACTATTCGTGAGCGGGATATGTTAGACGTGGAATTTCTTTCGATCTTACCCAATGGCAGACGTTATCTATACCCTTTTTATCTTCCTATCCAAAAACAGTTAATTAAAGAATTTAATGCGGAAAAACTGGTCCCAATGAAACAGGGTGAACATGCTGCCGCTTCAGGAGCCTATAGAGGCGCAAGAGCATTATCCGATCTAATTGACGACGATGATCTAGCCACGCTCCTTGGTAAAGATCACCATTCACCACTGTGGGTTGCGAACCCGCCACTAATCCGTAGACGAGACGATAAAGGGAGATTTATTGAGGATGAAAATGCGAAAAAACAAAATGAACGAATCAATGATTTTCTTGACACTCTTGATATTCTTGAATGGGGTGTTGAAGATCTTATTGAAGCATTAAATTCAGGTGCTGAACCCATAATGAAATGGTTGCAGAATAAGGGAGATGAATGGTATCAAAAGTTCTATGCCTTTTTAGATGATGCTCCTTCCGACTATGAAGATGAGTTATCAGAACTTCGTATTGTTCGTTGTATTGACGGTGAATACAGAATTGGTAGTGAGTGCCATTTCTTCACTGATGATGTTAAACCTGATGAAAATTTGTTTACTGGCTCAACGTTAGTTGATGACGCAGACGAAGCGGAATCGCAAAAAGAAGAAACCCAAGAGGAAGACTTCCATTACGTTGATCCCGCTGTCTATTCCTTCGGAAATAACAAGAACCAGCAAGAAAAAGCCCGGAAGTTTCTTGAAACTATTAAAGTAAATGAAGTTGATGAAACTGAACGGGTTAAAGTGATTTTGAAACAGCGGTACAGGGAACCGTTTAATCCTCGGGACGAAGATATGAAAAAATTTATTGAGCTTGTTGAAGAGGTTCCTACCTCAAAATCTATATTTGATAATTATTCAATCTTTGAAATTGATCTTAAACGGGATAATAAAAGATCGTTTAGAAAACCAGGGGAAGTTTTTTTGGATTCCCCCTATCTTGATACCAGTTTAACCGCTTACCATGATGCTATTAGTAAAGACTCAGATTCTTTCAAACAAGCCCTTTCACCAAATTATGCTAACCATGGATCCAATATAGATCCGAAAGATCTAGCTGCTTTCGCTGAAGCTGTCGGAGTACAGACAAAATTGGAGATTATTCCACAAAATATCCCCTCCAAACATCCAGAACGTTCATATCTTATAGATCATGCAGAAGGCCAATTGAGATATGACACTAGGAAAAATGAAGATCATACCATTCCAGAAATCAGAATTTTACTTGATTCCCCTTCTATTGAGAAATCAAGATTAATATGGCGAACGATGTGTTCGCAAACCCAGGATTGTTTGTATGCAAGATATCGTAATAATGCAAGTTATCCTATCCGTGTTGGTTCGTCAAGTCTTGTGCACACTTTAAGAAATGCCAAATGGGTACCACAAAGAGATGATGGAACTATCTTTTTCGTGCGTCCTTGCCTTGCCTCAATTGAAAGACTCCCTGAAGGTTTTCCATATGAAACAGAACAAGAATGGCTCAAAGCAATTGAATTTGGTAAGAAAACAAAAGAACAGCAAGAAGAACACGCTCAGCGTAATCAACAAGCTAAAGACTTTGGTTTTGCTTCTATTGAAGAAGCTGAGAAATTTGCTGAATTAGGCCAAATGTTGAATGATGGAGAAGGAATTACTGTAGAAGTTTTGATTTCCCAATACAAGTCTCAGAATCGACAGAACGGACCTGGTTTTCCTACATCACCCGTGAGAAATCCAGAATTACGAGAAAAACGAGTTTTAGAACAAATTAGGAATGCACCTCATAAAATATATGAAGAACGAATCCGAAACGAGAGAGTTACTAAATTTGAAATTAATCAGAGAGAAACACTACAGCAATGGTATACCAACCATGATTCTGATGCTAAGGAGATGGTATGTCAGATATGTAAAGAAGAGATGCCGTTTAAGAAAACTGATGGTAAGTATTATTTCGTGGCGATGGAAGCCCTTACGATAAAATTTAAGAGTGATGAACTGCCGGAATATCATTTTCCCAAAGAGTTCGTAGCACAGTATCTTGCACTTTGTCCGGAGTGCGCTGCAAGGTTCGATTATTTTGTAAGGACAGTCAAAGAAGGTAAAACAGTCATGGAGAAGTTGAGAAATCACATAATAAATTCAGAAGATATGGAGTTTCCGTTGAAACTTGGAGAATTAGAAACGAGCATAAGATTTGTAGAAACCCATTTCCATGATTTGAAAGAAATCTTACGCTATTACGAAAATTCAGATGAAGTAGAAGATTCAACTGATTAACCGTAAAAAAACAAACGTTCTTGTCCGAACCGCCATCAATCACTGTCTATTATCAACTGAAAATTATTGATAGTGCTTTGTCAAGTCTGTTTAGCAGGAGTTGACAGTCTAATAGTCAATACTTTTGCTAAAAATAGACATGCTATTTAAGTGTGTAAAGTTTTTGTCCCCTAGATAAAATGATCGCTGACCCTTGCTCCAGCGGAGCAATATGTCTATAGTTAAAAAGGATTGTCAACAGGCTGCACTCCAGCGGAGTGTTATGTACATAAACGGATGAACCACAAAAGGTTTCACATTTTCAGAAGAATAAAATACGAGAAGATGCCTCTTATCCCGGGTAATGCCTAAATGGCATTCATACCGTTGATTTGAAAATCCTATAATCCCGCAAATCCTGGTTCAGATAAATATAGTGACAAAAACTTTACACACCCAAGAGCATTATCTTCTTGACCAAAACCCAAAAATCGGGTAAACTGCAAAAAAATCGTGGAGGGAGTATCAAACACTTGAATTCGAAAAAGTGGACCAACCAAGAAGCACTTAATAAAGCACTAAACATCTATAGAGATACCATGCGTACTTTTATTCTTACAAACTTGTCAACGGTAGAACGTTTACGACCAGAACATCACTTTAAAAACGGATCGGATATAGATATCAAAGACTTCCCTCATCTCTTCAGAGAATATTGGGAGCATGCATTTAAATGCCACTTTGATACAAATCGGGAAGTTCGTAGTTCAGTATACATTATAAAAGAGGCACGAAATAAAATCTCTCACCCCGGTACGGAAGACCTTACATGGGAATATGCAAGTTCGCGGCTCTACGAAATTGCAGATATACTCGGACAAATCGATGCTCCTGAACAGAAACGGGAAGTAGAAGCCATTCGTGACAAACGGGAAGTAGAAGTCATTTGTGACAAGTTGTTAACCAAAGCGGCGTCAACAGATAAGGATGCCTACGAATTCTTAAAAACATTAGGAGTTCAGGAGTACGATATTGTTGAAGAAATTATTGAGACTATCCTGCCAAAATATAAGGCAATTATTGAGGCACCACCTGAAGTAAAAGCAAGTATTGAATCGTTACTTCAGTCACCACCCGATAACAGCATTACATACGTACCAACATCTCAAGACACTCCTTTTCCCGTTAGGGATGAACAAAATGAGAAAAGCAAAGGACGAAGGAAAATTACTAACCTTAAAGTTACTATGCATGATAAAACAGTTATTCATCACTATCGCAGTCAAGACACGTACATTGAGGTGCTTAAAAAGTTAGATCTGGAAAAAATAATGGAAGTTCGTCCTAACATTGTATCAAGGGAACCGTTCACTGGTTATAAAACCAAAGGTATCAAAGTTGATGAATTCTGGGTGAGAGGAACGATCGGTTTTTGTAATGATGATAGAACAGGGGAGCTTGAAAAAATTGCCCATCTACTTGATGTTCCGTTGATTGTTGAAAAAGTTGAGAGAAAATAAAAGCCAAGTAGAATCTTGTGTGCAACGTAAAGTTTGTAGATTTTATGTGGTAGTTCAAGTCATAAATCAATATCAAACTATGTCTATTTTTTCATCAGTCTGTACAAAAAACAGGCAAATTTACCGAATCATACAGCAAAAAACACCGCTTTCGGTTGGCATAAAAATTGCTCTGAATGACGTATGCCTCCTTAGGTGGGTCGGAACTACAAACTCTATTTTGGGCAATTGGTCGCCGCATTTATATCTGTAAGGTTAAATTCCCTGATATTCCTTAAACCAAATAGGGTTGTAGTCTCCGACTTTTTCATGATTCCATTAATTAGCATCCGAACTATATTAACGATATTCATGGATGCTGCAAAATACATTCACTGTACATACAAATAGCACTAAAGTGTGTAGTAATTCTGACACATGAAGGGAGAATCTTGTGAAAAAACTTGTTGATATGTCCCATAGTGAATACTACGAATTACTTCAACGTCTTGTTCAGGATGATTTCTTTTACGCCCGTGAACGGCTCATTAAGTTGCTCAAAGTAAAACCTTCATCAGATAACAAGTCGAAATTGGAAACAGAGTTCCGAGAATTCTTTTGTGGATACGAAAGCATCGCCTTTTGGCTTGAAGAATATGAAGAATATCCGCTGCAAGGCGTTGAACCGCACACACCGCTTGATAAAAAGCTAAAACGTCAACTCGAATATATCCACGCCAATAGAAAAACAACCCTTGAAGAAAGAATGTGCAGACGGATGGGGGGTTACTTAGAAAGCGATCCAATGCCAGACATAAAGATCCCCGAATTACCATTCAGTGAGTATTGCAAACTTATCCAAACACTTGTTACACAAGAAATTTTCAGTGTGCGCGAAAAGATCATGAGTTTACTTGAGCAGAAACCTTCGCTTCAACAATTGGACGCAGTATTTCGGGAATTTTTTGTGACCTATGAACTCTTTGAACTTGCATTAGAGCCTTACGAATACGATCCTGATGAAGGATTAGAGCTAAAACCTGATATTGATGCTGAGATCGACCAAAGTATTGCGGATTACGAATCTGGCAAAGTCAAGCCTATTCCAATTGAGGATGTGGCGAGAAAGTTAGGACTGTAGACTGTAAAAACACTTTATCCTGTCTTTGTCAACCTACGCAACGTCTTAACCAACGTCCCTTCTGAAATCCACTTAGCAGCAACACGCCACACACTCGTTGAATACGTCGGATACACATGAATCATACCGCTCAATTTGCGTAACGGAATCCCTTCCTGCATTGCCAATACATACTCATGAAGCACCTCACCTGCATTTGTTCCGACTATATGAACACCTAAAATCTTACCCCGCCATTTTGATGCGATAACTTTGGTGAACCCCTGTGTTTCCCCGTCAGCAACGGCTCTGTCAACATCAGATTGATCCAGTCTGAACACATCCACATCCCCATATTTCTCTCTCGCTTCAGTTTCAGTCAGACCACAACGTGCAACCTCTGGATCACAGAAAGTCGTCCAAGGCACAACAGCATAGTTGACCTTCTGACGAAAAGGAAGTAAAACATTCTTGATGAGAAGTTGTGCCTGAAATGCTGCGACATGGGTAAACAAGTAGTGTCCGATTACGTCCCCAGCGGCATAGATGTTCTTCACATGCGTCTGAAGTCTGTTGTTAACGACAATACCACTCTTACAAATCTGAACACCGATTTTTTCAAGACATAAACCTTCAATGTTAGGTGCACGACCCGTTGCAATCAGTATCTTATCATATATCTGTTTATGATGAGCTACGTTTTCACCGTGATTCGTTCCAACAAAGGCTACATTGATTTCACCATCACGTTTCTCTACTGTCTCTATTCCCGTATTGAGCCTGATATCAATACCTTCTGCACTCAGGTAATCAAACATCTTTTCAGATACATCCAAGTCCTCTTTATTCATGATACGGTTGCTGCGTTGTGCAATCGTTACTTCTGACCCGAGACGATGAAACGCTTGTCCCAATTCAATCCCTATCGGACCTGCACCGACAACTAACAACCGTTGTGGTAGTTCTGTCAACTCCCATACATTTTCACTATCCAGATAATCACATGAATCTAAACCAGTAATAGCAGGTACAAGCGGACGCGATCCTGTACTGATGACAAACTTCTTGCTGTTGAGCGTACGTGTCGTGCCATTTTCACGGTCCTCTACAATAAAAATATTCGGTGAATCAAAGTGCCCATCACCGAAGATGACATCAACACCCATCTCGCGGAATCGTTCAGGATTATCATGTTCTTCCTCAATACGGTTTTGTGTGCTCCGGACATAATTCAAGACCTCTTGAAAATCTGGTTTAGTCTCGACCGGTGGTATCCCGTATTTATCGCTGTTTCGCATGTTATGTGCCACTTTTGCTGCCTTGAGCAATGCTTTAGATGGCACACACCCTGTCCAGAGACAATCTCCTCCCAGTCGGTGCTTTTCAATTAGAGCTGTCTTTTTGCCGAGATTGGCTCCAGCGACAGCAAGCACGAGCCCAGCACTTCCACCTCCAATGATAGTAAGGTCATATCTGTCCATTTATCACGCTCCCTATTGTGTATGCCGTAACACTCTTCCCGGTAACTTGTCAGTGACATTGGAATTTTCAATCACCGGAATTCCGTTGACAAGCACCCAACTCACACCTATGGGCGGGTTCACAGGTTCAAACCAAGTAGACTGATCCGCAACGGTATCTGGATCAAATATGACAATGTCTGCAGCAAGACCTTCAGCAATTCTACCGCGATCGCTCAGTCTAAATCTTTCGGCAGGAAAACCGCTCATCTTATAGACTGCATCCTTTAAAGAGACTATCTGTTTATCCCTCACATATTTGCCAAGATACTGCACGAAACACCCGTAGCTTCTCGGATGCGGATGTGGTATGTTGTAAACACCATCGCTTGCTATCATCATCCGAGGATGGGTTGCTGTCCGGTCTAAAGTCCGTTCGCTTTCTTCAGATGGCGTTCCCCACGGCATAATAAATGTCTCGATGGCTGCCTCCTGTCTTATGAAATCATAAGCAAATTCTTCATTCGTTTTTCCTTCCGCTTCAGCTGCTTGGAAGAGTAACATGCCGATATATCTACCGGAATTGTTATAGCCTATAATCTGGTTACCTCCTCCCAATTTCTCACGCAAATAAGGCAGAGAGTGCTCTCGGACGTCTGGAGTTTCCAGATTCTGCAACATCTCTTCAGGTTTTCCTGTTTGATATTCCATCGGAAGCAACATCGCAAGATGGGTCATCCCCGCAGGATACAGATAGGATTCAAAGGTCAGATCAATGTCTTCACGGTCAACCTGTTCAAGCACTTTCGCCACTTCATCGTCAACACGTTCATGTGAAATATGAACGGGAATCTCTGCTTGTTTCGCAATTTCAATAGTCTCTTCCCATGCAGCCTTTCTGCCGATAAGTTGGTAACGGACATGTGCAGCATAGATTGCATCATAACGTGCAGCCACCTTTGATAGATATACCAGTTCATTCAGATCCGCATTTGCAGAGGGTTGATAATCTAATCCTAAGCAGAGGCAACATGCGCCAGCCTCAAGCCAATCGCGCGTTGTCCTTTCCATTGCTTTCAGTTCATCTGTAGTAGCAGGACGTGCATCCCACCCCATTGCACCGAGTCGGACAGCACAATGCGGTACTTGCGGATAAAGATTCGCAGGAATTCTACCGTTGAACATATTCAGATATTCATCTGGAGTCTGCCATTTCAGCGGAACTTCATCATCCCCGTAGGCAAATTGGGTATAATGCCATAGTTCTTGTGCCTGTTTAGGCGAAAGTGGAGCCCAACCAAAACCGTCGGGTGCTGCGAGATGCGTTGTAACACCTTGCATGAGGGCGGCATATTGGTCGCGTCCACCGAGTAACGCTATTTCAGAATGCACGTGAACATCAACAAAACCTGGGCACACAACCAATCCATCTGCTGATATACGACTGGACGTATCTGCTTTTTCAAGGTCTCCAATCTCAGTAATTTTATCGGATTGAATACCAATATCTGCAACATAAGGATCACGTTTTCCTGTTCCATCAACGATGCTGCCACCAGATATAATAATATCAAACGTCACATTTCCTCCTAATGTCATCATCAAACCATCATCAATGTGTGAAAATGATGAATATATAAAGGTTTCTCGTCTTTTGCTCATTATACCAAATTAGGGTGTAATTTGGTATAACATAATGCAGTTGTTTTTTTCATCATCCTCTGTTATACTTTTAATGATATAAACTAAATACTCTGATATTCTGTCAATTCTCTTTACAGACACTACTATGTTATGATAGAATTATACGTGATATATCCTGAGATTAAGGACAAAACGCTTGACATTGGGTGAGAAAGTTGATTGATAGGAAACTATTTCTAAAGAAATACCTGCTTCATCTTATTAATAACCCCTTCGTGATTTACCCTTTTGCTGCGGGGGCGATTACTGTTTTCGCGTCTTGGGTGTTCAATTTTGAACCGAAGATCTTCTTTCTATTCGCAAGTGCTGTGATGGGGATAGCAATTCCGATAGGTAGTCTGATTACGAAGTGGACGATTGGCACAGATGATATCGCTAAACGCGTTCATGAAGAGTTACTGCACGAGGCACAACACAAACAGGAGGAAGATTTAAACGCACTACATATACAACTAAAAGAAGATGGCGATACGAGAACAGAACAGATGTTGGAAGAATTGCGCACACTACACCACTCTTTTCAAGAGGATGTGAATGATGGCGGTTGGATGGCAACACTCCCTCTCTCAGTAAGTGCTGAAATCACAGGTAAGGTTACTGAACTATTCACGCAAGCTGTTCAGTGTCTGAAAGATACATTGCGGATGTACGAGAAATCCAGAAGTTCAAAACTGAAGAATGTTCGACGAGTCCTACAACAACACAGAGAAAAACTCATCGCTGATGTTGAGCAGACGATAGTGCAGCTAACGCACCTCTATACACGTGTACTAACACTTAGTCCTGATAGTAATGATACAGAACTGTCACGACTACGATCCGAACTTGATGAAAGCCTTGCGTTTGCTAAAAAGGTTGATGAACAGATACGGATGTCTACACAAGAACCAGAAATTGAAATAACACAATCCATAAACGCAGATGAAGACACACAGACTTTGACAGGTCATCAGAATGTTGAGTCTACTGAACAGAAACCACTTCAATGATACAAGAGCTTAGAGAGAAGGTACATATCGGAACGAAATTGAATATAACTTCGGAGGATTACCTAAATGTTAAGGTCAGTTTCAGATTTTTTCAAGTCATTAATAGGGATGTCCAAAGGTAAAACAAGATTACCCAAACTCCGTGGGAAGATTGATATCGATATGTTGCGGTTTGCTTATGAAATTCTAATTCAACACAAACAAGAAAATATTCAACAACATAAAAATGCTACGGCACACTTGATTGCAAAGGTGGAAAAAAGAAAAAGCTCGTTCCCTCATGTTACAGATGATATAAACAAACTTAAGAATCAACTGGCAGAAGTCAAGAATCAGATAAACACTTTAACCGATGAACTTCAACAAGCTGGAAAGTCTCAGGAGGAAATAGAACAGCATCCAGATTACATTCGATTTCAATCAGGTTATAGTGCTATTCAATCAAGTTTAGATGAGAAGAACGAGCGTTTTTCTACACTCCAACAGGAATGCAATAAAGCTCAAGACAGAATTGAGTCTTTTAAGTCTCAATTACATCAACTGCTTCAGGAAATTGAGAAAATTCAAGAGGAACAAGATGAAACGCTTCACGCTCATATTTCAATTTTAGAAGATAAGGAAATCGCAGATATACTGGCAGGTAAACGTTAGACTTGCACTTGTCCTAACAGTAGGCTTTATCTCTTATGAAGATCAAATAATTAATTCGGTAATTGTCTGTTCACATGATGCAGGTTCACTCCCCTGCTGGCGAGGTTTCCTAACCTCGCCAAATTACCCAAAGTATTATTTTAACTTCATTTATGGAAGAATATAGTTAATTTTATATATTTATGGTATTATGTAATGAACAAATTTTAATATGGTCATTTTTGAATTATAGACACAAACAAAGGTTTATATTTGAGTGAAACTTTATTTCACTATCAGGAGGAATTACAATGGCAAACGGTTTTACACGGTTATTCAGATCAATCTGGTATACGCTAACGGGTCGCGCGCATGAGCAGGCGGACAAATTAATGGAAGACCCGAATGCTGTACGGGGTGCTTTTGAACGCATTATCAGTGACAAGATGGAAAGTCTCCAGCAATATAAGAATGCTATTGCCCAACTCATGGCACTTGTTGAAAAGAAAAAGGGCTCGTTAAAGAGTTTGACTGAAGACGTTGAAAAATTTGAAAAAATGAAAACAGGTGCAATACAGAAAGCCAAATCGACTGCAGCAGAGTTACAACAACAAGGTATCGCTGATGAAGATATCAAACAGAATGCAGAATATGTCAAATGTGTTACTGCATATCAAGACTTCAACTCGACACTGGAAGAGAAAAACGCTCGTATAACTGAATTGGAAGTTGATATTGAAGAATCACAAAAACAGATTGACTCACATAAGAATCAGATACAGACGGTGCAACGTGATCTGAATAAGATCAAGGAAGAACAGCATGAAACGGTCGGTGATCTCATCATTGCAAAACAGCAAGAGGAAATCGCTGATTTGATGTCCGGCATTAGCACGGATGG
>CAZURU010000026.1:0-9176 GCA_964623585.1 uncultured bacterium
AGAGTATAACATAAATACTCAAAATCTGATAAAACAAATGCGGAGTGTAGGATGTTCATAATGTTTTCAAAGATAAACTCCTGAAGTTTAACATACATAACCAGCGCGCTGCTATAGATCGACAATTTGAGGATAAAGATTGGTTTCCTTTCAACACGCTTTATGGTACGAGCGAAGAAAAAGCCTTTGTTGATCTTTTAATCAGAAGGATTAAGGACTTAGCTGTCCATCATAACGAGATCTACCTTCTTCGCAACGAGAAGCATTTTGCTATTTATAACTTCTCTGATGGACAGGCATTTTATCCTGATTTCGCCTTGTTCCTTCAAGAGAAAAAAGGGAAATTGGTCTGTTATCAATTTTTCGTTGAGCCTAAAGGTAAATTTCTCCAACCGACTGACCGATGGAAAGAAACATTCATGAAAGAGATAACTGATGAATTTAAAGGCAAAATGTTAACTATTGACAGTAAAGATTTTCGTTTGATCGGTTTACCATTCTATAATGAAACAGATGAAAATCCGTTCTGGGATGCACTCAGTGCTGCATTAACGACCATTTAGACATTGGAAGAAAAGAAAAGAAAAAACAGAAAAATGCTATTCATTACAAGCTGCAAGAACAACCATTCTATAAGGAGGACATGAAAGAAATGGCTATCACCAAGTTAGTCTATAAAAGTGCGTTTACAAATTGACATGTTGTTGATATCTTTCGCTATATTCACGCCTCTATAGCAGTGTTCTGGTCGCTATTTTACTACTAAAAGCACATAATACTAAAGAACACTTGAATTACTCCTACTTTTTCTTGACGATGGGGTATTGTAATTGTATACTTGCAAATACGTAAGAGAAAAGGTTTCACTCTAAAATAGATGATCCGTACGGAATAGGACAAACTTTGGAGGACTTTCATGCGGGACACACTATCTTTTACATATTTAATCTTATGCTTATCACTGACATCTATGTTCTTAGGATGTCAACGAATTCAGCAGGTTATCACACCTGACAAAATAAAAACGGACGCAACTTGTACAGACAAGAACCGTGTTCTCAACGTGGGCTTCTATGCCTATTTTGCACCTGTGAGCTACAGTGCCGACGAAGATCCAACTGCTGAGGCATTCAATACACATCAAGGTTATGAAGCAGACCTATTAACAGCACTTGAGATGATGGAAGATACAGGCGTATCTTTCACTCGGAGTGCCATCGCTGAATGGCACGGTATCTGGCTCAAAGCTTCCGAACCTGAATATGACATTATCGGAGGTGGAATTACAATCCTTGATTCTCGAACCAGAGACACGACTGGCACCCCGCTCGTTGTCTTTACATCGGGACATATCAAGTTCCGGCAATCGCTTCTCGTCCGTGCAGAGGATGCTGACCGTCTCTCTGACTACGGTTCGCTTACACGTGATGTTCGCGTTGGCGTGCTTTCCAATACGACAGGAGAAGCGCGCCTGCTTGAAATCACAGGTATTGTTGATACCAACGGTGTTCTTTTTGAAGGAACACACATTGAAACGCCACAAGGCACTATTGTCACCGATGGAACAGACAAGTATAGGATTACCGCAGCAAGTGCTTCTCTAAGTTTGGCAGGCAGAAACCGTATCTATCCGCCATCAGAAAATTTGCCACAGGTTATTTATCTGGGAGACGAGTTAGGAGAATCAGAATTGCTTGATGCACTTACGCAAGGCAGCATTGATGCCATCGCCAGAGGTGAGATTGGTAACCAGGATGCTGCTTTTGCAACCGGAGGGACATTCGTTGTTACTGCCCGTGATGATCAAGTCGAATACGGTGGTTTTACGCTTTCGCTAAAAGATACTGAACTTGCCACGTGTATTGATGAAAGGATCAACTACTTAACCTATGATGGCAAAATCGGTTATGCGGAGTGGTTGAATGATCGTACAGTTTTCATCGACCGTGCTGAGATGTGGAATGCTGGAAAATGATACGTCCGAAAAATGAAAAACTAATGAAGAATCCAAGAGGTATTTTGTCGTTGACAGGCTATACACTTGACGAGTATTGTAGTCTTTTACCCTATTTTCTCAAATGCCTTATGGAGCAAAAGTATCCAAATCTTAGAGAGGTATATTATGTCAAATAGCCAACCGACTCCCACAATCGGTGAGTATCTTCTGAGAAAACTAAAGAGTTACGATATTGACCACATTTTTGGCATAGCCGGTGATTATATTGTGCAGTTCTTTGATATGATTGAGCAGAGCCCTATTCAACACATCGGCACAACGCGGGAAGAAACGGCGGGATATGCCGCAGATGCCTATGCTCGGACAAAAGGTATGGGAGCTGCATGCGTGACGTATGGTGTCGGTGGATTATCCATGATCAACGCAGTCACCGCTGCTTATGCTGAAAAATCACCACTTGTTGTTATTAGTGGTAGTCCAGGGATAAAAGAACGGACAGAGGATGCGCTCTTACATCATAAAGGTAGGGAATTTTATACACAGCAACGTATCTATGACGAGATAACTGTTGCCTCAGCACTTCTTGACGATCCTTTTACTGCCTTCAACGAGATAGATAGAGTTCTGGATACTGTGTATTGGCATAAGCGTCCGGGTTACATTGAGCTGCCGCGTGACATGGTGAGTACACCAGGATTAGTTTATCAACGGCCTTCAACGGGCGGACATCACAGTAACCCTAAAGTTTTGGATGCTGCCTTAACGGATGCCATTGCGTTTATAAATAAATCCGAAAATTCAGTAATTTTAGCAGGCGCGGAACTCCATAGATTCGGCTATCAAGACAAGTTACTTCGGCTTGCTGAAAAGAAACAATTCCCTGTGGTGACAACGTTGTTGGGCAAATCGGTGATACAAGAGGCACATCCGCTTTACTTGGGCATTTATGGGGGCGCGACAGCCAGAGATGAAGTCACGATGCTTGTTGAATCAGCCGATTGCGTTATCGTTTGCGGTGCATTCATGACAGATGTGAACTTTGGTACTTATAAATCTAATCTTGAGCGAAGTCGTTGTGTATATGCAACTTCGGAAAGAATCTCGGTCGGTTACTCTACTTATGAAGATGTCACATTAGAGGATTTTATGGATGGCTTGCATTCTTCAAAACTCCATAAGCGGGGGGAAATAGACTTGGAATGGGTGCTGACAGTGCCAGAACCTTTTGAGATTGTGCCTGACCGGCCTCTAACAGCGCGCCGCCTATTCCAACAACTGAACCTGTTCTTACAGAAAGACATGATAGTGATACCAGATGTGGGTGATGGTCTTTGGGCTGCTGCGGACTTACGACTCCCTGAACGCACGGAGTTTATTAGCCTTGCATATTATACCTCAATGGGATTCGCAGTCCCTGCTGCAATTGGTGCACAGCTCGGCAAACCTTCTTCCCGACCACTTGTTATTGTAGGAGATGGGGCATTCCAAATGACTGGCACCGAGTTGTCAACGACCATCCGTTACGGACTCAATCCGATCATCCTTGTCCTGAACAATTCTGGCTATGGCACCCTTCGTCCGTTCATTGAAGGCAGTTTCAACGATATAGAGAATTGGCACTATGCCCGTCTGCCGGAACTCCTCGGCACAGGACGCGGGATCGTTGTTCGCACTGAAGGTGAATTTGACAGTGCAATGAAAATCGCGCTTGAAGAAACACAACACTATGTCCTGATTGAAGTGAAACTTGATAAATCCGACATGTCGCGCGCACTGTCCCTGTTAGCAGAACAGGTGTCTAAGCAACTTTGAGTATAGCGGTAATGCATATAGATTTACGATCAAGATTGAATAAATCATTCTTGAATCATATTCTTATTCTATTGTGATGTCAACATTACAGCGATGTCCTCTGGTAACTTAGTGCCAATTATCCGTTCAAAGTCTGCAACGCTTTTGTAGAGCTTATGAAACCAAGTACTGACATCCATTCCTATGTGTTCAGCAGCAGCCAAGTCTGCTTTAGCGTTGTCCCAATTTTTCAATACTAACCAAACCATACCTCGATTGCCATAGACTTCGGCACTTTTTGGATCTAGTTCTATTGCTTTGGTATAATCTGCTATGGCATGATCAAACTTGCCTATAGACAAATAAGCGGAACCACGGTTGCAGTATGCGTTAACGAAATCCGGATTCAGTTGTATTGCTTCGGTATAGTCTGCAATAGCAGGATCAAAAGCGCGTCTTTTTCCGTAAGCAATACCGCGATCATAATATGCCTCAGCATAATCAGGTTCCAGTTCTATCACCTTGTTAAAGTCCGCCACGGATTCGGCAATTTCGCCTTTTCTACCATGAGCGCGACCTCGATTGATATAGGGACTGACATAGTTTGGATCAATTTTTATAGCTGTGTTAAAATCTTCAATTGCCTTATCAATATCACCTATTTCATGGTAAGCAGCACCACGACTATTATATGCTCCAGCAAATTCTGAATTGAGACTTATGGCAGTGTCAAGGTCTTTAAGTGCCTTTTCAATCTCTCCCTTTTGTCTGAAAGCATTACCACGACTGTTATAGGCATTACTATAATCGGGCTTGAGGTTTATAGCAGTGTTAAAGTCTTCAATCGCTTTGTCAAATTTGCCTATGTCACTATAAGTATTACCACGATTGTTATACGCAAAGAAGTCATTAGAGTTGAGCTCTATCGCCGTGTTAAAGTCATTGATAGCTCGATTATATTCGCCTATGTCAACGTAAACAACACCGCGATTGTTATAAGCAGCAGAGTAGTACGGATTCAGTTCAATTACATCCGAGTATGCTTTGATTGCTTCTTCAATTTTTCTAAGTCCCATCAAGAAATTACCTCGATTAAACTCAAGTTCTGCTAATATTTCTTCCTGAGGGATATCGGACGGTGAGGTTACCTGAGCCTGCATTTGGTGAATAACTTCTCGGATACCAGCAAATGTACTTTGCCAACCTTCGTCTTCATTTTCCCATACGTTAATAGGTTTACCTTTGTCTGGAAGCACCTGGAAATCGCTGAGTTGATGATTTTGCCAATCACAGCTTTCAAGTATAATAGGTATGACTCTTACGTTTGTGTTTAACGCTTCTGCCAATTCTCTATTGCAGTTTTCAGAGGCAAGACTATTGTCAGAGACGAGATAGAGAAGAATATCTGCTTCTGCAAGGTTCTTAGATATAGAATCACGCCAAGTGTCTCCAGGGAGGATCTCGTTATCGTGCCAAATGTTTATTAACCCCTCACGCTTCATTGTAGCAAGATACGTTGCTAACTTGTCCTTTGCTTCCCTGTCCGCATGTGAATAAGTAATAAAGACTTTTATTAAATTTTTCCTCGTTCTTTCTCCTACACGATGAGTGTTTTCAGTAAGGCGCGATAGTGCTAACTCAACATTAGATTTGAGATTCGCATCACCAATCTTTTTTGTCAGTTTCAACGCTGTTTGGAGATCCGCCTCTGCCTCGCGTATGTGTTTACCTATAATGAATTTTGAAATTCCTCGACTATAATATGCATTAACCAACTCTGGATTAAGTTCAATCGCGGTGTCAAAATCTTTAATAGCATCAGGGAGCTGCATTAGGGTAGCTTTTGCAACCCCGCGATTATTGTATGCTTCAGCAGAATCTGGGTCGAGATCAAGAGCAGTATTAAAGTCTTCAAGAGCCTCATTTGGGTGTCCTAAACTGTTCTTTGCATTGCCTCGATTCACATAAGCTTTGACATAACGAGGATCTAACTGGATGGCAGTATTCAGATCCTCAAGGGCTAAGAAGTACTGTCCTAACCTACGCTGTGCACTACCTCGATTATTGTATGCTCCAGCAAGAGCAGGATCAATTTTGATAGCACTGCTATAGTCCATAATTGCAGACTCATGTTGTCCGAGTTTTTCCTTGGCTAAACCTCTGTTAACATAAGCATTAGCGAATTCTGGTTGCAATCGGATTGCCTCGTCATACGCTGTAATTGCATCTTGATAGATCCTCATCAAATACTTCTCATTTCCACGATAGAAGTACGTTTCTGCAGATACCGATTGTTCTTCTTGCACCAAAGGTTTCACTGCCTCAGACTTAGAGATTAGTGCCTTGAGATAGTTTGAAGGGATAATGCAATCGAGGCGTTGTCCATCTTCAAGAGTTACGAAAGAAAGACCTATCACTTCCCCCTTCTCATTTAACACGGGCCCACCGCTGCCTTCTGGTGTAATTTGTGTTGTCAACTGCAGAAATGTTTGGTTGTCAATTTCGCGGGAACCACTAATAGTGACATCTGAGAACGCGCTTTCTGAATGCTTTGGATTCCCAGAAACATAAACTGTGTCACCAAACTGAACGGCATCGCTGTCACCAAGCGGAAGAGGTTGAACGTTAGAAGCGGAGACTTTTAGAATAGCAAGATCATTCTCCACATCACTTGCTGTTATACCTTCAATATCGTACGTCGCAGGCTTGCCAACTAACCTTGCTGAGCCGTGTGAGGCACCAGCAATGACGTGCAAATTTGTAGCGATCTGGTCAGACTGCACAAAAAACCCATTCCCAAATCCGAGAGGTCGACCATCTTGGACCATTTCCAAAAACACCGTAGCCGCTAACGCCTTCTGGGTAAGTTGTACGGCAGTCCCGTTTTGTCCTTGGATACCTTTCTTAGTCATCTGTAGGTGTTGCGTAAAGGAACCGCTGTCAATAAGCATTTCTGAGAATTTATCAGAGAAAGATGGCACTATAGAGTGTTGCATTTGAAATTCACATTCTCTATAAACTGATTATGTATGACTCACATATTACATAATAGTGAATGGCAAGACTTTGTCAGATCTGACTATAACTCGGTCAATAGAAACGGATTTATCATCGTCTCTATTCAGACAATCCCATACCGAATCAAACCGAGATTTGAGCTCAGAAGAATAGTTTGATGACTCAAGTACTCCCACTTTTTCACAATAAGTTGATTCCACATCAGCAGTTACGAAACGAAGCAGACTCAAACTAAACTGCTCACCGCTCCTTATAGCGTGATTGTTAAGGGATCGAAAATTAGGCACTAAGTCGCTAAAGGATTTCCTCCTAAATTCCGTTAGAACATCAACAATATAGGATAGAAAAATACTTTTTCCAGATCCGTTAGGTCCAACAATCACTACAGGTAAAGGGTTTTCTTCATCATAAAATGGCAGTTTAACGTGGCATTCTGAAATAGGTCCTGTATTGTGTAAAAAGATTTCCTGGAGATACATAGAGACATTTTTAGATAATGGTGATCTTGATTTTGATATTAGTTCTGTTTAATTCTTAATTATAACATGTTAGGTTACATTACGGCAAATTTATCGGGTAGAATAATCTGTAATTTCACCTGTACTGCCATAGGAAATTTAGATCGTTACCTAAATCAAGATTGTGATATAATTGTAGAGGATGCGGATTTTAATGTTAGTTATGAGTGAAGATGCTACCATCCGAGTATCTGCCACAACGCCAAATGAAAATACCGGTTTGCAAGCCGTTGACTATTTTGTTTGGACATTACAGAGACCCTATGAGCGAGGTGAAGATCGTTATTTGACATATCTATGGGAGGCATTTCGGCTTGTGCATGATATTGATGATACACGGGGATCAAGTCAGGGTATCTATTACACACAAAATACCCCTCTGACAGAGACGGTCTTGAAGTTGAGACAATAAATAAAAATACCAAGGATATAGGATTGTACGAACCGCAGCCTGACAATCACGCGGCATGGAGCCGCATTTCATCCCTGGCAATTATTATTATAACGTATATATTAATATTGTGTCAAGTGTAATATACAAAAATTCATATACCGAAGCACTCATTTGCAAATTACTCTGATTGTGTGTTATACTTAGCACTAAGGGAATGAGCTTCATAAGATTTAGAACTTTTAGCACGAATTGCTAACAGAAGCATTGTTCATAAGTTTTCTTCATGATGAATTTCAATTTTCCGTATACAACCGCTTTCTGGATAGAACGAAATGAGAATCCTTGAGAATCTTATTACAGCACTGTCTGCACTTTTCGCAAGCAAGCTTAGAACTATTCTGACCTTGTTAGGCATTACTATAGGTATTGCAGGTGTGATCGCTATGATGTCACTAGGTGCAGGTGCAGAAAAGCTCATCATGTTAGAGTTTGAGAAAATCGGTGGGCCGAGTATGTTCGGTGTATACCGCCCTGGATACATTAAGAAGAATAATAAATGGCAACGAAACAATAGTCCCAACTACCTCAATATGGATGATTTGCAAGATGTATTGACTGAATGTCCATCCGTTGAAGTTGCTACCGTTGAAGGCAGCTATTACATAGACTTAGAGGTAGCAGGAAAACACCAAAAGACATACATGCGTGCTACCACCGTTGAATACCAAGCTGTAAGACAATGGCATACACAAATCGGAAGGTTCCTTGCTGATACGGATATGGACCTCTGGAATAAAGTCTGTGTTATCGGTTCACAGGTTTGGAAAGAACAGTTCAAAGGTATGGACCCAATAGGAAAAGAGGTATCCATCAATAACAGACGTTTCAATATTATCGGGGTCATGGATAGTCGCGGACCGGGTTTGGAGGCAGGTAAAAGCGATGACAATATGATATTCGTTCCAATCACAACCGCTCAAACGAGATTTTGGGGACACAGTAATGTCGGGCATATTATGGTTCGGGCAAAAAGTCCCTTGGTTGTCGACCAAGCAGTAAAAGAGGTGCAGACGGTCATCAGACGCAACCACGGCGGAGATGATACTTTCTTCAGAACTTGGCAGGCACAGAAAGGTATTGAAAGTGCCAAAAGGACTATCTTCATTATTGAGATGGTGCTTGTCGTGATCGCATCAGTTTCATTGATCGTCGGGGGAATCGGAATCCTTAACATCATGCTTGTTTCCGTTACGGAACGTATCCCTGAGATAGGTCTACGTAAAGCTGTTGGAGCAAAAAACTATCATATCCGTTTCCAATTCTTGACCGAATCTGTTCTATTGTGTCTGTTTGGAAGTATACTCGGTATTGCACTTGGCGCAATCGCAGGACAAGGATTTGCATGGGCAGTTGGAAAATTTTTTCCAGATATGTTTGGGTGGCCCTCTGTTGTCACTATTAAATCAGTTCTCACATCTGTTGCTGCGGGAACTGCAGT
>CAZURU010000026.1:9276-23932 GCA_964623585.1 uncultured bacterium
CCTCTGTTGTCACTATTAAATCAGTTCTCACATCTGTTGCTGCGGGAACTGCAGTGGGTGTGTTTTTCGGTTACTATCCAGCAAGTCAGGCTGCAAAACTTAGTCCGATAGAAGCAATTCGGCATACATAACCCGCTTCTTCTACTGATCTGTCAACTTCTAATTTGAAGGTATAGTTTTCTTCCGTAGGTCGGCTAGTAGACAGTCCAAGTTAAACTTGTAGGCAGGACATAGCGAAGCGAAACCCAACCTACAAAACAGCACTTGACAAACCACTACATAAAGGAACAGTGTCTTGGACAGAGTTGGTATAATTGCTGGAGCAGGTCAACTTCCTGTTCTAACCGCAAAAAGTATAGTTTCGCAAGGATGGGAACTTGTTGTCATACCGATCACAAACGACGAAGGGGACCGCTTTAAAGATATACCGTGTGAAATACACGCTTTCGGCGTTGGACAGATTCAGAAAATTACGAGAACATTGCTTGAACTCAACACAAAAGAGATTGTAATTATTGGAAAGATTGAACCAAGTATATTACTCAATCCCTTTAAAGTAGATTCAACGACAATCAAAATCTTGGCGCAAAATCTTAACAAGAATACTTCTGCAATCATCTCAGCTGTCCTTGAGCACTTTGAAAATGCTGGACTGACGATCCTAAGACAGGATCAGTTCCTTAAACATCTCTTACCTGACGAAGGCGTTCTCACAAAGCGGCAGCCAAGTGCTGAGCAGTGGAAAGAAATAAAAACTGGTATTTTAACAGCACGCAATATAGCTGAACTCGGTATCGGACAAACAGTTGTTATAAAGAATCAGATGGTTGTTGCAGTTGAAGCCATTGAGGGAACTGATAAAACCATTTTAAGAGGTGGGGAGTTAGGCGGTAAAGGAGTGATCGTTGCGAAAGCTGCTGCAAAAGACCACGATTTTCGAATCGATGTACCTACAGTCGGTATGCAGACCCTAAATACCTTACATGATGCCAAAGCAGGTGTCCTTGCAGTAGAAGCAGAACGCACCTTTGTAATGGAACCTGAAATACTATACGAACAAGCAGACAAATGGAAAATAGTAATCGTAGCCGTTGTGTAGAGCAAACCAAACAGAATTCAGATGCAAAATCATCAACCAACTGAAATCAGACGTTTACCCCAGAGTCTATCTATAGAATGGAAGAACGGACTACGCAGCGAGATACCATACCGCTTACTCAGGGAAAAGTGTCCGTGTGCCAGGTGTAGTGCAATCAAACAAGAAAAGGACCCGTTTAGACTCCTTCCAACTGCAGAATACTGGGAAAATCTACATCTGGTGGGAATTCAGCCAGTTGGACGATATGCAGTGCAGTTACAGTGGAGTGACGGTCATAAGACAGGGATTTATACCTTCAGTTTTCTATATGAACTCTCTACTGAAGCAGTTCAACACTAAGACTCAGAAAAATAACGAAAGATTCAGAGCAGTTAACGTTACACTTTAAGGTGTTTCATCTATCAACTTAACTACCAAATAACAATTGGGAGTCTTCTGTTTACTACCAAGTGCTTCACTTAGATTCTTGCATCGTTGCCAATAATCTGCATATTTTAGTGGCTTATAGTTTCGGTGTTGACCGATAAATGTCTTCTTACAGCATGCTAAATCCTGTCCATTATCTATCGGGTAACCCCATACACGACAGATGACAGGTCTGTGTTCATAAACAGAACAGACACCACCGATAAGCATTGGACATTCCCCAGCCGACTTGCCTTTGACAACATCAATCGCTTTCATTCCTGTGTCCTTAACCATATTCTCAGGTGTGTAACCTTTCGCTTCTAATTCCTTTATCGTCCGTTCTGCTTTCTGGCGTATGTGTTGACGAATCTCAGGCGGAAGGGCATCTAAACCTCTCTTCAGATCACGTCCTTCCACTTCACTGATAGGTATTGTAGAGGTGTTTGAGCAACATTGAAAACAATTGGAGGGGCAAGGAGATCTTCCATATTCATTACGAATACGATCTATCTCCTGGCTGATCTCATCAACAAGCTCTTGAT
Source organism: uncultured bacterium (assembly GCA_964623585.1). Lineage (GTDB taxonomy): Bacteria > Poribacteria > WGA-4E > WGA-4E > WGA-3G > MSPOR6. The sequence continues at coordinate 11,326 of CAZURU010000026.1, forward strand.
ATGTATGCATCACATCAGATGAAACTGAACTCATACTACTTTTCCTCATCTATTAAGACTAAATCACAGATTGCATGTTGGAAAACTACAACCTTTGCAAGATTATCTAATACCAGTTTTATTTCGTATGGACTAATCCAATCAACAGTTCCTTGAAACGCTTCTCCTTCACGTAACGTAATACCGATCGTTTTGCCAACTTGCCGAGCTTCTTGGATGGATTTAGTGTCAAGACTGAAGACACTGTCTTGTGTATGAACCGGTTTAAGCTCTTTCGCTTTGATCTCCTCATTGAATGTCAGCACAGAATTAACATTCTCAGCGTCTTCATCTTTATAGCAGTATTTTATTTCAGTTTTCTGCAATACTCTTTCTTCATCATTGCAATTTAGCGTTAAACCAGAAAGTGTCATCTCTAATACAACAGCAGGTAATTCAACATGATTATACAAAGCAAAGAACATTGGAGTTTCGAGATTTATCTGCTTCAGGATGTAAAGATCTCCAAAACTCAACTGTCTTGATGCGTTTACTTCTGAATTCCTCTCATCAATCAATGTATTTGTTTGTGTGTTTTCCTCTGATTGTACATCTCGTAATTTAGATTCAATGTTAGGTTTCTTGTAAGTGCCTCTTCGAGCTTGACGTTTCTCTTCATCAAGAAACTGATCCTGATTCTGGTTTGGAAAACCTGAATAACCGCGCGGAATAATAGTCTTTCCTTGACGTAACCAACGTCGTTCGGTTGGTGTTAGTAAGACCTCTACATTTTTCGCGACTAATCCTCTATCACCTTCTACAACGGTGTACTTAACCCGTTGTCCAACACGAAGTTCCTCGTAGTCTGCATTCTTAATTGCAGAACTATGTAAGAAAACATCTTCCTCACTACTATCCTGTGCAATAAAACCGAAACCTTTATCCAAATTGAAATACTTTATCCGTCCTGTAGACATTATCTGCTCCTGTGGTTATCTCTCATATAAGAGATACCTTATTACCTTTAGTCACTATCCACGTGCATTTTTCTAAACTGACTCCCTTTCAACAAGATTATACAAAACAGTAAGCGATTAATTCTATCTGTATTTATATCTATGAAAAACTAAATAATCAAAAGTCAACTTTAAGAAAACTACTACATCACAGAAATCAATGTTTCCTTTGACATTGCAATACTTTTTCTCTATAATAAAACCGAAAAGTTGATTTGGAAAAACTCCATTTACATCATGAATTAAAAAACCAAGTTTCTTTGTTTACGCGAAGTACACTATAGTTAATCATATATTCAAGCAATTGTCAAGCATGTTTTAATTTTATCATATTCTGAATACATTTTATACCAATTCTATTTGAAAATGTGGCTTTTTTTATGAAGAATACCAAACCCGTTTTCTGCCACATTCTGTTAGATTGTGCCGTTCTCTGTTTCATTGCTAATAGTCGGTAAGGAGAGAGAAGCCAATAGAAATGGGATAACATCCAACACAATACTCTATCGGTTTTGCGGTTTTTTAACTACCACACTATATTTTTAACTACTACACTATATTGAGGACAACAATGAACACATCAGACTGTTCGTAGATGAACTCATAACATTTATAAGGAAGGAATTAGAAATGGCAACTGACCTAAATAATCATATACAATCCATCCGTTTAGTGGATACACATGAACACATGCGTCGAGAAAATGACTGGGTTGAAAACGGACCCGATATTCTTCAGGACCTATTTGGCAACTATGTACCTGCAGACCTGATTACAGCAGGTGCTACACCTCAAGCCATGCATGACCTGATGGATCCCAGTAAGGACATCGTACATCGGTTTGAAGCGATACGAGAGGCCTGGGCAGCAACACAATTCACAGGATACGGTGAAGCAGTTCGCATAGTCGCAAAAAACATCTATGAAATTGATGAATTGACAGGTCAAGCCATAGCTGATGCACAAGATAAGGTGAAGGACATCCGTACAAAAGGCAAACGGCTTGAAATATTGCGGGATATCGCCAACCTTGATCACATTCAGACTGATGACTTTAGTTGGAGCTGCGCGCCAGACACGTCTGGACCAGAATTCTTCTTATATGACCTTTCTTGGGCAAATTTCTGTAATGGGAACATTGATACAAAAGCTATAAATGCTGAAACAGGTATTGAAGTCACAGGCCTTGCTACATTAAGAAATAGTATCGAAGCGATTTTTGCTAAACATGCCCCCTGTGCAATTGCAGTTAAATCGCAACATGCATATAACCGAACACTGAATTGGACAGAACGCACAGATACAGAAGCATCTAATGCATTGGACCAAGTGTTGACAAAACCTGCTGAAGAGATAGATGTAGATACGCGACTTTGTCTTGGGGATTGGTGCTGGGCACGCGGCGTTGAACAAACGATCAAACACAATCTTCCATTCAAAATCCACACAGGATACTATGCAGGAAACAACCGAATGCCTGTCAGTCGTATTCCCGCAGGTAATATGTGTACACTGTTTTCACGGTATCTTGATGCCAAGTTCGTCTTAATGCATATTGCATATCCATATAATGATGAATTAGTTGCACTTGCAAAACATTATCGTAATATATATGTAGACTTCTGCTGGGCATGGAGCATTGACCCCTATAGTTCGAGTGACTTTCTTAGACGATGTATACATGCTGTACCATCAAACAAGTTGTTTGCATTTGGTGGAGATACAGGTTGGCCCACAAGTGCAATGGCTTATGCAATCCAAGCAAGAAGAGAAATCCAACGCGCACTTGAAGCAGAAATTGATGAAGGATACCTATCTGAGAAACAAGCAATGGAATTTGCTACACGGTTAATGAATACAAATCAGTATGAGTGCTTTGATATTCATGGCACCCGCGATAATATCGCCAAAGCTGCCTAACCGTGACAGGAACAGATCAGAATCTATGACCCTCGTAAAGCCTTCAGACTTTCTGTAAAAGGCGCACGGACTATCCCTTTTTCTGTAATTATTGCTGACACTAAGGATGCAGGTGTAACATCAAATGCAGGACTGTAGACCTTCACACCTTCAGGTGCAGTTGCTTTTCCAAACCCCTCTGTTATCTCTTCTGCGGAACGTTGTTCAATAGGTATTTCCGCTCCCGTTTCAAGTGCGAAATCCAACGTAGATGTTGGTGCAGCAACATAAAACGGTATGTCATGTGCTTGAGCAAGAATCGCAACATTGTATGTCCCGATTTTATTGCAGGTATCTCCATTTGCTGCAATTCGATCTGCACCAACAATAACACACTGTATCTTGCCCTCTTTCATGACCTGTGCAGCCATATTATCACAAATGAGAGTAACGTCTATTCCTGCTTGCATCAGTTCCCATGTCGTAAGACGGGCACCTTGTAACAAGGGTCGTGTCTCATCCGCAAAGACCTTTATGTTCTTACCTGCATCATGAGCACTAAACATAACGGCAAGTGCAGTCCCGTAGTCAGAAGTTGCCAACCCACCCGCGTTACAGTGTGTCAAAATCGTATCGTCATCATTGAGCAATGCCATACCGTGTTGACCAATTGCACGACACATGGCTTTATCCTCCTCGATGATCTCCTCTGCTTCAGCAAGTAATTTGTCCTTGAGTTTTGGCATAGAGAGATGACTATTCTCCTCTGCAGTCTTCGTCATCCTGTCCAATGCCCAAAAGAGATTTACTGCAGTCGGACGGGATGTAGCGAGATAATCTGTTGCCGATTTCAACGTTTTCATAAATTCTTGATATGTTTCTGCATTAGAATCCCATATACCGAGAACTGCTCCCAATGCACCAGCAATGCCAATCGCGGGTGCACCACGAACACGTAATGACTTTATCGCTTCCCATATTGATTCCAGGTCATCACAGTAAATCTGTTTGAATTCGTTTGGTAGTAATGTTTGGTCTATCAGTTTGATCCTACCATCAGACCATTCTATTGTTGATATTGCCATATTATATTTTTCTCCTTCTTATTTTAATCCAAAATCATCAAGCACTTGACAAAGCATTAGCTTAGATCGGACATGTCAATTGACCCAGCTGTTCAGTCAAACGTAGATTCTCGGAATAATTGACAGGACAGTCGATGACTGATGGCACTTCTTGACTAAATGCATCATTTAAAATGGGTACCAGCTCATCACTACCTTCAACACGGTAACCTTTCGCGCCGAATGCCTCGGCATATTTTACAAAATCAGGATTTGTAAAATCGATATGTGCTGGTCTTCCGAAGTCATTCATCTGCTTCCATTCAATCAAGCCGTAAGCCTCATCATTAAAAATAAGTGTCACAAATGGAACATGCAACCTTACTGCTGTTTCAAGTTCTTGTGAATTCATCAGAAACCCCCCATCCCCACACACCGCAAGACATTTCCGTTCAGGATAAATCAATTTAGCCACAAGACCACCTGGCACTGCTATACCCATTGCCGCAAATCCATTTGATATAATGCACGTATTCGGTTTATAGCATGGATACATTCTTGCGATCCACATTTTGTGTGCCCCCACATCAGATATAAGAATATCATCCTCATCTAATACTGACCGGACATCGCTGAGTATCTTTTGCGGTTTGATAGGGAATTCTGAATCATCTCTGTGTTCAGAAAGTTGATCAAGTATGATCTTGCGTAATGTGTTTGAGGCGTATTCAGCATCTTTAGGATATATCTCTTCAGCCATCAAGTGCCTAAGACTCTGCCTTATGTTTCCAACCATTTCTACATCCGTAACATAAGCACTATCGCTCTCACTCGGTTCAGTATCAATGTGTATCAACTTCTTGTCGTGGTTGGGGTTCCACAATCTTGGATGATACTCTACTATGTCATACCCAACCGCGATGACAAGGTCAGCCCTGTCAAAACCGCAAGAAACATAGTCTTGTGCTTGTAAGCCAACGCTAAGCAGTGAGAGTCTATGTGTCCAAGGAATACTGCCTTTACCCATAAAGGTGTGTGCAACCGGTATGTTAGTCATCTCAGCAAATTGCGTAAGCATCCGAGACGCATTCTGTCGAACGACGCCGTTCCCAGCAAGGATTATCGGTTGTTTGGCATCGTTTATCAACTGTCCAGCGCGTTGTAAGCACGATATAACCGGCTCCGTTTCACTCGAAAAATCATGTCGCATCGGTTTTGCATCAACTTCCATCTTTGCAATATCTTCTGGAAGGTCTATATGTGTAGCTCCAGGTTTTTCACTAACCGCGATCTTAAAAGCTTTACTAAAAGACTCAGGAATGATTTCTGGGAGATGAATCAACGTGTTCCATTTCGTCATCGGTTTAAAAACTGATACGACATCCATATATTGATGGGATTCTTTATGCATCCTATCTAAACTTGCTTGTCCTGTAATTGCTACGAGGGGTGCCCTATCCATATTTGCATCGGCAACACCCGTAACGAGATTCATCGCCCCAGGACCAAGTGTGGCAAGACACACACCTGCCTTCCCTGTCAGACGACCATATACATCTGCCATAAATGCAGCACCACGTTCATCACGTGTCTGTATAAACTGAATCTTGGAATCCAACAATGCATCCATGAGATCCATGTTTTCCTCACCAGGTATTCCGAAGATGTACTCAACATCTTCATTCTCTAAACACTTTACCACAAGTTCTGATGCTTTCATGTGCCAGACTCCTATCAATATAGATATTGTTTTGCTTTTTTGACAGAAAACCAATACAATTAACTGAGATATAAGCAGAAAATTGGTTGATTTAAATCTCTACTAATATACACCAAAAAGTAATAACATAAACTGTATATCTCATTGTACACCGGTTGTACATATTAAACTATAGCAGAAAAAATATGAAAAAGCAATTCTAAAGGCAAAAAATCAACATGAAACACTTCTGTGCTATTGCAATCTATATTATCCTAATCTTTTGTATACAAACTTATATCAATGCAGATATCGCTGAACATAATGAATATTCAGACAGATACGATTTCCCAGAAAACAGAATCATTGGAACTGCAAACACCCATCAACAAGAACTAATCATACAATTGCATGCACAGAGAACGTTTGCAGACTTGAAAATTCAGAGTGCCCCCTCAGGCATCGTAAGTATAGAACAGGTTTTTAATACAGATACACCCGCAGGTCTAGACCCACTGCTTTCACGATACTACTTAATTAGGTTTGATGTTCAAGCAGATATACAACAGTTCATCAAAATATACGCTGAGCATCCTATCGTTGAAAAAGTAGAATTCAACAGACTTAGCAAATTCTGTGCTGAGACAAACCCTAATGACCCACGCTATATAGAACAGTGGAATCTAAAGACAATCAATCTACCCCAAGCATGGCGTATTGAAAGTGGGAAACCATCCGTTGTCGTTGCTGTCGTAGACAGTGGGATTAGTAGAGAACATCCTGAATTAATTAATCAGATTTGGCAAAACAGTGATGAAATTCCATCCAACGGAATTGATGACGATAAGAATGGATATGTTGATGATATATTCGGTTGGGATTTCAGCGATGCACCTTCACTCCAAGGTGTAGGGGACTATCTACTACGCGATAATAACCCCGATGATGAAACGGGTCATGGAACACATGTATCAGGGATTATCGCAGCAGAAGCGAATAACGGTATCGGCATTGCAGGTGTCGCAGGGAACTGTCTGCTGATGCCATTGAGAGCAGGACTCAGACTTGCTGGGGGAGGGGCATTCTTACAGAATGATGATGTCGCCGCTGCAATTGTATATGCCGCTGATAACGGGGCTGATGTAATCAATCTTAGCCTCGGTGATACGGTCAATGCTTTTATTATTCAGGACGCTGTTCAATATGCTTATAACAAAGGATGTATAATCGTTGCTGCAGCAGGAAACGCAGTACAACCAGGGGCATATTTCCCCGCAGCATTGAACACTGTAATCTCAGTCGCATCGCTGGATAGTAATTTACATTTAGGGAATTCAAACTTTGGGGCATCAATAGACATTGCTGCACCCGGTGAAGATATTCTTAGCACTGATATTGCACATTCTATGTTAGGATACACCATCCGTTCTGGTACATCTATGGCAACAGCGCACGTATCAGGTGTTGCGGCACTAGTGATTTCTGCAAATCCATCGTGTAGTAATACAGAAATTAAAGATTGGTTGATACAAACCGCAAGACAGCTCTCTATTACGGATCTTGTCGGAGCTGGTTTAGTTGACGCTTACGCACTTTTAACTGAACAGACCCATCTAACAGCACATATCACTGCAACAATTATTTCACATGAAAGTGGGACGGGAAATCAGTCAAAGGTTGAGATATTTGGCACAGCCTTTGGAAACGGTTTCTCACACTTTTGGCTTGATTACGGTATCTCTGAGACACCTGACCTTTGGTATCCTATCGGTACAGTAGAAACTGAAGTCAAGTATAATACACTCTTACAAGAATGGAACACATCAGAATTGGATGAGGGTATTTATACGATTCGTCTAAACGTTAAAGCTGACAACGGCGGTACAATTAGAGACAAAGTCGTCGTTGTGATCAGACATACTATGCCTGAGGTATCTAAACATGAATCAAGTATTTGGATATCAGGAAACAGCTATGATACGGCGATAATATGGCATACAGATGTGCTAACAACAGGAATAGTTGAGGTCTTCGGTAAAGATATAGATCAACCGATCAGAATTGCCCATTCTGACTCTGTCAATCTTCAGCATATTGTCTATCTATCAGAAACAGGATTACCGGCAGGAGAATATCTATATCAACTAAAGTCGCATAATCTTACCGGCATAACGCGTATTGATAACAGTGAGAGTAGATTGTATCCAATTGCAGTGCGTCAAGATCAGATAAACCAAGTTCACTTACAGGAATCAGCATTAGCAAGACAAGGTTATCACACAATCGCAACCAATTTAGACCTCAACAACAACGGTAAAAGAGAACTTATCGGTGTAACATCAGAAGGTCCGCTTCTGTCATTTTCACAGGTCCTTGAGCTCTCAGAAAATGGCGATATAGTCAACGTTGATTCAATCGATCAAAATATCTCAAGAATCTGGGACATAGCAGATACGGATGGAGATAACTTATATGAGATATTGTGCAGTTCCTCAACAGGATCAAAAACAATTACGTTCCTGCTTGAACAACCCAATTCTGGTGAATATCCATCGGAAAGAATCTGGGAGTCTGAGGAAAACTGGGGTGGTATCATCACCGATATGGACTCTGATGGATTACCTGAGATATATTCAAGGCATAATTCAACAGACGCAATATCGGTCTACGAATCAGTTGCTGATAACACCTTTACGGAAGTTACAAGACTGGAAAATCCAACACAAGGTATGAATGCTATCGGAACGAAATTTGCAACGGGTGACTATGATGGTGATGGGCGCCATGAAATAGTAGCGGGTGATAACGATGGGGATGTCTTCATATATGAAAACGTAGGGGACAATTTCTATAGACATACTTGGTCCGATGTCATGATAGATAGTATACCCCTGCTTTTTGCTGCAGGAGATTTGGATGGTGATGGTATATCCGAATTTGCGATCGGTGCGAAAGCTTGGACTGTCGGAATTGATCTTCCACGACAACATTGGTTGTTTACCGCTTATACATCCAGTGGCGATGACGCATACAAGAAGGTATGGCATCAACGCATCCGTGAACTTCAAGATGGTGAAAGTGGCATGCGTATCGCTGATGCAAACAGTGATGGCGTGAATGAACTGTGTATCGTTGTACCGCCGAATTTCTATCTAATTCAGTATGATGGATTATCCTACAAACCTATTTGGCACCATACAGCAACAAGTACTTTCAATCCAATTGTCGCTGATATAGATTCAGATGGGATCAACGAATTGTTATTTAACGCTGCCAAAGTTCTGACTGCATTTAACCGAAATATGTCCATAAATAGCACCCAATCAACGACTACTGTATTTGAAACACAAACCCCTCAGACTGAAATACTCACAGCACAGTATTCAACACCACAGCAACTATTAGTCGTTTTTAACGTGCCTATGGACAGGTCGGCAGGATACACTTCACGATATAGATTACATAGATACACACTAGAGACTGAAAACAGAAATAAAAACCTAACATCAGGTCGTTTTACACCTCAGTCAGCAATCTTAGATAGAACACTTAAAAGGGTTGTGTTAACATTTTCTGAGAATGTATTAAGTCCAGATTATACATATCAGCTTGAGACATTCCAGCTATCTGATCTGAACGGTGTGGAAATATCAGAAGACAGAAGATCGATTGTAGTAGAGAATTCATCAGAAACAATTTCAAATATAAAAGTTTATCCCAATCCTGCACGAGGAAATCAGGTTGTGTTTGATAGGCTGCCAAGTAGAAGTAAAGTCAGAATCTTTAATGCATCAGGAAGGCTCATTGTATCTCTGAATGCAGGCGATGATCTACATATTGGAGGACGATGCAGAAAGATTTGGTCCTTAAATGGTGTGAGTAGTGGGATATATATTTATATAATAGAAACAGATAAAGAAAACCTGATTGGTAAAATTTCTGTCATTAAATAGTATCCACTGTCTCTGTTTGAACAAACTCCAACCCTAATTACGTCATCCTACCCCATCCATCTTGATATAGCTGTAGCACATTCATCCTTGATTGTGCTTCTTCCTTCCACCTATACAAGCCTCTAATCTTCCACCCTTCCATTCTTCCCTCTTCCACCCTTCCACCCTATCCCCATCTCCCTACACCATCTGTCTTGATATTGCTGTAGCCCATTCATTATGTTATGAACTCTCATAGAGAACCTGTTAAAATAAAAAGGCAGATACCCAAAACGGATACCTGACTATTAGTTATCAATGTCCGACTTTTCACTGTACCGTCACGTTTTTGGAAACATCATAAGGAGTTCCCCACGGATTACCCGACCCGCTGTTATTAAACGGATACACACGTAACGTGAACTTATACGTCCCACTTGCAACAGTTGATGGAAATGTGTAACGCACTGGTAATGAATACGTGGTTTTATTACTATTCCCAGAAGTCCATCTGATTTTCGTGCCGTATCTACTGCCATCCCCAGGGGAAAGCACATACAGATCTGCACCAAAAATCGGTTTGTTTGCCGTAGCAGTCATGGACACAGCACCTATTTTACTGTTATACCTCAAAGTTAAAACTGGCGTGAAGACTGCTGGGGGTGGTACAACGGGATACTTGTGTATATGTGAGGGGCCGTAAGATGGAACATTTGGATGCAAACATCGCCAGAATGTATATGTACATCTATCACCGTTCGCGTTAGTCTGCGTGCATTGTTCCTCCACATGCGTCAAACTATCACAATTATAGTGCCCAGATTGTCCACAACTCGCAGCAGAATGATCACCCGATTGCGAAGTCTCATGAGAACCACATACATGGTAAGAGGGCGTGGACGGTGTATTGTCTGAATCATCATTATCATCACCAGCGTCAGCACCATCATCTTGAAGTGAATTAGCAAGACATCTCCTGTTAGTATGCAATTCTTTGAAACTACTTATGCAGTTGTAATAAGAACGACCACAGCCTTCAGCCTGTGTCCGTACTTTTAGAATTTCATCCCTAATATTGTTGACCACGCGACGAAGCTCTGCTCCTTTCTTAAGATACTTATAGGCTGTAGGATAAGCACTTTCTAAAGACGAATCATAATTCGGATGATTAGAATCATAATTTTCAATTTGATACTTTATTTTTCTTGCTATTCTCCAAGCAGCATCTTCCACACGCTCAGCAGTGCCACATTTCACGAAGTGTGAATACAATGCATCATAATAACTTCGGAATGTCTGCGTACAAGTGTCGCTACCATAGCAAGCCTTATCTGATGGAAGCTCAGGGATAGTCACTGCGTCCCAATGATAGTGCGTCTCCATTCCATGGTCAGTACTTCCAAGGCTATTTCCATATCTATCTGTTATCAAATGATGATATCCTGTCTGTTTTTTCTGAAGACCATCTCGCCACTCACCAAAAACTCTACTACCATCAGAATTCAGCGTGACTGATATGCCATTAATGGATTCATAAAGTTGTTCAACGGATAAGGTACTGCCATTTACATCAGTATATAACCCACCATCGTGATCTACTTCCATCCCTAAATACTCAAAATATTTGTCAGTATACTCGTCATGATCAGATTTTTGTAGCGCAATCGTAGCATCATAACCTTCTAATGCCTTAGAATATGCATTCACAAATACAGATCTCATTAGTATTGCACTATCTGTTTTTGATGCTGCCTTATAAGTTGTCGCAGCGTCTAAGAAAGTAGACCCCGTCACAGAAACAGTCACTGCCGTGCTCGTACCACCTGTAGCAATCGCTCCAATCGTACTAAAAAGGGTTTTTAAAGCTCCAGTTATTGTAACTGCGTTCCCTGCTTTAATTGCTGCCTCATTATTTGACCAACTTGTATTGAGATCATCTATGACTGATTGTGCGATCAAAAGGTTTGGCTTTCTCAGTGTTATTGAACTAAACTTACTCCTCATTATTAATTTAAGGTTATCATATTTGTTGGCTCGTTCTGTTCCTGAAGGATCATTTGGATGCGAATCTGCCAACTCAATAACGTTAAATAACTGAAATATAAAAAACATAAAAACAATTATGATAACTGCTAAAATTATTCTAAACATCGTTTTCTCCTTCTCAATTTAAAATTTAGGATTCAAACTGTTACGGATTTGATCGTCAGGAAAATACTCTGATCGCCACTGTAAGCTATAAAAATCTGGTGCGACATCATAAGGACTGTTCCAATGAATCCAGAGCAATCTTCCCAAATCCAAATACCTTGGAGGAGGATAAATACCCTTGATCAGGCAATCATGCACACCATATTCCTCTTCCATACGCCTCAACATCTCATCTTTCTTAAGCACAATGTCCCACAATGTTTCTGCATCTTGAATATTCATAAATGTAGTCATATACATGTATCTTGCTAACGTCTGCGCTTCCAGATCATCAGGTGGAAATGGCGGTATAAGCTCAGCTGCCCAATGTCCCCTCGCTTTTAACTCACGAATCAACGCTTCAACTGGATTATTTTTTAGCAATTCCGCGTCATAAGTCAAAGGTTTATCATACTTTTTTGTTTTGACAATAGGTTGAACAGCCTGTTCAGTAGGTTCATGTGGTGCATCGTGCCACTCGTCCCCGTGCCAATGTCCTCCACCTTCAAAAGATTTGCCAGGGGGAGGGGGTCTATTCTCAGCCTTTCTACGATTGATGCTGTCCGCTAAATTCTCTGCTTCCTTCGATTCAGCTTCAATCTGATCATTTTCAGCATACTCATTGACTATGACAAACACAAAAGCACCTATCAATAAGACAATGAAGATACCGAGTCCCCAGTATAATTTATTTCTCATCAGTTTTACTCCTTATCGTCTCGTTATACTTGCTATTCGCTGCGTCCAGCGGACAAGGTGGTCCACCTTTCCAAGTCTCCCGTATATAATCTTTTGGCATCCAGCCAGAATTGCAGTCTGGATAAATGT
>CAZURU010000027.1:0-7044 GCA_964623585.1 uncultured bacterium
GCCTCTACACGACCTACGCAAATGGTATATTATAAAGTAGAAATGGTATAAGTAGTTATGAAATAGCAATAAATATGCCAACTCAATAAAAGAGACATAGAGAGTGTCTCAATTGTCAATCACACCAACTGCACAAAAAAGTGCAACGTCTAATTTTAGTTGCACAATTTCGGGCATCGTATGCTGTAGACAAAAATGCAGTCAAATACATCACATACACACCTTCTGAAAAAATAACGTGACAATTTTGACGTTTGGTGTTATACTTAAGTACGTCATTGAATTATTTGTCATATTATTTGAAAAACCGAGAGGATTGGAAACTTTACATGAGTCTACCATCAGTATTATTGTGTGTGAATACTATAACACCAGCTTTTCCAACCGGTAATGATACCGTTGAAATGCCCACGGAACCGCCACCGGCTATCAAAGAAAAATTTGAACTCCCTGATTTCTATCAACAGTGGATTGATGTCCGTGGATTCCCCATCGTATCATCCGAGACTGTGAACCCTTACGCAATACGTGAGGCTGCATGGTTGATAGAGAAAATGATAGGGCACCGGCCAGACCTTCTACAAGCATTGGCAGAAAACAGAGTTCGATTCTCAATCATGGCCTATAATGAAATGACAACGAAGATTCCTGAGCATAGTGACTTGAAACCCGACTTTTATTGGGACCGTCGTGCGCGTGGTCTTGGCGCAACCCCATCACGTCCATCGGTCAGTTGCGGTGAAGAAAACCTCCTTAATTATGCAGGTGATCCTTACGGAACCGAAAACATCCTTATACACGAGTTAGCTCATGCCATACACCAGATGGGATTGAGCACCGTTGACCCAGATTTTGATAAACGGCTTAAAACTTTGTATGAAGCTGCAATGGATAAAGAGTTGTGGAAAAGCACTTATGCCTCTACAAACAAAGAAGAGTATTGGGCTGAAGGCACGCAATCATGGTTCAACACCAACAGAGAAAACGACGCACAGCATAACCATGTCAGTAAACGCGGAATCTTGAAAGAATATGATCCTGATTTGGCAGAACTGCTCACAGAAATTTATGAAGATGCTGACTGGCGATACACAAACGCAATAGAACGGCTAAATCTGCCACACTTGGAAGGCTATAATCCTAATAAAGCACCAAGATTTGCGTGGCCCCCTGAACTCGCTGCTTCCTATGAAAAGTTGTTCGACCCCAAGTGTGAAGGCGATGAAAAATGGGTAAACCTGAAGCGATATGAACCGAACGAACTCTCAACTTTAGAATCACACGACGGTGAACAGACTACAATCCTTTTTGTCAACAAAATGAATACCGATATTACCTACTATTGGATTGATTCTGAGGGGCATGAGTCTTATCGTGGACGAGCCGCTGCGAATGCATTTAGTATTCATCATACCCATGCAGGACATATCTGGCTTGTCAAAAATGCAAACGGAGACAACATTGCACTCTTTCAAGGGGAAGAAAAAACCGGACGCGCATTAATTAACGCATTAATTAAATAGTAATCTACTGTTCTGTCCAGTTTTATTTTGTAGGTCGGGTAGAGCAAAGCGCCAATAAAATATTAACTGGCGACAAATCATGACGAATACCAAACACACATTCGTCCACGCGCATTTGGCGTTAATTATTAAGTTTAATGAATTAACCTAATTACCTAATTAATGGATTCTTCTGAACAATCTATTCTTATTAACAATGAAAGGAAAAGAAAAATGAAAAGATTTGGTTTTCACACTTTAATCATTCTATTAACATTCTTAATGGCTGCCCCACTACTTGCAGATAGTCACGAGAGTATCTTAGACAAAGTGAAAAAACGTGATAAATTAGTCTGTGGTGTGCATGGTGGTTTACCCGGATTCGGTTTCCTTGGTGAAGATGGCAAATGGAGCGGTTTTGACGCAGATTTCGGTCGCGCAATTGCCGCTGCAGTCCTGGGTGACTCCGATAAAGTTGAATTTGTACCCCTAAATGCTGCCGAACGTTTCACAGCACTTCAATCGGGTGAAGTAGATGTCCTAATCCGAAACACTACCTGGACGCTTAGCCGGGATGCAGAGTTGAGCACCGACTTCGCTCCTCCAACTTTTTACGATGGACAAGGATTCATGCTGTCTAAATCTCTTAAGATTACATCAATTGAGCAGTTAGCAGGAGCAAGTATCGGCGTTACTGCTGGTAGTACAACCGAGTTAAACCTTACTGATACAATGCGTTCTTTAGGACTTGACTTCAAACCGGTTGTTTACGCGGACATTGACACCCTTTACAACAGTTATGATGCTGGACGTGTGGATGCAGTCACCAGTGATAAATCTCAACTTGTTGCGCGCCGTAAGGATCTAAAGAAACCCGATGACCATGTTATATTGGATGCCACTATTTCAAAAGAGCCGCTGGGTCCCCTCACTATTCACGGAGACAACAAATGGAATGATGCAGTAAGTTGGGTCGTTTACGCGACATTCTTCGCTGAAGAGCACAAAATTACGCAGAAAAATGTCAAAAACTTCGAAACCGATAATCCAGAAATCAAGCGATTCTTAGGTGAATCAGGTGAAATGGGAAAAAAACTTGGATTACCTAAAGATTGGGCAAAACAGATTATTATTGCTGTGGGTAACTATGGCGAAATCTTTGAGCGAAACCTTACTCCTATTGGTTTGCCACGAGGTGTTAATAAACCTTGGACACAAGGTGGTTTGCTCTACTCTATGCCATTCCGTTAGAACTACATTATACATAGGAAAAACAAAGATGCATGGTGCTTTTCTATGCAACATGCATCAAACACTATGGCACAAAATACGACACACATTCCTTTTTGGCGAGATGTTCGCTTTCTGAAAGTATTTCTTCAGGTAATTTTCCTTATCGGTATCATTCTATTAACAGTATTCCTCTATTCAAACATGTCAGGGAAACTCAGCAGACAAGGTAAACAACTGGATCCGTCATTTCTAACTGAAGAAGCGGGATTTGAAATAGCCGAAGGAATTGATTATCATCCTTCCGAACCATACCTCAAAGCTTTTTGGGTCGGTGTTGTCAACACAATAAGAATAAGTATTATAGGGATAGTCTGTGCAACTATTATCGGTTTCTTGTTCGGAATTGCTCGTCTTTCCAGCAACTGGCTCATCCGCAAAATAGCATCTGTCTACGTAGAATGTTTTCGTAATACTCCGCTCCTTCTGCAGATTGTGTTTTGGTATGCAATAATCCTGCTCCTTCCTAAAGTGCAAGAGAGTATTAGTTTCATTGATAGTATCTTCATAAATAATCGTGGTGTGTATATTCCTTCACTTGAAGTAACAACAGGATTAAAACCTTGGCTGTGGTACCTTTTAGCGGGTATCATACTATCGCTTGTTCTTGTTCTTGCTCATGCAGCATTCCGTTATTTCTTTCGGTTTCGTGCACTTCAACAACCAGATCGTCCTTCCTTTATCTCCAACATAATTTTTGGAGCAAAGTGGATTGCCGCTCCAGTATTTCTGATAGTCGCAATTGCAGGATGGTTCCTAACATCAGAAGTACCGTTTGAATTATCACTGCCTGAGCTACAAGGATTTAACTTCGTCGGTGGGATAGATCTTTCACCAGAATTCACAGCAGGCTTAATCGGTCTCGCTGTCTATACAAGTGCTTTTATTGCAGAAGTGGTGAGAAGCGGCATACAAGCAGTAGTGAAGGGACAACGAGAAGCAGCCAGAGCAGTGGGTTTGAAAGAATCACAAGTCCTGCGTTTAATTGTCATACCCCAAGCCATTCCGATTATTGTACCGCCGCTCACCAGTCAATACCTGAACCTTACCAAGAACTCCAGCCTTTTAGTTTACATCGGTTTCCCGGAACTGTTTGGCATTGGAGAAACAATGATGAATCAGACGGGACAAGATGTCATTATCTTCACTATGATTATGGTGAGTTATCTGATAATGAGCCTAACGCAATCCATTTTTATGAATTGGTATAACCGTCGCGTAACGCGATTTGGTCGAGCAAAATAGAACTCAAAAAAGGACAGAAAAGTGGAAAATCTCACATCTGCGGAAGAAGTAAAACCGCCAAATACCCAAAAAAGTCTAATCCGATGGCTAAAGGATAATTTGTTTAGCACATGGTATAATACCCTTTTGACTTGTATAGGCGTTGTCTTGCTATACTTTCTATTAAAAGGTCTCTTAACATGGGTCTTTGTGCAGGCACAATGGGAAGTAATTCCTGCAAACTTGCAAATTTTGATGATTGGATCTTATCCGATAGAACAGGCATGGCGGATATGGATAGTCCTTTGCACTTTGGCTCTGTTGTTAGGACTGAGTGCGGGGGTATGGAAAGATTTGGTTCTTCGCCTCTCAAGTGCTATTGCAATTTTTGGACTGATTTTGCTCCTGGTCCCTTTAGATATTGTTAAGAATAGTGTAGCTGATTCTGCTACTCTTGAATTTAATTTCAATATTATTTATCTAATTTTTTTCAGACGGGGATGGTTATTAGGTTGTTTAGCACTATTTGTTGGATCCATCTATATCGGGCGCAATAAGGATGGATTGAAGAAATGGATTTTCGGTGGATGGCTCCTGTCTTTTCCCTGGACAATGATAATGTTGCATGGATTTGGTGAAAACAGCGTTTCCACAACAAACTGGGGGGGACTTCTCTTGACGGTGCTACTTGCAGCTGTTGGAATCGTAGCCTGTTTTCCCTTAGGAGTGCTATTGGCACTTGGACGGAGAAGTAAACTACCAGCGATAAGTTGGGTCTCCACAATTTATATTGAAACGGTCCGCGGTGTTCCGTTGGTAACCCTACTGTTTATGGGGAGTGTTATATTGCCTCTATTTATGCCGGGTGATTTTCAACTTGATAAAGCTATACGCGCTATGGTAGCGTTAACGCTTTTCTCTGCTGCATATATGGCAGAGAACGTGCGGGGCGGACTTCAAGCTATTCCGCAAGGACAAGTAGAGGCTGCACAAGCTGTGGGACTTACATACCCAAAGACAACGCTTTTTATCGTTCTACCACAGGCACTACGAGCAGTTATTCCAGCGATAGTAGGGCAATTCATCGCACTTTTTAAGGATACCTCTTTGGTAGCTATCATTGGACTACAAGATCTATTTGGGATAACCAGAAGCGTTCTCGCAAATTGGCAAGGACGGCAACCTGAAGTTTATCTTTTTGTCGCAATCATCTATTTCGTATTTTGTTATACAATGTCTTATGGTAGTCAGGAAATTGAAGCAGATTTAGGAGTCGGAAAACATTAGATGTTTTTTAGCATCTCTTCACATCAAAGTGAAAATCATAATGGAAGGAATATAGCAATGACAGAAAACACAACCAACGATCCAATTATTATATGTGAAGACGTACACAAATGGTTCGACGATTTCCATGTCCTTAAAGGTATAACTACTACTTTTAAAAAAGGAGAAAAGGCAGTTATTTGTGGTCCCTCCGGCTCGGGAAAATCCACCTTCATCCGAACAATCAATCGATTGGAGGAACATCAACGCGGCACAATCATTGTTGATGGCATTGAGTTAAGCAACGATCTACGGAATATCAATCTTATACGTCAGGAAGTCGGCATGGTATTCCAACAGTTCAATCTATTTCCGCATCTGACAAATATCAAGAATATAACCTTAGGTCCTATACAGGTTAGGAAAATGTCAAAAAGTGAAGCGGAAGAGGCAGCATTAGCTTTATTAGAACGGATGGGTATTGCCGATCAAGCGTATAAACATCCATCGGAAATTTCTGGAGGACAGCAGCAACGCGTCGCAATTGCAAGAGCATTAGCAATGGAACCAAAAATCATGCTATTTGATGAACCCACAAGCGCACTTGACCCAGAGATGATCTCTGAAGTATTAGACGTGATGCGTGAACTGGCACATTCAGGGATGACTATGTTGGTTGTCACACACGAAATGGGATTCGCACGAGAAGTCGCGGATAGAGTCATGTTCTTTGATGAAGGAGTCGTCGTAGAAGAAGCAGCACCCGCCGATTTCTTTGATAACCCCCAGCATGACCGCACGAAACTTTTCATATCGCAAACGTTGCAGCATTAGGAATTGTATTATGAGGTATTTAACCGATGAAAGCAGAATACGACTTTTCAAAAGGTGAACGCGGCAAATTTTACAATGCTGCTGCTGTTTTCAAAACTCCTATCTATCTTGAAAAAGACGTTGACGATTTTCTGCAACATCTCGCTGGTGTTACGAAAAAAGATGTTGACAAATTGGTCAATGAATTACTACGACACAACATTCAGTTGATCCAGAGTATCCGATTAGAATAAGTATATTCTACCTTGTGGTCTTACCACGCAGTTTGCAATAACATAATGCGATTACAAGATAAAATAGCCATCATCACAGGAGCAGGACGCGGAATCGGCAAAGCAATCGCCATCCGGTTTGCAAAAGAAGGTGCGAAAGTCGTCGTTGATGATGTAAACGATACTCTCGGAACCGATACAGTTTCCCTCATCCGTGATGCCGGTGGAGAAGCAATATTCCTCAATGCTGATGTCTCTAATCCTACGGCAGCAGACGCACTCATATCCAAAACCGTCCATACCTACAAAACAGTTGACATACTTGTAAACAACGCAATCTGCTCTACAGAAGATGTCCTAAACAACAACTGGGAAGCAAACCTATCCGTAGCACTTCAAGGTACGAGTCACTGTAGCAACGCTGCAATACCGATTATGCAACAGAATGGTGGTGGTAGTATCGTCAACATCGCCTCTGTAAACGGACTCATCGGATTGCAGGGGATACACGCCTATTCTGCAGCGAAAGGGGGAGTCATCGCATTGACGCGTTCAATGGCAGTCGCGCACGGAAAAGACAATATCCGTATCAACTGCATCTGTCCCGGCACCGTCCAGACAGAAGTATGGGACCCCATGATAGAACGTAATCCCAGTATCTTAGACGAAATCATTCCGTGGTATCCACTCGGACGTATCGGTAAACCAGCAGACAT
>CAZURU010000027.1:7054-17163 GCA_964623585.1 uncultured bacterium
ATAGCCAACGCCGCCCTCTTCCTCGCCTCCGATGAAGCGAGTTTTGCAACAGGCGCAGTTTTCGTCATTGATGGCGGGTTAACCGCAGGCAACCACCAATTCCCGATCTAAAACAATAAAACATCTTGAGGAAACATTAACCCATGATGAAAAAATCAGTAGAGAATGTCAGAATCTCATCCAATCTCGCCAAAAACACTAAACCTGAGATCACCAAAACAAAACCTATAGTGACATCTGCAAGCAAACCGTTTCTCCCATGGCTAACCACCACCGTAACTTGTGTTATAGTACTAATAATGTCAGGTCTGGGGTTTAGTAATACAGAAAATTATCCACAATGGCATCTGCCAAAAGAAGCCAAAATGCGTTTAGGTAAGGGGTCAATAAGGAATATTCAGTTTTCGCCAGATGGAACACAATTGGCAGTAGGCAGTAGTATGGGTGTCTGGATTTACGATGTCCAAACGGGTAACGAGATTTCACTATTACCAAGCATGCTCGGGGAGGTTACATATTCACCAGACGGTCGCTTCATCGCAGCCTGCGGAGAAGACCCACTTTCCAGCCTCGGAGGTTCTTCACTTGAAAACGGCGTTGTATTATGGCATATAGCCAAAAGGAGTGAAATTCCAGTTAATGAAACTTTACCTGCGGCATCTATCATACGGTTCTCAATTGATAGCAAAACACTTATCTTTTTGAGCATGTCAAGAGAAACTATTTATAGAGTAGATGTTGAAACTGGCGAAACCACAACGACAAGAATGGAAGAGAGACCTGGATCCATACATCTCGAAAACTACGCGCTTACAGAGGATAAAATCGCCATCGGTAGCAATGACGGAAAAATTCAGTTATGGGATACAAACACTGGAAACCCGTTAGCCATACTCAGGAAAATCGGGAAAAACTTTCATTTGCGCGATTATTACATGGAGGAATGGTATACAACAAACCATGCCTTGACACTGAATTTCTCTCCAAATGGAACGCACCTAG
Organism: uncultured bacterium; assembly: GCA_964623585.1. Taxonomy (GTDB): domain Bacteria; phylum Poribacteria; class WGA-4E; order WGA-4E; family WGA-3G; genus MSPOR6. Next base: position 8,057 of record CAZURU010000027.1, read on the forward strand.
CTACTGGGAACTTGGATACAACAGTTCAACTATGGGATACGACCACGACAGAAGTATCTCTCCTCTTACAAAAGCCTATAGAAGGAAACTTATGGAGCGTAACAAACGAAAATGGAAAAGAGGTAATTAAAAACCCTTTGAAAAACGAGAGAAATGGTAGACCCATTGCAGTGACATTCTCTCCAGACGGAACACAACTTGCCTGTGGAAGTGAAGCTAGCACTATCAAATTATGGTCTGCACTTACGGGTGAATTGATCGCTACTTTCACGGGACATCACGGTTTCGTTGATACATTAGCTTTTTCGCCAGACGGTAATACGCTTGCAAGTGGTGGATCCGATGGAACTATCCTGTTTTGGGATATTAAGAAGAGAAAACCGATGCAAAACCGGATCGCTGGACACCTATGGATGAGGACTGCATCAATGTCAAATGACGGCTCTAAACTGGTGAGTGTATCAGACAACGGTATAGTCTCTGTTTGGAATCTAAAGGAATTCCAAAAAACGACCTCGGTAACAAAAGCGACACTTGAGGAACGCTTATACTGGTGGATATGGAGAGATTATGTGTTATCCCCTGATGGAACAATACTTGCTAATCCCGGTCTACAAACCAATCCATTTAAACCAAACTATAAAGCAAGTGTTCTTCGTCTGACTGATGTTTACACTGGACAGGAGTTAAAGACTTTTACAGGCGGTTATGGAGAGGTATTCTCACCTGATGGAATAACCTTAGCAAAAGGGGATTATAACATCCGTCTGCTAAATATAGAAACAGGGGAACAACGAAAGATAATTACCTCAGAACACGATGAAGATTCCGATAATAGACCATTTATCAGTACTGTGGGATTTTCACCAGATGGAAAAATGATGGTCAGTGGAACATCGGGTGGACATGTTCAACTGTGGGAAACGGAAACTGGAACAGAGTTGAGTTCCTTCTTTGATGAGTTAATACCTGACGATGAAAATCGTGAACCTATACAACACTTTGCATTCTCTTCAGACGGTTCACTAATCGCTGTCAGCAGCTTTGAACGAATACGTATAATAGGAAGAGCGAAGCAACCCCACTTTAAGGAAATACGTTTTACTGAAGAAGAAAATGGCGAGACATTCATCTTTTCACCAGATAACACAATTATGATCATTGGATGCTGGGGTGGAAAAATTGGGGTATGGGATGTAGCGACCGGGAATAAACTCACCACGTTGGATGGACATACGGTTGCAGTCGAAAAATTACTATTCTCACAGGATAACAAAACACTGATTAGTGTTGGAGGCGGTTTCATCCTATTCTGGGATTGGGATAAAATACAGAAGCGTGCACAAGGAGAAGATCAAGAACCTGTATCTGATATACACATCTCTTCCAAAGAACAAACCAAAGAGAATGTGATACAATTTCTCGAACGTTCACCAAATAAACCAAAAATATCAGATCATATCATGACGAAAGGCGAAGTATACCTCGCCAACGAATGGTATGGTGAGGCACTTGAACAATTCACCAAAAACCTATCTGCTGCAGATTACAATCCAGAGAAAACAGTTACAACACTACCAAGTTTTCACCGACAATTGTTCGCAAGAATTGGTAAGATTGGTAAGAATGTTCTGGATAAAGACGGTTTCACTGAAATGGTGAGCAAAATAATAGAATCTTTTCCGAATAACCGCAGCATCCAACTGAATGCACATCTCCTCTTAGCCCAATTCTATCACGATAATACTATGATTCAGAAAGCGGATCAGCATATTCAGATAATTGACACACTCACCAGAAACCTTACGACAGAAAAACTAAATCTTCAGTTAAATAACTATCTCAGTCTCGCGACATTTTATCGGGATATAGGTAGGCATGACAATGCGGATACGTTTATCAAAAGAATAGATGATTTGATTGTTGAACTCGATCCTAATAATACAAGCAGTCTAAGACTTCAGATTGATACTAACTTTAGTTTAGCGGAATATTATCGTGAAAGTGGTAGACATGAAAAGGCAGATGTACATATTCGGAACACCGGTTTTGTGACTGAAGACGCGTGGATGGTACTTGCACCATTTGACAATACAGGAGGTATCGGTTTTGATACTGCCTACATACCTGAAGACATTACGAAAATTGACTTAACGACAACACATGATGGACAAGTTGGACCTGTGAGATGGAAAAAGCTCAGCGACAGGAAAATAAACGGTAATATCCATCTCGGAGAGAGGAATGTTAATTGGCAGGCCTTCTATACCTTCGCCACCGTCATATCCCCTGATGAACGTGAAGTCCAGTTGCGTTTTGACAGTGATGACCAAGGCAAATTATGGTTAAACGGTAAAGAGGCATTCACACATACAAAAACTTATGCTGTTAGGCTTGATACTTATATTGTTCCCGTCACACTCAGACAAGGCAAAAACAGTATCCTTGTTAAGGTATGTAATGAAGAAGGGGCATGTACCTTTATCCTGCGTATTACGGACACAGATGGAAACCCAATTTCAGATCTGAAGTATGAATGACAGAAAGCGAGACATCAACTTTACGCACCCTACATAATTGGGTGTGTAAAGTCTTGACACAATTGAGATACATGGTGCCTGCACAGACTGAACCTATTAATACGCTGGTTTATAACGGAGATTCCCTTGCAAATGTCGAAAACAAATGATAAAATATATATCTAAACCTAATATGGAAATATAACATGCAAATTGAAGAGTACTTTAACTTTTTGGCAGAAGATGATATTCGTATCAAAGGAACACGTATAGGTATTGAAACTGTCCTAAACGAGTATATTCACAACGGCAAAACAGCAGAGGCAATCGCTGATCGTTACTATACGGTTACACTGGAACAGGTTTACGCAACAATCCTATATTATCTGCAAAACCGAGAAAAAGTTGGTACATATTTGGAGGATTATTTGGAATTCTGTCGAAAGGCACGAGAAGAACAGACGAAAAATCCCTCACCCGCTGTTGTTCGCTTGCTTCAACTCAAAGCAGAACAAAAAGCTGTTAGTGAAGGAAAAACAGATGTCACACAAGTGAGTTTGTCAGGACCCACACTGTCTCCTACCTTAAAAGATCACAATTGAGATGCGTTCATATCTACTTGACGAACATGTTCCAAAGGCTTACCGTGAACAATTGATCTACCACGATGCCACGATAACAATCTTGATGATTGGTGACGAAGGGGCACCTGCAAGAAGCACTCCAGACCCTGAAATCTTGCAGTGGTGTGAGCAAAACAACTTTATTTTGATAACAAATAATCGGAATAGTATGCCTCAACATCTCACAGACCATCTGGCAGCAGGACTCCACGTGCCAGGTATTATTACAATCGATCTTGACGCACCGATGGGTGAAATTCTTGGGGATCTGATACTTATCGCTGGGGCATCATTTGATGACGAGTATCTCAACCAAATTATTTATATTCCATTTCAATGAAAATGGTCTTTGAATACTCTGTCAATATACCGTCAGATACGACCCAGATCCTATCCAATTGTTCAGAATCTTCAAAAGTCTTAAAATCGTAATTGGTAAACTTGGTAAGTTTTCAGATAGACGAATCCAGGGACAGAAAGCAAGACACCAACTTTACCCACCCTCCACAATTTAAAACGCTACAAAAAACCCGATAAATATGCTATACTTACGGTAGCAGAAATGCACAGCAATATTCAAATCACGAAGACACATAAGATCATTCATACTGGAGAAAACCTAATGGCAACACAAGAACAGGTAGACTTTTTTCAAGAAAACGGATACCTCAAATTCGGCAAAGTCTTAGATAGCGATGGTGTGGAAAAAATGCGTGATGGATTAGACGCCATCATAGAATTAGAACTCAACGAAGGCGACGACTCATCGCCAGAGTTCAAATTCGGACATGACCGTCAAGGGCAGCAACTCAATAGAGGCAGAGGCCATCCGCGTGCAATCCATCAATTCGTCAACATGTGGAAACGAGAAAAGAGTTACGAGGCAGCCATCCACAATCCGTTAATAGCAGGAACAGCGCGCGCACTATTGAAAACACCCGAAGTCCGACTCTGGCATGACCAAGTCATATCCAAACCGCCTAAAGATAACGGACATTTCGGATTTCATCACGATTTCTTCTTCTGGCCCCTGAGCCCTCCCAACATAGTCAGTTGTTGGTTAGCATTAGATGAAGCAACAGTTGACAGTGGGTGCATGCACGTCATACCGAAAAGCCACAAGGATGAACGATTCTCAGTCGAAGCGAAAGCAGCATTCAATGCCGAAACAGCAAAAGCACAAAAAGAAGATCGCGAACCACCTCCGAACCCCTGGAACGAAAGACGGAGTTTGGACATCAGTCACGGAATTCCTGTAGAACTAAAAGCAGGCGAGTGTATGTTCCACCACTGCCTCAATTGGCACGGAACACCACCGAATGTTACTGATAATCAACGACGAGCATTTGTCATGATCTTTATGGCACAAGGTGTACGCTATAACAACGCCCAATCTCCCGGACATGTTCTTGTCCCAACAATCGAAGTGGAAGATGGTGAACCACTTGTCGGTAAAGGATTTCCAGTAGCGTAACCCAGTTCGGATACTAACATGAAAGATTCAACCTTTATCAAAAGAGTCATTCTCAAGAATTATAAGAGCATCGCTGCGTGCGATGTGCAGTTGCAGCCTTTGACGTTCCTTGTGGGTCGCAACGGTTCTGGCAAAAGTAATTTCCTTGATGCGTTGCGGTTCGTTGCTGATGCGTTGAATTACTCCTTAGAACACACAATACGAGATCGTGGAGGCATCAACGATGTCCGCCGCCGTTCTCGCGGACACCCAAACCATTTTAGTATTAGACTTGAATTTGCTCTACCTGACGGTTCAACGGGGCACTACGCTTTCCGAATTGGGACACGTTCGCCAGGAGGCTATGAAGTTCAGACAGAAGAGTGTAGATTACATTGTAAGGAACTCTTCACACCTGAAGTGTACTTCCGTGTTGATAGTGGAGAGGTAAAGGATACAAGTCTGGAAGTTGCCCCAGCCGCTGCACCTGATAGACTCTATTTAGTAAATGCTTCCGGTTTGCCTGAATTTCGTCCTATCTATGATGCGATCTCTCGTATGGGATTTTATAATCTCAACCCTGATATAATTCGAGAGTTACAAGATCCTGATCCTCGCGAAGTCCTTACACGTGACGGAGGTAACCTTACAAGTATTTTCTCACGACTGTCACCAATTGTGAAAGAAAATATTGAGGAATATCTTGCAGCAGTTGTTCCTGGTATACATAAGGTAAATGTCAAAGAATTAGGGCATAAAGATACATTGGAATTCAGACAAGATGTTGCTGGTGATAAACATACTTGGAGATTTCTGGCAAAAAACATGTCTGATGGAACACTGCGGGTGTTTGGCATTTTAGTGGCACTTTTTCAAGGAGATCACGACGCACTAAAACGTGTATCGCTCGTGGGGATTGAAGAACCAGAGCTCGCTCTTCATCCCGCTGCTGCAGGAGTGTTGCTTGATGGGCTTCAAGATGCTGCTGAGAAAACACAAGTTATCGTCACCAGTCACAGTCCAGATCTACTTGATGATAAAAACTTGGATGTGAACTCAATTCTTGCTGTTGAAGCACAGGATGGAAATACAGCGATTGCCCCAGTAGATGATGCAAGCAAATCTGTAGTGCAAGATCGGTTGTTTACGATCGGAGAACTTTTACGGAGTAATCAATTGCAACCAGAACCGGAAGCTCTCTCGGCTGCAAAGGAGAAACAACTATTTCTGCCTGATTTTGATAAGCCGAAGTCTGGTAAGGCGAAGAGAATAGGAACGCACAAATGACAGTCAAAATCGGTTGCATTGTCGAAGGGGAAAGCGAGTGATAAATGCTACCGTGACATCGTAAGACTTCTTGAAGAACTAAAAAAAGCGAATGTTTCAGCTAGTAAATGAGTATATACAACTATAACCTATCCCAATTGAAACGGAGAACCAACATGGAAAACAAACCAAATGTCATCTTTGTTCTAACAGACGACCAAGGTCCCTGGGCAATGGGATGCAGCGGCAACGATGAAATCCGAACTCCCTATATTGACAAACTCGCAGCAGAAGGCACACGTTTCCCAAACTTCTTCTGCACCAGTCCAGTCTGCTCACCCGCACGCGCAAGTCTCATGACAGGACGCATACCATCCGCACACGGAGTCCACGACTGGATTCGTGATGGAAACATGCCGCCAAACACATCAAAGTATCTCGAAGGATTGACCTGCTACACGGATGTCCTTGCAGAAAACAACTACACCGTAGGATTAAGTGGAAAATGGCATCTCGGGGAAAGCGTAACCCCACAGCACGGATTCAGCCACTGGTTCGCTTTACCAACAGGCGGCAGCAAATACAACGATGCAAATATGATTCGAGATGGACAGGTTGAGATGCAACCCGGCTACCTCACCGACGTCATCACAGATGATGCATTAGATTTCATATCAACCAATAAAGACGGTCCCTTCTACCTTAGCGTCAACTATAACGCACCGCATACACCCTTCACAGGACACCCACAAGATATAGTAGATTCTTATGACGATTGTCCCTTCAAGACATGCCCACAAGAGGCTTTACATCCGTGGGCAATACAAGGCTCCGCTGCCCACATGGGAAATCGAGAGTCCTTGAAAGGTTATTACGCTGCGATAACAGCACTCGACCTAAACGTTGGACGTATATTAGACAGACTCGCAGAATTAGGTATCCGAGAAAATACGCTTGTTGTCTTCAGCAGTGATAACGGTTACTCCTGCGGCCATAACGGATTTTGGCACAAAGGCAACGGCACATTCCCACTGAATATGTATGAAAATTCCGTCAAAGTTCCCTTCGTCATCAGCCAACCCGGTAGAATCCCTGAAGGACGCGTTAGTGAAGCCATGGTCAGTCAATACGATTTCATGCCGACACTACTGGATTATCTCGGTCTACCTGATCCGAATGACGATATGTCACCCGGCAAGAGTTTCGTCCCCGCACTCAATGGAGAAACAAACGATGCACAGAATGAGATCGTTGTTTTTGACGAATACGGACCTGTGCGTATGATACGCACACGAGAGTGGAAATATGTTCACCGTTATCCTTACGGACCCCATGAACTCTACGATCTTAAGAATGACCCGAAAGAACGCAAAAACCTAATAGAAGAAAATGAACATAACGCGCTAATATCAGAAATGCGTCAACAGATGGGTGCGTGGTTTGAGCGATATGTAGACCCAGAATTGGATGGTGCAAGATGTTCAGTCACAGGTGGCGGACAAGCAGCAAAAATCGGTGATGGCAATTACGGAGAAGATTCATTCCATCCAAGATACGCACCGCCAAGACGGAACGTGTAAAAATCACTATTAGATGTTAATGCGAAAGGAGCAACTATGTCCAATAACAAAAAGAAGAAGACCACACACATATCGCGCCGAAACTTCTTGAAAAACGTTGGCACTGGTACTGTCGCTGCAACAGTTGCTCCAACAATCATAATCGGTGATGTTCAATCAGGAGATACAGAAATGCAAAACAAACCAAACGTTATTTTTATCTTGACAGATGACCAAGGACCTTGGGCAGCAGGGTGTTGCGGGAACGATGAAGTCCGAACACCTTTCATCGACCAACTCGCTTCAGAGGGGACTCGGTTTCCCAACTTCTTCTGCACAACTCCTGTCTGCTCTCCAGCACGGGCCAGCTTGATGACCGGACGCATCCCCTCAGCACACGGCGTGCATGATTTTTGCCGAATCGGTAGTATGCCACCAAACGCTGAACGATATCTCGAAGGTCTAACCTGCTATACAGACGTCCTTGCACAGAATGACTACACCGTTGGACTAAGCGGTAAGTGGCATCTCGGGGATAGTCTAACGCCACAACACGGATTTAGCCACTGGTTTGCTTTGCCATTAGGAGGGAGCAGATACAACAACGCTGACATGATTAGAGATGGACAGGTGCAAAAGCAACCAGGGTACCTCACTGACGTTATTACAGACGACGCATTAGACTTTATCTCAGCTAATAGCGACGGTCCCTTCTATCTGAGTGTTAACTACAATGCACCACATACGCCGTTCAACGGACATCCGAAAGACATTGTTGACTCTTATGATGACTGTCCATTCAAAACATGTCCACAAGAAGCGTTACATCCGTGGGCAGGAAGAGGAACAGCACAACACATGGGGAATCGCGAATCGCTAAAGGGTTATTTCGCAGCGATCACAGCAATGGACCTAAATGTCGGACGCATTTTAGAACGACTTTCTGAGTTAGGTATCAGAGACAACACGCTTGTCGTCTTCAGCAGCGATAACGGATATTCATGCGGACATCACGGATTCTGGCACAAAGGCAACGGTACCTTCCCACTAAACATGTATGAGAATTCAGTCAAAGTTCCATTCATCATGAGTCAACCCGGCACAATTCCAGAAGGAAAAACCAGTGAGGCAATGGTCAGTCAATACGACTTCATGCCGACACTTCTGGACTACCTCGACCTACCCGACCCAAATGACGATATGTCCCCCGGTAGAAGTTTCGTCCCAGCACTTACCAGAAAAACAAACGATGCTCAAGATGAAGTGGTCGTCTTTGACGAATACGGTCCTGTCCGAATGATTCGGACACAAGAATGGAAATATGTTCACCGTTACCCTTACGGTCCCCATGAACTGTATAATTTAGTAAAAGACCCAGATGAACGGAAGAACCAGATTGGAAACAAGTCTCATAACGCACTGATAAAGGATATGCGACAACAGATGGGAGCATGGTTTGAACGATATGTAATTCCACGATTAGACGCATCCAGGTTCCCAGTCACCGGCAGAGGACAAAAGGCAAAAATCGGAAACGGTGTATACGGTGAAGATGCCTTCAATCCAAGGCCTACAAGTCCTTGACGAAACTGATAGCGTTCTCAAATTTTGATAAATGTAGCCTAAACTTTCAGTTTGCGCCAGATATGCCACAAACTGAAAGTTCGTGCTACAATTCATGCATCTC
>CAZURU010000027.1:17173-23621 GCA_964623585.1 uncultured bacterium
AGAGGCATCCTTTTTCCTTCGGAATTTCAACTGACAAATAGATTATACCTTTTGTATGCAATTTATGTCAAGTTTTTTCTTGAGGATGCAAAAAGTTTAGAAATAGTACAGAGAACGGCACAAACTGAAAGTTTGTGCTACAATTCACGCCTCTCGGATACGAAAATGGAGTGAGTGAACGCATCCGAAACGATTAATCAAACTGACATTACCAATATTGAAGAGAATACCATGACCCCTATTGCTGTGCAAACCCACCTGACACCTGAAGAATACCTCGCGTGGGAACGTAAAGCACCCTTCAAAAATGAATATCTCAACGGACAGATACTCGCGATGTCCGGGGCAAGTCGCGCGCATAATCTTATCACAGTTAATACACTTAATGGACTCTACAACCAGTTGCTAGACCGGAATTGCGAAGTCTACACAGGAGAAATGCGCGTAAAGGCAAACCCGTTAACATCTTACTTTTATCCTGATGTTGCCGTTGTTTGCGATGAACCCCGTTTTGAAGATAAGGTGTTTGATACGCTTCTCAACCCAACTGTTGTCATAGAGGTACTTTCACCATCAGCTGAAGCTTATGACAAAGGAAAGAAATTTGAGTCTTATAAGCAGATCGAGTCCCTGCAAGAATACATCCTTGTTTCACAAGACAAAGTAAACATTGAACACCATTTTCGGATAGGAACACAGTGGATGTCTATCGTATTTCAGAATCTCGCGGATATATTGCCACTGGATTCAATTCGCTGCGAACTGCCATTAAGTCATATCTATAGACGTGTCAAATGGACAGATACACCCTGATCCTACTGTAAATATACTTTGTATACAAATGAAACGCTAAGGTTGTACATATCAAAGAATAAAGGAGTATAATGGCAAAAGCGTTTGCCCCAGGCAACATCTCATGTGTATTCAAAATCATCACACACACCGACCCAGCACGGATGCATTCCCTCGGTATGGGATTCACTGTCCGAGAAGGTGTAGAGGTTACCGTTTCTGAACACCATGAAACAACAGTACGCTTTAACCAACAGAGGATAACTTTTCCAACCGTACGTGCTGTTGTCAATCACCTAACACAAAACATCAGTGTCAGAGGAATAAAGGTAAACCTCACTTCACCACTTCCACTCGGTTGTGGATTTGGATTGAGTGGTGCTGCGGCACTCGCCACAGCTTACGCACTAAACGACCTGATAGAATTAAAGCAAGACAGTGAAAAACTCGCCATGATTGCACATGTCGCTGAAGTGGAAAACCGCACAGGATTAGGGGATGTATGCTCACAATACCACGGCGGATGTCTCGTAAAACTAAAGGAAGGGGCACCCCTGGTAGCAGACTCTTTACCAGTTCCAGAACAACCTATCTATTATCGCTACTTCGGTCCAATACAAACAAGTGAAGTCCTCAGAAATATCGAACAAACGAAACGCATCAATCGCGCAGCCGATACCGCATTAACCAATCTAAAAAAACTGACAAATACCCAAATCAATCCTGCGATTTTAAACGACTGTTTCGCTGTAGCAAAGCAATTCTCAGTGGAAAGTGGATTGTTAGCAGACAAACGCGTTATAGACACGATAACCCAAGTTGAAACATCCGGAGGTGTCGCCTCAATGATTATGTTAGGTAACGGCGTCTTCAGCACACACGCATTTGATGGAGCAACGGAAACACAGCTGACAAGAAATCCAGCACGACTCATCTAAAACACAGTTTCACCTCTGATACCCCACAAAAAAAATGCAATCAACAACCGTACTTCTCTTATTCCTCATAGCAGTTTCACCTGCCTTCTCAGAAATAGTTTTTGATGATGTTTCTTTGGGCTTCAACGATGGGTATAAAACAGGAAAATGGACACCGATGAATATAGTTATTCGTAGTCAGAATGAACCCAATACCTTCACCGGAAAACTCACGGTTGAAGTCAGAGATTTAAATGCGGATGTTCCCATTTACCAATATGCTACACCATTACAGCTCAGTAAAACAGATCGGAAACAAAAAAAACTCTATATCTACTGTCCTAAGAACGATATAAATCTAATTGCTCGACTTGATCCAACAGATGGTTCTGAACAACGTATCCAGGCACCCAATTCAGATACACTAGTAAAGTATGAATTGACACCACAAAAACCGATTAAAAACAGAGATTATTTTGTATTAGTATTGGCACCAAGTGGAGACAAGATCGCAAAATTTACCGATAAAATGCCACTAAACTTGGATGAAAATAAAAACGCAGATGAAACACAAGCACCTGCCCAAGCACATGTTAAATATCTTCCTAATTCACATTCAATGCCAACACACTGGGCAGGATATAGTGCCGTTGACCTCCTAATAATTAGAGAGGTATCATTAACCGATAGACGTATCTCTACATCTCAACAGAAGGCACTCCTAAATTGGATGCAACAGGGCGGAACGCTTCTCTTATCAGGCGGCGATAATTATAAATACCTACAAGGAAGCTTCGTTGAACAGTATCTACCTGTAAAACTCATCCGTGATGAAACAATTGATTCAGTTCCAACTAATCTAAAACAGCAATTCGGACTTGATTCAACGTCTAAACCTATTGACGGACACACCCCTTATAAGAATATCTATTTTGAGCCAAAAAAGGGATGTCAAACGTTAGTCGGGACAGATGATCAGATATACATTGCAAAACGAAACTTTGGCAGCGGTCAAATTATATGTTTAGCGTTTAATTACAATGCACCTCCATTTTCAAACCTAAAAGCAGGAGAGACATTCTGGCGATGGTTGCTTTCAACGCAAGCAAAATCACCAAAACGATTTGCTGACAAATACGCACCGTATCGGGAACATGAGGAAAAGATAAATAAACTTTTTCTGTCAAAAATGCCGACACAAGTTCCACTCATTAAACTCTTAGCTACTGTATTACCACTATATTTAATCGGTTGCGGTGGAATTGTCTTCCTTGTTGGTAGACGCACTTCTTCACCACGTAAAAGGATGCACGGGTTTTGGCTCGGGGGACTAATCATCGTTATCGTTTCTGTCAGTACAATCGGATTCACACGAGTAGTCTTACCAAAAGACGTAGAAATAGACCAATTTTCTATACTAACGATCTATCCAGAAAGGAAGAACGCGCATCTGCAAACGTATGTTTCTCTCAAGAGTTTTGCATCCACTAAAACATCTATTACGCTATATCAGGACGATGTCATTCGCCCATTACTTCACGAAGGTAGAACACAACCCGCTGAGTTTTATCAAAATACACAAGCCTACTTGGAAGAAATTATCGTGGAACCTTGGAGTCCAAGTACTTATGTGAACGATCATTTTCTGTCTATAGACACACGAAAGGAGGAGATGACACTTGAGAATTCCTGGATAATAAAAGGTGAAAAAGCTGTCAATTTAGGGACAATCACAATCGGAAAAGATAACAAACTGCCACAGGTACCCATAAATGACATTGTAAGGAAGATTCCATCTACAGAAGGACTTACTGGAAATCGTGAAAAATTCGCCAAAATATTGCAACAGGAAGGTCTGTTCTTATACCTCTCTAATCCTACCAAACTACTTAATACTGACGATATTAAACCTCGAACTGTATTAATTGGCTGGTACCAAGGAGAAACATTATTCCATCAAGAAAAAAGCAATAAAACTGTAGAGAGTGAAACATTCGTAATAATGTATCTTGATGGAGAAGATTTATGAATGTAATCTCATTCTTTATTGTAATCCAAGTTGCTACCTGTAAGATACTTGACATAAGGATAACTTTATTCTAAAATAACGTGAGTTTGATAAATCAGAACAAATAACTACGTAGGTTGGGTTGAGGAACGAAACCCAACATCTTGACCCATTATAGAGCAAACTGACAGTTGACACTACGCGATGAGTGTGTCACCTGCTGGCGAGGTTTCCTAACCTCGCTAAATTACGGTGACTGTCAATGGTAACTTAGGTTATTGTAAATTCCAAAAGCGAAGGGTATTGAAAAGATAATGAATACTAACCAATCTCAAATCGAAAGCAGACTGTGGAGTGCTGCTGATGAATTAAGGGCTAATTCAGATCTCAGAGGTTCTGAATATTCTACACCGGTCTTAGGACTCATTTTTCTAAAATACGCAGACTATAAATTCACAGAGGTGCAAAGAGAACTCAGATTAGTAACATCATCCAGCAAGCGACTCCTAATTGATGAAAAAACACAATTTCAAGCACGAGGTGCTTTCTACCTACCAGAAAATTCCCGATTTCAATATCTGTTAGACTTACCTGAAAGTGATAACATCGGACAAGCTGTCAATGATGCTATGAAGGCAATTGAAGCCGAAAACAAACAGGTTCAGGGAGTCCTACCAAAAAACTACAGTCGACTTGAAAAGAGTACACTCTTAGAACTGCTACGTATCATGGAACTAATCCCGATGGATATTGAAGGGGATGCCTTCGGGAAAGTCTACGAATACTTTCTCGGCAATTTTGCCATGGGTGAGGGACAACGCGGCGGTGAGTTTTTCACACCTACCTCACTTGTTAAACTCATCGTTGAAATAATACAACCGTTCCACGGACGAATTCTTGACCCCGCGTGTGGTTCCGGGGGCATGTTCGTCCAAAGCGAACAGTTCATACGGAATCATCAACAAAACGGAAATCAAGGATATATCAGTATCCATGGTGTTGAACGGGTCAATGAGACTATCAGACTCTGTAAGATGAACCTTGCTGTGCATGGACATGAAGGAGACATTAAGCAAGCGAACAGTTATTATGAAGACCCACATAAAGCATTAGGTAAGTTTGATTTCGTTATGGCGAATCCACCCTTTAATGTTGACAAGGTAGATATGGAACGTATAAAAGACGATCCGAGATTCCCTTACGGTATGCCTCGCGTTGACAATGCAAACTATATCTGGATACAGTTGTTTTTGAGCTCACTAAACAAAAAAGGTAAAGCAGGTTTTGTGATGGCAAACTCCGCTGCTGATGCCCGAGCTTCTGAGCTGGAAATACGTAGGCAGATTATAGAATCACGTGTTGTTGATGTGATGATAAGCATTGCATCAAATTTCTTCTACACGGTAACGCTGCCGTGCACGCTCTGGTTTTTTGACAAATCCAAAGAGGATACGGATAGATACGGAACAGTCCTCTTCATTGATGCGCGCCATCTCTATCAACAAGTCAGTCGCGCGCATCGGGAGTTTACCCCCTTGCAACTGGAATTCTTAGCAAACATCGCGCGCCTTTACCGAAACGAAACGACAGAAAATAGGTACGACAGCGCGGATCTCCTCAAAACGAAATTCCCTGATGGAGAATATGTTGATGTCCCTGGCCTCTGCAAAGTCGCCACTATTGAAGAAATTGAAGCGCAAGGTTGGAGTTTGAACCCCGGACGTTATGTCGGTGTTGCAACACAAGAAACGGAAGATTTTGACTTTACCCAACGGTTCACAGAACTCAACGAGGAATTAGAAATCCTAAACACCAAAGCACATCAATTGGAAGAACGTATTGCAGAGAATGTTGCAAAGATTTTAGAGAATACGGTATAATATTGAAAGCGTTATATTATGAATGAAGACTTAAAAGATGTAATATGGGTTGGTGATTCACATGCGCGAGTTTGCAGTTTTCCCAAAGGCGCGCGAAGAACATTAGGTAGAGCGTTACAGGCTGCTCAATCTGGACAGAAACACAAAAACGCCAAGCCGTTGCGGGGGATTGGGACAGGAGTATTGGAAATTACAGCTCGTTACGATACGAACACATACCGTGCTGTTTATACTGTCAAGTTGGGTGAGAATATTTATGTGCTTCACGCGTTCCAGAAGAAATCTACACAGGGTATTCGCACACCTAAGAGAGAAATTGATTTAATAAAACAACGATTGAAGATGGCACAAGAGATGGAGGCAAAAAATGAGTGAAGAAGTCAAATTTACAAAGAGTTCTGGTAATGTGTTTTTAGACATCGGTTTCTCTAAAGAAGAAGCAGAACGTGAAAAGTTAAGGGTGGATCTCGTTATTAAAATCTATCGCTTACTTGAAGAACTAAAACTCACACCAGCGAAAGCAGAGGAACGTTTTGGACTCAATCCATCTGATGTGTCCAGAATACAAAACGGGGATTTTGATTTTAAAATTGATAAATTGTTTACAATCCTGAATCAGTTGAACCGTAACGTTGAAATTCATATTAAGCCTTCAAACGAAAATGGTGGACACCTGCGAGTCGTTGTGGCGTAGTGATGTCCCTTTCTTGAGAAAAGGATTATCAAAAGATACATGCCCGAAGATAAAAAGCGAGAGCCGATGCCACCTCCCGATGCAACGCCAGAGGAAATCGGAGAATTTTGGGATACACACAGTCTCGCCGATCATTGGGACGAAACTCATGAAGTAG
>CAZURU010000028.1:0-22532 GCA_964623585.1 uncultured bacterium
TTGTAATACCATTTCTACTTTATAATATACCATTTGCGTAGGTCGTGTAGAGGCACGCCAATAAAATATTAACTGGCGACATGTATTGCTCTATAATGGGTCAAGATGTTGGGTTTCGTTCCTCAACCCAACCTACGGATGAATGGAATAAAAATAATTCAAATTGGTATAATATCATGATATTCTCCTATTTGAAAAGTCACGAAAACGTGACAAATTTGTCACATCCGTGACTTTTTGTGAATTGCTTATATGGTCAATGGTAGTAAGGTTTTGTGGCGTGTTTTCTGACAGATTCAATATTATTATTTTCGTGAAACGTGACATAATTCTCTCTAAGTTGAAATATGCATAAACATTAGGTTTCATATATACTGTGAAGCATTTGGTAGCGAATTCTTTTTGGTTTTCTTGTGATATCATGATATTCTCCTATTTGAAAAGTCACGAAAACGTGACAAATTTGTCACGTTTTTGTCACGGATTTGTCACAGGCGTGACTTTTTGTGTATTGCTTATATAGTGAATGGTAGTAAGTTTATGTAGCGTGTTTTCTGAACGATTCAATTTTTTTATTTTCGTGACACGTGCCATAATTCTCTTAAGTTGAAATATGCCTGAAAATATTGGCTTGTTTCTTATATTATGATCATTTCTGTACATTTTGTGGAATAGCATTTTAAACACCTTTTACATAAACTATTTGTATGTGTATATATAACATATACCAATTGTATCATGTCTAAATGTATTTGTCAAGTTAAAAGTGAAAATATATTATTAGTGACAAAAGGTTTACAAACCCAAATGCATACACTTGACATCCTCTCACAATTTCTATACTATAGTAATACCATTTCTAAATAAAAATGCCTCTCTACTGTAGCACATTCTGTTAGATTGTGCCGTTCACCGCTTCATTTCTAAACAGTCGGTAATGAGAGAACAATTAATTGAAATGGTATAAATTATGTTGCAGGGTTGACGCATTCCCCCTTGATAAGTGGGGTTAAATGGTGCAATATTTCAGTGTTTTTAGTCATTTTAACCCCCTAAGTCCTCCTTATCAAGCGGACTTTAAGAGAAAATGCGTAAATTCACTATATGATGAAATGCAGGTGCTGAAAATCGATAGATGAATAATAACAAACATTTTAGACGATATATTCAAAATCTATGCATGGGTGTTTTAGCTTTCTGCTTCACTTTCTGTTCAATTTCTGCGAATGCACAGACAAGATATCCGTTTGAAATTGCACGTCCCCATTATGTAGGTGCACGGGCATTGGCTATGGGAAATGCCTTTACTGCGGTCGCCGATGGTGCTACCGGAGGCTTTTGGAATCCCGCGGGACTCATACAGTGGCAAGGTGTGAAACTCTTCGGTGTCACCAAGTTCCAGGACAGACAAACCTACAGGTTTGATCCGAAAGGCATCGGTTTTAGTTGGCGTGGTTATGGTTTTTACTGGGGAAATAAGATAGCACTTGATGTCGCAAGTGGTACACCCGATTTCAACTACTATTGCATAGCACGACAACTCGGTTCTTATTTTTCAGCGGGGCTAAGTCTTAAATTCAAACGGGAGCATCCCTCCGATTACTACCAATTCTTCGGTTATCATACCTCGTATGATATCGGGCTGCTTTTCAAACCACGATCTAATCTCAAATTCGGGTGCTTGTTACAGAGCATTGAGGATAATAGCATTCAATGGATCACTATTGGCACAGCCTACCGTTATGAATCTTACCAACTCTCTTTGGATTTTGCGATATCCACTGAAAGAGAAACTTATGAATACTATCTTGGGGCGGAATGGATACCCACTTCGTATTTTTCTGTTCGGGTGGGCAATTCAAACGGCTCTATTACGGGTGGTCTGGGATTGCGAATCATTGATGTCTATCTATACTATGCCCGCATATACGAACCACAATCCACCTCAGATTTTGTTTCTGCCGAAATCCATTTTTAATGTTTTACCTATGAAGTTAAAGAAATAATACTTGGGTTATTTGGCGAGGTTAGGAAACCTCGCTAGCAGAATGGTGTGCCTGCATTATGCAAACAAGAAATTACTAACTTCATCTATTCATGTCTAATTCTGACATAGACCGAAGATTCAGCAGCGGTGTCATGACACCACCAGAAGCGGGTAAAACGACACCTGTATCATAGAGACGCATTGCTGCAACGGTCGCATGTGCAACGTCTTCTGGAGTACCGGGACGTACCATGAAGATATACCCTTTCTTCGCAGCTTCTTCGTAATCTGGGATGCGGACACGTGACAAGTCAGTGTTGATGACACCAGCCGCTATGCCATTCACCTTAATGCCATGCCTTGCTAACCTACCTGCGTAGGAACGCATACTCATCTCTAAACCTGCTTTTGATATACAGTATGCAGTTCGGTTATCGGAAGCCATCGTATCAGAAATGGATAGCGTATAGATGATACACCCGGGAATCTTGTTCTCTATCATGTATTTGGCAACACGCTGTGTCAGAAAATGTGGTGCTTTTAGATTCGTATTAAGCATCAGATCAAACTGTTCAGGCGTTTCATCAAGGATATCAGCTATTCTCGTAATACCTGCATTGTTAATCAGGATATTAACTTTACCAAAAGTCTCGTGTGCGGTGTCAAGTAACTTCTGATGGGATTCCAAATCACCTATATCCGCTTGTATAATTGCTGCATTTCTACCGATGTCTTCAATTTCATTTTTGACTTCTTCTGCAGCATCACGGTTCTGATTGTAATTGATGAGTACATCAGCACCTTGACGTGCCAATTCAATAGCGATAGCACGTCCGATCCCACGACTTGAACCTGTTACAATTGCAGCACTATTTTTAAATGAAACATCAGTCGCAAAAAAGCCTTGGTCACTGTGTGTTGTCATGTTGATAATTTCCTTTTATTCATCCTCACTGCTTTGTAAAAGAGAATCTGTAAACATTTTAAGATCGTCTAAGAAAACCTGAAATATGTTCCTTATGTTTTTAGCATGCTCTTCAGTGTTTTCATAAATGAGCTCATCAGCATAGATGTTATTGACTTTGTGACGATATTCTAAGAGACGCGACAAAAGTGAAAATGTCTCTTGTGAAATAATAGGGGGCCTTTGGAGACGTTGTTTAGTCATCTGTTCAAGCAGGTCTTTATGCCATCTATTTCCTTGTGGTGTATAGCCATCTACTTCACTTGCAATCCGTTCAAAGATACGTTCTATACCTCCATAAACATCAGCAAGTTTATTTGCAATTGCTTCTTCTACATACGGTATCGCAGCCTCGGGGAGTACTTCTATGTCCTCTAATGCTTTTACAATTGCGTCCACAGTAGATGCAATTTTTACACAATCATCGTTAATGCGCTGTGTAAGTTTCTTTCGGTTCATTTCGTATATTTTCTCCTCAACGATAGGAAATACTTGATGCTGTAAGTTTTCATAGAGTGATTTCCAAAGGTTAAGTTTCTCTCCTCTCATAATGGGTATTGCTTTCTGTTGGACCCTTTCTTTAAACTGCCCTTTCGTTAGATCATAATTTATCAGATCTATCTTGAAACCTGTTCTAAGGTCCATAGCTTTGCTATTTGCCCTTGTATGTTCTTTGTCAGATAACCCCCATACCGCAATGTCAATATCGGATGTTTTGTTGAAACCGATGGGTTCGGCGAGTGATCCAAAGACTGCAACTTTCGTCGCGCAGAACTCATCGTAGAGAAGATTTGCGACTTCGTAAGCTGCTTGCCATGCGCGTTTTAACAACGTCTCATCAACTTTTCTGCTTTTCCATCGCCGTTCAAGATGTTTTCTGCATGCTGCAAGTTGATCTGGTGTGATTTGATCTGATTGTGGCACAACTATACTCCTCGTCTGTCTATACTCCCTGTCTGTCTATACTCCCTGTAATTCCAAAGTGTCACTCAGATGACAAGCGACTCTAACACCCGATACTGTTTCACGTAGTTCAGGCGTCTCCTCTTTACAAATATCTGTTGCATATCGGCACCGTGGATGAAAATGACAACCTGAAGGCGGTTTAGATGGATCCGGAACGTCTCCCTCAATGTATATAAGTTCCCGTTTACGTTGAATCTTTGGATCCGGCAACGGCACAGCTGATATTAAAGCTTCTGTGTAGGGATGCTTCGGGGAATGATACAATGTATTAGCATCGCTAATTTCAACAATTTTTCCCAGATACATCACCGCTACACGATCACTGATATGTCTAACAACACTTAAATCGTGAGCGATAAAGATATAAGACAGATCGTATTTTTCACGAAGTTCAACTAATAGATTTAGAATTTGCGCCTGCACCGATACATCAAGCGCAGAAACCGGTTCATCCGCAACGATCAGTTCAGGGTTCAATGCTAAAGCACGGGCAATTCCGATACGTTGCCGCTGCCCCCCACTGAACGCATGGGGATACCTTTCCATATCTTGCGGTGTCAAACCAACGGATTCTAAGAGTTCAACAATCTTGTCTTTGATACCCACTTTCTTGACTGTCAGGTTAATGTGTATCGGTTCACCAACAATATCCCCAACAGTTTTTCTCGGATTCAGTGAAGATTGCGGGTCTTGAAAAATCATCTGAATTCTTCTTCGGTAAGGACGCATCTGTTTCGGTGTTAATGTGGCAAGGTCTATCTGTTCATCACCGAAAATGAAACTGCCAGCAGTTGGCGTTATCAATCTTAACAGGCATCTGCTTGCAGTCGTTTTCCCACACCCGCTTTCTCCAACAAGTCCAAGCGTCTCACCGCGTTGCACATCAAAGTTAATACCATCCACAGCCTTTACGTGACCGATGGTTTTGCGAAGTATGCCTTTTCTTATCGGAAAGTGTTTACGCAAATCATTCACTTCAAGCAGTTTCTGCATCAACATCATCCTCACATAACCAACACCTTACGAACTGCTTTCCCTTTCTGATGTCCGTGTCCGCTGTCGTATCAATAACGTTGAGTTCAGGCATCTGTTCACAAATCTGCATCCGTTCAGTACATCTCGGTTGAAAGGAACATCCAACAGGGAGATCCAATGGGTGGGGTACTGTGCCGGGAATTGGTACTAAGGTGTCTTGTTGACTTCCGCCGAATGATGGAATAGAGTTTAGCAATCCACGCGTGTAAGGATGTAAAGGATTGTAAAATATATGCTCAACAGTTCCTTTCTCAACGACACGTCCAGCATACATCACAACAACTTCATCCGCCATATCCGCAATAACCCCTAAATCATGCGTAATTAACATAATAGCCATACCGAACTCTGTCTGCAGTTCACGCATCAGTTCCAGAACTTGTGCTTGTATCGTTACATCTAGTGCAGTCGTTGGTTCATCTGCAATAAGTAACGCGGGTGCACAA
Organism: uncultured bacterium; assembly: GCA_964623585.1. Lineage (GTDB taxonomy): Bacteria > Poribacteria > WGA-4E > WGA-4E > WGA-3G > MSPOR6. Next base: position 5,399 of record CAZURU010000028.1, read on the forward strand.
CAGAGTGCCATTGCAATCATCACCCGTTGTCGCATACCACCAGAAAGCTGGTGCGGGTATTCATTGTATCGTTGTTCAGGTGCTGGAATACTGACGCGCACAAGCATCTCAATAGCCCGTTCACGTGCCCATTTCGGTGTTGACTGTAAACCGAATTTACCCAGAAATGAACGGTCATGTTCATGATGTAATACAATTGCCTCAGCAATTTGATCACCAACCGTATAAACAGGATTTAGCGATGTCATCGGTTCTTGAAAGATAATCGCAATTTCGTTCCCTCGGATCTCATGCATCAACTTCTGCCGCGAATTATTCCTTAAAGAAAGGCTTGCTATATCTAACGGCTCGTCTGTTTCATTACGATAGAACAGAATTTCACCATCTACAATCCTTCCAGGGTGAGGAACCAATTGCAACAGTGATAAACCTGTAATGCTCTTGCCGCAACCACTTTCTCCAACGATGCCAACAGTTTTACCGCGTTCAATAGAAAAACTAACATCGTTCACAGCATTAACGACACCGTTTTCCGTAGGAAATACAGTTTTTAAGTTAGATACTTCAAGGAGTGGTCGTGCCAATTCTGTCTCCATGTTTATGACCAATTTGAGCTATAAATCTCTTGATTTGCCTCTTTACAGATTTGTCTTGATGTCGTTCCAAAAGAGAGTCAGTTTAACGCTTGCATCGTTGATGAAACGACCATCCCCTCTGTCTGTCCCTTCAATAACCGTATGAGAGTTCCAATTGTCTTCCAGCTTGATATCAACAAATTGATCATAAGGATTGACAGGATTCTTGGTTGGAATAGTCATCGTATGGGGCTTTTCCTTTTTCATGTTTTGGTGTTTCAACGATCCCCATGGCGTAAGGTGAGAAACATCCATAGCAGTCAAATCGGGAACCTCCTCCTTCATCTCTGTAAAAAATGCAAATTTCAACAAGAATGCCGAGACAAGTACATAGCAAACCAGGGCAGCACAATTAACGATCTGAGGAGGTAGGTCTAACTTAAACTTGCCGAACACCCACGAGAATGGACTGGCAAACAGTGCAGTCCGATGCCGCTTATCCACTTCGCGTATTTGAGCCTGAATATTAGTAAGTAATTCGGGTGGTGGTTCCGGTGTTTCAAGGTTTCCAATGACTTCAGCGGTATGCAATAAACCTTCATATTCTATTTGGCAACTATAGCACCCCCGCAAGTGTTTAAAGAATTCGTTCCGTTTCGTCCCATCCAAATTAGAATTTGGTTGGTGAAGGACCATATATTCACGAGCTTGTTCACAATTCATCATAACAATCCTCGCTATAATAGTTACTTTACTCCCACGATAGTGCGGTAAATCTTCAATAGTAATGTTTTTCTAACTTCACTTTGAGATTCTGCATCGCCTTATTTAATCGTGAGGCAACAGTACCGATAGAGCAGTCAAGTATTTCAGCAATCTCCTTATATTTAAGGTGTTGCATATAAAACAGTGTTACAACTTCTTTCTGCTTCGGTGGTAGTCGGTCAATAGCAGCTTGCACCAATTCACGTTGTTCGGCTTTAATTGCCAACCGTTCAGGAATCTCGCGGGTCTCTGTCATGCCGCGCACAGACTTCTCTTCGGTATAGGCGTCCATCATTCGGTTGCGGGATTTCGCTTTCCTAATAATCTGATTGCAAGTATTTAAACCAACTCTATACAACCATGTGCCAAACTGTGATTGAAAGCGAAAAGATTTAATTGACTTGTAAGCTTCCAAAAACGTCTCCTGTGTAGCATCTTGAGCATCTTCGGAATTCCCAAGCATGCGATACGCAAGACCGTATATTTTGCTATGGTGACGATTGACCAATTCATTAAATGCCTCAACATCACCCTCTACAGTTTTATGCACATAGACATCATCTGGTATCATATAGTTCCACCTTGTGCAGATGTTATATATTCTGTTGCATTAGAATCATGAATTCTTCACAGTTTTTTACTTCAACTTCAATTGCGTTATTCATATCTGCAAGGATTTCTGCTATGAAGAGTTCATGAGCTCCTCAATAGCATCAATCTCTTTCGGTACAGCATCAGTTAACACTTCATAACCGGATTCAGTTACGAGGATATCGTCTTCAATACGCACACCAATTCCGAGGTATTTTTTGGGTACTCTCTTCGTACCTTCCGCAACATATAATCCCGGTTCTATTGTCATTACCATACCCGGTTCAAACGTCTTGTACTCCTCCTCTGACTTCCTAACACAATTAACATCATGGACGTCCAATCCAAGCATGTGACCGACACGATACATATAGAACTGTTTGTATTTCTCTTTCTCTATAATCTTTTTTGCTTTACCTTTTAATAGACCCAAACTGAGCATTCCCTCAGTTAATAGCTCAATAGATTTCTGATGGGGTTCATCAATAGATACACCCGGACGAATTGTATTGATAATCTCATAATGCGCATCAAGCACAACTTGGTATATCTCTTTCTGTGCTTCAGTGAATACCCCGTTGACAGGAAAAGTCCGTGTGACGTCTCCACAGTAACGTTGATATTCTGCCCCCGCATCAATCAGCACAAGCGTATCATCCTTGATCTGACAGTCGTTAGTCCGATAATGGAGCGTCGTTGCATTCCCACCGCTTGCGACAATTGTCGGAAAAGCTGTACCGTATGCACCACTACTACGGAAAGTCGCATCAATGTATGCCTCTAACGCATACTCATACATGCCAGGTTTTGCTGCGGTCATTGCTGCGATGTGACCATCTACTGTAATATCACACGCTTTCCTAATCCTCTGTAATTCCTCTTCATTCTTAATTAAACGCATTTCACTGAGGATTGGACTCGGGTCAATGAGCGTATGAATTCCCTGTCCGGTTCGCACACACGATCTGACTGCTTGTTTAAAAAGTGCCAGGATTTCAGCATCAATATGAGAATCTGAACCAAGGGTGTAATACAACTTTTCAGCATCTTTGAGGAATTTCCCGATATGTCTTTTGAATTTGTCAATCGGATATGCTTTATCCGCACCATATATCTTACGTGCATCTTTAACACCGACTCTTTTACCATCCCAAATTTCCGCTTTCTTGTCTTTCGGCATTACAAACAGAACGTACTTATGTTTCGGGTGATCCGGTGCGATCACACAAATTGATTCCTGTTCCTCAAAACCTGTTAGATAGAAAAAGTTTGGATCGGGATTATAGATGTGTTGCGTGTCATGATTCCGCATAGCAGTAGGTGCGTTAGTAAAGATCGCAACGCTTCCAGATTCCATCTGTTCAATAAACTTCTCTCGTATCTCTTTATGCATTTTTTATCCTAACCCTAAATACTTCATCAGATAAAGTTAATAGGTGTACCAATCTTACCGATGATGCCACCACTTGCGACCATCGGATAGACTGGGTGAGACCAGAATATTCCCTCTTCAGGACTATTCACCACTTCACACACATTACCGTAAACATCGCGTATTTCGGCAATCGGATCACCAGCCTTAAGATGATCATTTAATTTGACTTTGTAGTATACAAATCCACCTTTGTCGCTAAGTACAGAAACGAAGCGGTTTACGACAGTCTGTTGTGCAGGAATATCAGGTTTTCCTTCAATAAAACCGTAATGTTTTAGCACATTAAATACACCGTGAATACCTTTCTTAATACTGCTATTATCCCACCCATGTGTGCCACCGAGTTCGGGGTCAATTGTTGGAATTCCGATATCAGGAGCAGCTTGAGCAAGTTGCCCTTTCGGTCCTTTTTGGTCCAAAATATAACCGATACCGAATACACGTGCTAATTCAAGGCAGGCACTATGAAGTTGATGTTTCTCTCCGACACGCACACGCACTTCATCTATCATCGGTTGCACGCCTCCTTGATGGAGATCAATACAGTAGTCTGCATGTTGAATAGCTTTCTGGAACAGATAATACGCAATTCTTTGACTTGAGGTCCCCTCAGCGCGTCCCGGAAAACAACGGTTCATTTTAACATTGTCAACAGGGTTATATGCTTGTTTGGCATGAAATGCAAGAACGTTAACAATCGGTACTACAATTAGACTACCCCTTAATTTTGCTGGTGTAATCGTCTGTAGTATTTTATGTACAACTGCAATACCGTTGAGTTCGTTTCCATCGCTAATCGCCTGAAGATAGATCGTTTTTCCGGGTTGTTTTCCGTTGATAAGAACGATTGGTACACGAATAGGGGTTCCATCAGGCATGTTGCCTACTGATAAATAACCTTCAACTCGTGTACCAGAATCACATACAAGTGAGTCAACAATAAGGGCTCTTGTTTTCGTTTTGTGCATCAGGTTGAATATAAACTTCCTTCGTCTTATCAGAGTTGTCATTATAATATAGCAGAATTAGTATACAGCGTCAACCAATTTAGAAACGTTTGTCAAAAGGGAGAGTAAAACCCATAATATTACTGTACCACCTTCATCCTTCATTGTGCTTCTTTTTTCAACCACATCCAACCTTCCACACTTCCAATCACCCATCCTTCTGATCATCCATCCTGCCTCTCTTATCCTGAAAATCCTAAAATCCTGTTCAAATTGAACTTGACAGATTACAATCCTATATGATAATATAAAGAATCATGTGAAATTCTCATCTTAATGTGGTATTATAATTTTTCAAGTATACGGTGTATCCGTTCAATACCTAAATCATGAATATTATTGGAGGTAGAAAGATGGGTCATTTTGGTCCAGGAGAATTGCTGATTGTATTAGCGATTGTATTAGTCCTATTTGGGGCAAAGAAGTTACCTGAATTAGCACGTGGTATTGGCAAGAGTGTCACAAGTTTCAAGTCAGGACTCAGTGAAGAAGTAGATGAGGAACCTGAAGTTGCTGCTCAGGAGGAAAAAGAAACAACACAGAAAGAGGAAACAGGTTGATCTTTTAACTCACAATGAAAGAGAAATTACCCGATTTTCTTCAAGACGTTATAGAAGAGTATCCTGACGTCTGGAAGGCATATCAGTCTTTAGGAGAAACCTGTAGTACCGCAGGACCACTTGACTCTAAAACTGTTCGTCTTGTAAAACTTGCATTAGCTATCGGTGCGAAGTCTGAAGGTGCAGTCCATTCCCACACCCGACGCGCACTACGAGAAGGTATTTCGCGAGAGGAGATACAACAGATTTCATTGCTTGCGATCACTTCAATTGGGTGGTCCTCAAGTATGGCTGCACTCTCGTGGATTAAAGATGTAGTAGATAAACAGACAAAAACGGATTGAGAATATTAACACTGAAAATAGGTTAGTAAGGTGAAAAATATGAAACACTTTTCTATGATATCTTGTTTGGGTTACCTATTGCATTTGCAGCAAATGAACCAGAGGGTTCGCTCATCCTCTACATGTCTTTTGATACGGTCGATGGAGGACAGATGAACGACCATTCAAAATATGAAAATCACGGTGAATTGAAGGGAGACCCAGAACACGTTGCTGGTAAATTTGGCAAAGCTCTCAAATTCAACGGTGAGGATACTTATGTAGAGATACCACACCATGAATCCCTCACGGTGGATCAGGATTTCACCATCATGGCTTGGATTCATGCGGTTAGGCATGAAGGACCTAATAACGGTCAATGGCAGGGAATTATGGCGAAGGGAAACAATCCACGTTCCTATAGTCTCTGGACTGAGGCAAACAGTAAGTGTCTACATCTAAGCGTAGGTCCACCGAATGGTGGCGGCAGTGTTTGCAATGGTGAAGTTGCGCTAAACACATGGCAACATGTCGCAGCCCAGTTTAATGATGGCACACACCGTTACTGGTTAAACGGACAGAAGGTTGGAGAATTCGGCAACAAACCGAACCCACCCGGTTTAGAGGATACCAACCCAGTCGTCATAGGAACAGCAGGTGGTAACAATATACGATGGTTCCTTGGAATGATTGATGAAGTCCGTATCTGGAACCGAGCACTCTCGGAAGAAGAGGTCAATCAACAGATGAATAAAGGACACTTTGAGATTTTCGCTGTTGATCCAGACCAGAAATTATCTACCACATGGGGGAGTCTAAAGTCTAAATTCCGATAATACTGACGAATAAATCAATTCGTCAATACGATAGATTCTTGTATTTTAGCAATGCTATTTGTTAAAAACATGCAGACATATTAATACCAATTAATGGGAGAAGTATATGAAACAACATCTATTATTAGCAACCATATTCTTAACGCTTGTAGCATATTTGGCTCATGCGTTAGAAGAACCAGAGGAATCAATGATCCTTTATGTTTCTTTTGATTCACTTGATGAAAATCAAGCGATTGACCATTCAAAATATGGAAACAACGGTGATTTGATGGGTGACCCAGTTCATGTTAATGGTAAACACGGTAAAGCATTGCAATTCGATGGAGAAAACGATTGGGTTGAAATCCCACATCACGAATCACTAACAGTTGACACCAATGTCACCGTCATGGCTTGGATAAATGTTGAGAGACATTCCGGTCCTGGTGGTGTAAATTGGCAAGGAATCGTTTCCAAAGGGAATAGTCCGCGTTCCTACAGTTTCTATACACATTCACCAACGCAGTGTTTACACTTCACCGTGGGTCCCTCCGGAGGGTTTACTGGGAGTACTTGTGATACCCAAATCCCTCTAAACGAATGGGTTCATGTTGCTGCACACCAAGAGGATGGAGTACACCGATATTTTATCAATGGAGAGAATGTGAGTGAGAGTAGTGGGAAAGCTGATCTTCCCGGTCTATCTGATACTTCTAATGTATTCATTGGAACGACAGCGGAAGGAGAAGGCAGAAGGTTACTCGGTATGATTGACGAAGTCAGAATTTGGAACCGGGCTCTCACCAAAGATGAAATTGCTCAACAGATGAACAAAGGGCTTGATGAACTCTTTCCTGTTGACCCACAGAAAAAACTAACAACTACATGGGCAACGATTAAATCAAGCAACTAACGGATTATAGTGAACTTTAGAATTAACAGGGCATTTTGAGTTGTAGGAGGGAACTCCGATTCCCAACTATGAAAGCGTTTAGTCGCGATTCGGAGTCTACTATACATCTGCCGTGAACGTCTCTTGTATGTGAGCATTCACACGCTCACATACAACATTTCAAACTTTATTGATATGGAGTGTATTTAGCAACGTGAAAGGAAAATTCATACAATCTCAGGAAGTAGAACGAGACCACCTGGAATGGGGGGTCATTGGATGGCTAAGTCGCCCAGAAACAACAGGCGGGAAGGATATAGTCGCTATGGAAGTCAGTCTTTCCCCCGGATACGGACACGATTTTCATAAACACCCTGAACAGGAAGAGGTAATCTACGTTATCGAAGGGAGCGTAGAACAGTGGCTTGAAGATAAGAAGCAGACACTCAATGCTGGAGACTCTGTCTTCATCGCAGCAGATGTTGTACATGCATCTTTTAACGTCTCATCAAAACCCGCAAAACTGTTCGTGACACTGAGCCCCAGCAAAGGGGATGAAGGGTATCAACTCGTTGATGTTTATGAAGAAGACCCCTGGAACACGTTGCGAACATAGCCTTAACAATGAATAGTCCAATTGAATCTATACTTTTCATTGAAATCCTACAAGCAAACAGATATAATAAACTACAGTCCTTTGAGGGTTGGAAAAAATGCTTGAAACGTCGGCACCTGAAACTTCGCTACAGTTACGGCAGCGAATGCGAAAATTCTACGAAACATCACAGACCTATAAGCATCTATTAGATGCACATGATGAAAATTATCTTAAATATTATGTGGATTTCGTAATCCGGTTTACACCAAAAGATTCTAAAATCTTGGACCTCGGCTGTGGAAACGGCATATCTTCTCGACTATTACACCAAGCAAACTTTGATGTTGTCGGGACTGATATTTCACCGCTATTTCTTCAAGATGCACGGAATTGGGAGAGTTTACACGACGGACCAAAACTACGATATCAGGTCTGTGATGTCTTAGAATTGCCTTTTGAGGACGAATCATTTGATGTTATCTGTTCAAATGAATTGATAGAACACTTGCCAGACGTAGAAACAGCATTGAAGGAGATGGTACGTGTAGTGCGACAGGATGGTAGAGTTCTACTTTCGGGACCGAACCTCTGTTCGCCATTGACTTCATTAATTAATTGTACGCGTCTTATGTGCGGTAAATCTGGATGTCCTATTTGGGGGGAAACAAAACAGCAAGCATGGCAACAGTTTAAACAGAACTGTAGACGATACTTCAGAAAGAGATTCTACGCAAAAGAGCCCTACTTTATCTATCGCAATCCAGATTTACAGGAAAACGCTATCGGTGGGGATGCGGACAGCGCATATTTTGCTAATCCAATTGATCTGGCTCAGTTCTTCAACCAGAATGGATTCCGTATCGTCAAAAAGGCATTCGGCTTCGGCATAAAAGGTAGAATAGTGGCAAACGTCTTCCCTTATCTGAGTCCTTACATCACGATGGTTGTACAGAAATGAACATTCGTCCAAACGACTTTGTCTTAGAGATCGGGAGCGGCCACAACCCAAAAACAAGATCGGATGTATTATGTGATAAGTTCATTGATGATGACGAACAACGGGGTGGGAATTTAGTCGTAGACCGTCCAATTGTAGAAGCTGATGGACAATATCTGCCTTTTGCTGAAAAAGCATTTGACTATGTTATCTGTTCACACGTATTGGAACACGTTGAAAACCCAAAACTGCTTATCTCCGAATTGATGCGAGTAGCACATCGCGGGTATATTGAAACACCTTCAGAAATCGGTGAACGGATTTACGGGTGGCAATATCACAACTGGATCGTCAATTTAATCGATGGGCGTCTGGTTCTAAAAAAGAACGATAAACGCGCAGAATTTGGATTGCTATTCCATACATTAGCAGAGACGAATACACATTGGCGACGTTTTCATATCTTACACCATAACCTCTTCCTCGTCCAATATGAATGGGATGGGAAAATTGAGTGCCAAATATTAGACGAGGATAAATCACAACTACCAGGTACGTATATAGACCTGAATTGTCCAGAGACTATTGTAGAACTACTAACATCAAAAAACGAAAAGCAGAAACGGAATAGATTACTGCTCACGCTGAAAAGTATCATACCGCACAGTGTCGTTTCTTATACTAAATCCTTTATAGCAAAGAAGAGAAAACCACCTATAAAATCATTAGATGCCATCCTCGTATGTCCTAAATGTAAAGGTGGAGTAACCTTTAATGAACAGAATATACACTGCATAGCATGTAAACAACGGTATCCAATTGTTGATGGTATACCGAGATTTACCTAGACATTGAAGACAAAATTATGAACACAAACAACATTGAAGAACGAAATATTGTGATAATTGGAGGTGGCACGGCTGGTTTTGCTGCCGGAGTCTATACATCGCGGGCAATGCTTGAACCTGTGCTTGTTACAGGGGACGCACTCGGTGGTCAACTCTCCTTAACCCTTGACCTTGAGAATTATCCAGGTTTTTTTGGACATGAGGCATCTGTCTTTATCCAAGGCATGCAGGAGCAAGCGGAAAAGTTTGGTACTGAGGTAAAATTTGACACAGTAACTGAAATTGATTTTGCAGCACATCCCTTCGTCGTGAAAACTTACGGCAAGGAATATCATGCAAAATCTGTGATAATCTGCACAGGTGCGTCACCGCGAACACTCAACATACCGGGTGAAGAGGGGTATGGTGGACGTGGAGTCTCTTACTGTGCTACCTGTGATGGTTTTTTCTTTCAAGACCAACGGCTTGTCGTCGTTGGTGGTGGTGATGCCGCGCTTGAAGAGGGAATCTTCCTAACGAAATATGCGTCTGAGGTTTACATCGTTCACCGACGAGATCAACTCCGAGCAAGTCAGATAATGCAGGAACGCGCTTTCAAAAACGATAAAATCAAGTTTATATGGGATACAATCGTTGAAGAAATCTCTGGAGATGCGGATAAGGTAACAGGTGCAAAACTCAAGAATGTTAAGACCGGTAACACTGAACTATTCCCAATTGACGGTGTGTTTATCTTTATAGGACATATTCCGAATACGGAACTCTTTACCGATGTGATTGACATGGATGATCAGGGATATATCATCGTTGACGATATGCAACGGACCAACATTGATGGTGTTTTCGCAGCGGGTGATGTGCATGACCATGTTTTCCGTCAAGCGATAACGGCTGCAGGTGCAGGTGCAGCAGCAGCAATCGCATCAGAGAAGTTCATCGCTGAAATGGAGAACCGTGCATATCCAGGGAATTGAACCGTATCCATAGATATTCGGAGTAATCTGCTCGTATTGCAGTGGGTTATGAGCGGTCTAATTCATTCTCAGCAGGCAATTGCTGGTTTTTTACAGGGGGGTATTGTGCAAGAATCATCAGCTTATCAACACCTTTTAGAAATAGCAAGAAAAGAAATAGATCAGCAAGCAATACAACAAGAAATACAACAAAAAATACAACAGGTTGAAAGACAAACTGCGCTTGACTTTCTCTTTCGTGTCCTTGATTCTAAGTTTGATGCTATCACAGTTCGTCTACTACAACCTGCATTGGAAAACATTAACGGCGTCAATGTCCTTAAACAGGTACTTGATGTAGCATTAAAGGCAGAAAGTTTAGAATCGTTTGTTAGGGATTTAGATATAAGCGTGAATGGATCCTAAGTGTATTAGGAAGATTATCATAAGGAAATTGTTTCAGTGCCTAAAAACAACAACCACCGTCTTTCCCTCGGCTTAGACTCAAGCACACAAAGCTTGTCTGCAATCGTCATAGATATTGATACGGCAGAAAAATGCTTTGAACACACAATTGACTACCGCGCAGATGAACGCACGAACGGATTCGGTATCAGAGAAGACTATATCTTACCACCCCGTCATTCAACGACTGAAGGTGAAGCTGAACAACCACCGTTGATGTATCTGGCATCGCTGGATGCAATGTTTGCTGATTTGAAAAAGGCAGACGTCGCGTTAGAGAACATAGTTGCAATTAATACATCAGGACAGCAACACGGTCATGTGTATCTGAACAAGAATCTCTCGATTATTTTCTCCAACCTGCTTAGATCAGAAAGTAGTACATTAGAATTAAAAACGCTATTAGCCGGTGTCTTCTCCTATTTCACTGCACCAATCTGGATGACAGCGAATACCTTAACACAGACTGTGCATGTACGCGAAGCAGTCGGTGGAAAAAAAGACATGATTGAACTGTCCGGGTCGGATGCCCCCCTGCGCTTTACGGGTGCGGTTATCCGACGCGTCGCTGAACAATCTCCTGACGCGTATGCAGCAACAGAGAAAATACAACTTATCAGTAGTTTTATACCAGCAGTCCTAACAGCAAATCCATTAGTACCGATTGACACGGGAAATGCGTGCGGTATGTCACTCATGAACTATAGAAAAAAGCAATGGGATAGCACGTTGATTGCTGCCACTGCTGCTGGCATACAGGGCGGTTCCGAAGAATTACAGCGAAAACTACCAGAACTTGCGCCACCGGATACCGTTGTAGGCAACATTGCACAGTATTTCGTGGAAAAATACGGGTTTTCAGATGATTGTACAATCATTGCCGGATCAGGTGATAATCCGCAGGCGAAAGTGCCAGTTGCGGGAGACTTACTGAGTCTCGGCACAAGTTTCGTCAATATGGTATCTACAGATGGCGATACACTTGACCCAGAAGGTTACGCAAATGCTATGTACGACGGAGTTGGACGTCCATTTATGTTTGGATGCCGTACCAACGGTGCTATGGTCTGGGATTCTGTCAGAAGTAACTACGGATTAACCAAAGAGGAATACGAACCAGCAGAGAAAGCATTACAAAGTGTTACACCTGCAAAACACATGACATTCTGGCAACCGAAGACTGAATCCTTTCCTGTCTCAGGTGCTTTTGAACTGATACGAACTACAAAGGATAACGAACTGGCAGATAAACATAACTTAGCTGAGGATTACGCAGGTGTGATTGAGACAAGTCTTGCAGCTGTTTATGTTTATTCGCAAGCCTTTACAGATAAGACGACTGAGCAGACTCAAGAACCCTTACATGTTACAGGTGGAGCAACAGATAGTCCTGAAATTATGCGACGGGTTGCCGGAATTTGGAACAGACCTATAGTCTCCGTAGAAAAGGGGGGCGCAGCTCTCGGGGCTGCTGTAGCGGGAGTCAAAGCATATTGTAACCACATTGGCGAATCGTTCAACGTTGAGGATTTTAGTAAAACTATCCTAAAACGTGGTGTACTTATTCAGCCTAATCCTAATGATGTCGCATCATATCACGGAGAAGGTAAATACCTACAGCAATTCCAAGAGACATATCATAGAATTATGAGAGAGAATCCTCTATAACCAGATAGTACTAACGCAGTGCAACAAGAATTATGAAACAAGTAACACACATTGATGGAAAAAGCAAACTCACACACATTGACACAGAAGGAGACATCCAGATGGTTGATGTCGGAGGAAAACCACAGTCTTTGCGCACAGCTATTGCTAAAGGACATGTTACGGCTAAACCAGAAACGCTCAGACTCATTTCAGAACAACAGATGAAAAAAGGTAATGTCTTAGAAGTTGCCCGACTTGCTGGATATATGGCAGCAAAACGCACAAGTGATCTCATACCGTTGTGCCACCCTCTAAATCTTACCTCAATCCGAGTGGATGTGACGATTGTTGAACAGAAAATAGAGATTGAAGCAGAAGTGCAAACTGTTGGACGCACAGGGGTGGAAATGGAAGCTCTGACTGCTGTATCGGTAGCAGCTCTGACTGTATATGACATGTGCAAAGCAGTTGACAGAGAAATGCGCATTTCAGATATTAGACTAATTAAGAAAACTGGCGGCACAAGGAGTCCAGAAACACAATCTGGCAAAATAACCGAAGAGAAGTGATCAAAAAATGAAATTTAAACGTCAGCACACATATTCTGCTGGAATAGGAGAACGATGATGCGAAAGTTCACTTTAATAATACTTACTATCTTCCTAATGACTATCACCATAGCCTATGCCACTGATTATGTACTTATTATTGGAGGCGTTGGTGGTGAAAAATCATACTATGACAAGTTTTGGAGTGCCACCTCAAGATTCCATCAATTACTCACCAAACAATACGGCCATTCACCAGAACAGATAACATTCCTTTTTGAAGACCAAGGAAACCTACCAGGACTGGTAACAGGTGAAGCTAAACGGCAACCCATCTTAGACGTTTTCACACAACTCGCTGAAAAGGTAAAACCGACAGATAGATTTATCCTTTTCATGATTGGACACGCTTCACGTGCATCGGACGGTGTGAAATTCAATTTACTCGGTCGCGACATATCACAGCAGGAATACACAGACAGTATCAACAAAATCAATGCCGAACAACAACTACTCATTTTTGGATTTCAATACAGCGCAAGAGTTGTTAGAGACGTTAGCAAGAATGGACGGATTATCCTTACATCCAGTTCAGCGAGAGAGGGATACTCCTCTCAAGTCAGTTTCGGAGACCTATTCGTTGATGCCTTCTCTGAGTCCGCGGCAGATAATAACAGCGATGGAGCTATATCAATTTTTGAAGCTTTTCTCTGGATGCAAAAACGGACAGAAGAATGGTACGAACAAGAGGGTGTGATTCAAGCTGAACATGCACATTTAGACGATAACGGTGATGGTAAGGCAGTTCGAAAGGATCTGGAAACGAGTGGTGAAGGAACATTGGCGGATAAAGCCTTTTTAGGTAAACGACTGACACCGCTAACACCACTAGAGGAGAACACGACACAGCATGCGGTTGAAAAACAAGGCGATCCAACCCATTTAGATGAACTGACACCTGTGCACGAAGAAGGTGAGGAACATAGTGAAGAAAACACACAGATTGGAATGCAAGGAAAATCATCGCTTCCGTATAACTTTATTAGTGAAAAAGACGAACAAACAATTCAAGCGAGCATCACAGATGCACCTAATGAACCTTCCCATTTAGATGATGGTGCTATCGTGCTATGGGAATCAGAGGACTATGACGTAGACGAGAATAGCAGCCATGTATACTCAACACGACGAGTGGTAAAAATCTTCAATAAAGATGGGTTCCACCTCGGTGAAATAAAGATACCGTATGCATCAGGGGCAGATGATGTTACCATCCACCATGCAAGAACGTTACTGCCAGACGGTTCTCAAGTAGAATTGAATCAGGACAAGATCGTCCGTGGTATTACACCTTCATCGGCAACGGAAGCAGGTTTGCACGTTACAACGCGGCTCATGTATTTTGAGTTACCAAAAATGACGGATGGTTGTATCATTGACTACGCCTATTCCGCCAAAAATCCGCCAAGTGTTATGAAAGGTGAATTTTGGCGACATGTCCATTTTCAGATAGATAACCCCGTTCAATACTACCGTCTTACAACGCATTTACCGAAAAAACTCACTCTTCTCTTTAAAGTTGATGGACCGACTATGACACCGACCATTACTGAAAATAATTACACACGAACATATACTTTTGAAGAAACGGATATCCCCGCTTTACGACGAGAACCCTTAATGCCTGCTGTTTCAGATTTTGCATATAGTATTAGTTTGTCTACCATCGATTCATGGGATAGATTAATCACTTGGTACGCAACACTAATTCGTGAGCAAGACAGAAGCACTGAGGAAATTGTACAGAAGACTAATGCGTTGCTAAAAGGAGCATTAACGCGTAATGAAAAAATCAAAAGACTATATGAATTCGTGGCAACAAAAATACAATATGCTGGAGATGAAAGAGGAATATGGGCAATCAAACCTTATCCCGCTGCTGAAGTCTTAAAGAAAGAATGGGGAGACTGTAAGGGAAAATCAACTTTACTCTCTACGATGCTGCACATTGCAGGTATTGATTCTTATCTAGTACTGATTTCAGCAGGTAAAGAAAGCAGAGTCATAAGAGATGTGCCATCACTTTCATACTTCAATCACATGATACTCGCTGTAGATGGTGGAAAAAATAAGGAACTCATTTGGCTTGATCCTACTGCTCGAACAACGCCTTTCGGGGACTTTCCTGTAGGTGACCAGAATCGTTGGACAGTGATTATCAACACAGATGCACCGAAGTCAAATACTACCGCAACACATTTAGAGGACATTGAAAAACTTGATGGTGAGAAAATAAAGGAACGGCTTTTTACGTTTCAAAAAAGTCCAGCACTCCCCGCAAATTCAAACAAAAAACGCACATCTACACATGTCAGAGTCAAAAAAGATCTGAGCATAGAAGTGACACAGGAATTATGGGTTTCTGGTGATTTCAATGCCAGATTACGCGCGCGTATACTGAACGTAAGTAATCGAGATGAACGCATTCAATTGGTACGGGAAGCATTGGAATTGGATGAACGCGCAATAGTTGATGATCTGAAAATCTCAGAAATTAAACAACTGAATAAAGACCTAACAGTTGAACTCACCTGGTTATGTCAGGAATATGTTTACGAAATTGGCGGTAAATATATTCTGGAACTACCCGTAGTCAAACACCCTTATGCAATACTACTATCGGAAAAGGATCGTGAACATCCCGTAGTATTTGGAAAAACACTAACGTTAGAAGACAACATCACTGTTGATGTGGATGCCCCCTTTACGATAGAAGCGGTGCCAGAGTCTAAGAAACAGAAGACAGATATCGCAGCCATAGATATAAATTGGGCATTAGACTTTAATCGGTCAAGACGAAAAGCAGAAATGAATCAGACAATACGTTATCACACACCATCGGTAAAGGCAGAACACGTCACACAACTTACAGACATTGTCAGACTCGCTGCCAGCCGAAGCACGAAACGAATTATATTAACCCAGAATCCTGATTAAGCACACACCGTGTGTAATCATAATAAGTAGCACAATCTGTTAGATTGTGCATATAAGGAGTTCGTAGATGGCAGCAACAGAAGAAGTCAAAGCTATTGAAGAGTTGATGGAAAGTCAAGATTTAATCGTAACGCAACTCAAAAAGGTTATCATCGGGCAGGAAGAAGTTATCAATCAGATGTTGATGGCACTCTTTGCAGGTGGACACTGTTTAGTAGAAGGTGTACCAGGGTTAGCGAAAACCTTGATGATTAAGACCCTCTCAGATATCCTCAACCTCAAATTCAAAAGAATTCAGTTCACACCAGATTTAATGCCTGCTGATATTATTGGGACAGATGTACTTGAGGAGGACAGGACGTCAGGGCAGCGGACGCTTCGGTTTATACAGGGACCGATCTTTGCAAATATCCTACTCGCTGATGAAATTAACCGTACACCACCGAAAACACAAGCTGCCCTCCTTGAGGCAATGCAAGAGCATCATGTCACCGCAGGTGGAACAGAATATAATCTGACAGAACCCTTCTTTGTACTTGCAACGCAGAACCCTATTGAACAGGAAGGGACATATCCATTACCAGAAGCACAACTTGATAGATTCATGTTCAAAATCGTTATTGATTACCCATCAGAAGACGAGGAAGTTGACATCATCGCAGCAACAACAGGGGCTGATGAACCTGAATTAGAAACTGCTCTCTCAGGTGAAGCTATTGTATCCCTACATCAAATAGTCCGAAGAGTTCCTGCTGCAGATAACGTGGTACAATATGCAGTAAAACTTGCCCGAGCAACACGACCAAAAGAGAAAGATGCACCAGAGTTCATCCAACAGTGGGTCAGATGGGGAGCAGGTCCAAGAGCAGGACAATACCTAATATTAGGCGCGAAAGCAAGAGCAATTCTTAAGGGACGGTACAACGCATCGTGTGAAGACGTCAAAACAGTCGCACCCGCAGTATTAAGACACCGCATCTTGACAAACTTCCACGCTGAAGCTGAAGGTATTGATACCGACGCTGTTATAGAACGACTATTAGAAACAATACAAGAACCAGCTGTCAAGATGTAACAGTAACAGTGAAGATTGAATACAACAGATGCATTTCACTCCACAGGGTTTTTTAGTTTTAGACATTTTAGTTATATTTTATTACAAACGTTAATAT
>CAZURU010000029.1:0-22270 GCA_964623585.1 uncultured bacterium
CCTCAACCCAACCTACGGAAGAATGGAAGAATAATAATTAAAATTGGTATAAGTTCTTCTAAACAACCTTAAGCGCATGCTACTGTTTTTTATGATAGCAACATCTATCAAAATTAGCAAGCAGAAAAGAGTAAAATGTGTTAACATGATTCTTGTAGCAGCATACATGCCTTTAAGGAAAAAAGATGGTAAATTATATATTATGAAGGAGGAATCAGATGCACAATTCGCAAACGTACCCCGATTCTGTTCAAGACACTTCTATGAAAAAAGGGGCACCACAAGTTACAATGACGATGGAGGAATTTTTTGAAAATGATTTAGAGGGTTATGAGTATGTAAAGGGAGTATTAGTACCGATGGCAGCTGCAGCAATCATTCATGGCAATGTTGGTATGAACATAATCATACCTTTAGGAACGTATGTTCGGAACAATAATTTAGGACGTTTATTCACTAATGAAACAGCATTTCTATTGGGAGACCGAGTGGTAAAACCGGATGTAGCATTTGTATCAACAGAACGGTTGTCAGGAGATCAATTCAAAGGTTTCTCTATTGCGCCTGACCTTGCTATTGAGATAGTTTCACCTTCAGATAAGCATTACGATGTTAACGAAAAGGCGTTAGCCTATTTGAAAGCAGGAACACGACTGGTCTGGGTGATTGAACCGGTATTAAAGTCAGTTACGGTCTTTCGTTCTGAAGTAGACTTTACAATTTTAAACTATGAAGATACGTTGACAGGTGAAGACGTTGTTGAAGGGTTTTCGTGTTCGGTTTCAGAACTGTTTGAATAGATTTTCTATTGAGTTAAATGTGCAAAAATGGTACCCAATACAGTATAAAATAAGGAGAGAAGGATGGCACATCGTTATATTTTGGTATTATTGTGTTTGAATACGATTGCTTGTTTAGGGATCACTGTCTATAGTAGTCACGCTAAAGAGTTAACATTGGATGATATTTTCCCAACGGATAGAGTCTTGGATATACAGATTACTGTATCAACACAAGATTGGAATAAAATTCGGCATCAGTCACGGAATTTTGCTGAGGCATTGAATGAATCCCGTCAGTTTAAGCCGATAGACCCTCCGTATACTTACGTTGAAGGGAGTGTAAGTATTGATGGTGTGGTGTTCCCGAAGGTGGGTATCCGTAAGAAGGGGTTTATCGGTTCGCAGAATCATGTGCGACCTTCGCTTAAAATCAAATTGAACCATGTTGACAAAGACGTTGAGATTGAAGGTTTGACCAATTTAACACTTAATAACAATCAGCAGGATACGAGTCAGGTGAGTCAGTTTATGGGGTATGGTCTTTTCAACGCGATCGGTTCTCCTGCTCCTCGTTGTGCATACGCGAAGGTAACAGTGAACGGTAAAGAATTAGGGTTATATTCCCACGTTGAAAGTATGCGTAAACAGTTACTCAAACGTGCTTTTGGTAACAGCAAAGGCGTGCTTTATGAGGGGACAGTTGTTGATTTTCACAAGGAGTGGGAGGACAGTTTTGAACATAAAAGGGGAGATGATGAAAAAGGCAGAGAAAAGATAAAGACGTTGATTGATGTTCTCGCTGAAGATGAGGTTACTGAAGAAGCGATCGCTGAACATGTTGATTTGGATAGTTTCTATCGTTTCTGGGTTACTGAAGGATTACTCGGTTTCTGGGATGGATACTCTGGAAACAACAACAACTTCTTTGTCTATCTTAATCCTGAAACAGATAAATTCCATTTTTTACCGTGGGGAGCAGATTCTCTTTTTGTCAAGCATAGCATGATTGATTTTCAAAGAGATGCTCGCAAACCTATTTCTGTCAAGACACAAGGTCTAATAGCACATAAACTCTATCAACTTGAGGAGGGGAGAGAACGGTATGCCAGAACTATGATGGACATTCTTGAAAATCATTGGAACGAGGTGGCACTCCTTGCAGAAACGGATAGAATCAGTACGATGGTTGAACCCCACATGTTGCCTCAGCAACGTTCTATACGAGAAGAAAGAGGATGGGGACAGGGTAAAACGGTCTCGTTCAATGATAAGTTAGAGGAGACTCGTGAGTTTATTCGCGTGCGTAAGCGTGAGGTTTTAGCTGAAATTTCTGATGGGATGCCGATTTGGCGTAAGAGACCGAATCCTCCATTTGTTATAGGACCTGAGGGTTTTGATGGGAAGGTTATGAGACAATTCATTGAATTACCTGAAGACAATCTGTGGGGTGCAGCACGAAAAGGTGATCTTGATGGTATCAAACGTTATCTTAAGGAAGGTGCTGATATTGATGAACTTTCTGAACAGACACAATTATCGCCTTTGGCATGGGCAACGATGACGGGGGAGACAAAGGCTGTAGCATTGCTTCTTGAGCTGGGTGCTGATGTTAATGTGAGACAAGAAGATGGTGGGACACCATTACATATCGCTTTCTTTCTGGGGCGTGCCGAAATCTCTGAACTCCTTCTCAAAAAGGGCGCGGATGTGAACGCAAAGAACAATAAAGGTGAAATACCTGCAAATGGATTGATGGTTCCTTGGGTGTTCACGCGATTTCTGACGGACATGTTTGATTTTGAGTTAGAACAGAAAGAGGTCGAAAACGGCAGGACTAAAATAAGAGAGATGATCATAGGTCAGGAGGTATCTCAACCCCAGAAGGCTGCAAATGATATATGGGAGGCAGTGTTTATCGGGGATCTAAAGTTTGTTCAGAAAGCAATTGCCGAAGGAATGGATGTAAATGCTATGCATCCCGTTACTGGAGATCCGCTGTTATTTACGGCTGCGTTGATGGGACACACAGAGGTTATGACCTTCTTGCTGGAGAAAGGGGCAAATATCAATGCACAGAAGGGAGATGGAAACACAGCGTTGCACGCTGCAGCGTTCCTGGGTCGCGCTGATGCAGTGGAATTGCTCTTAAAACGCGGGGCAGATATCAATACCCGAAATAATCAGGGTGGTTCTGCTATGGATAATGCAACACTTGACTGGGGAGTCACACAAGGAATATTGAACGTTCTCCCGTTTGAAGTAGATGAAGCAAAAGTTAAAGCAGGTAGAGCTAAGGTTGTTCGCCTCCTGACTGTTCATGGGAAAAATGCACCACAATCTGTAAATATATGGAAAGCAGCGGCAATTGGCGATCTTTCAGCTATTAAAAAGACGTTAGTTGAGGGTGTTGATTTGAACGTTTTAGATCCGCAATACGGAATACCTCCTTTAGGGTGGGCAGCACTCAATGGAAAAACAGAAGTAGCGAAATTGCTTATTGAAAATGGTGCAAATATCAATATTAAACATCGAGATGGATCAACTCCGTTGCATGCAGCAGCTTTTCTCGGACGCTTTGATACGGTAAAACTGCTTATTGACAAGGGAGCGAATATCAATATCAAAAGTAACGACGGTTCTTTACCTGTGAATTCAGCACAACTTGATTGGGGGTTGACACAGTTGGTAGTTGGAATATTACAGATGCAAGTGGACGAAGCAGAAGTCAAAGCGGGAAGGGTTAAGGTTGTGGAGCTGCTATCAAGTCAGAATAAATAAGAAGTTTCAGTTATCTTTCTATGAAGGAGGAATCAGATGCAAAATTCGCAGACGAATCCTGAAATTGTTCTGAAGCGGACTTTACACTAACAAATTATCACCATTGTCTATAAAGGAAACGCCTAATGTCAAAACCAATCAACTTCACTGATATCTTAGAAACAGGTGATAGCGATATTTACGACATCCAAACACATGCTGCTGGTCCGGAAGGCAGTCTGCCGCTGACTGCGGAGATGTTGCTAAACCGACCAAGTGGGGATATTTTTGGATTGAGTCACAACACTGCAATGGGATGGGCACCGACAGAACTGCGTAGGGAAGAGTTTCTAATCCTCAGCACACAAGGTGGAATCCGCGCACCTGATGGTAGTCCTATCGCACTGGGTTATCACACGGGTCATTGGGAGGTCGGATTACTGATGCAGGCTGTAGCCTATGAACTAAAGGAACTTGCAGCAATTCCGTTTGCGGGTTTCTGCTCTGATCCGTGCGATGGACGAACACAAGGCACCGTCGGCATGATGGACAGCCTTGCATATCGTAATGATGCAGCACAGATTTTCCGTAGACTCATCCGTTCGCTGCCTACACGAAAAGGTGTTGTCGGTGTTGCAACTTGCGATAAAGGTTTACCTGCGATGATGATGGCACTTGCCTCCATGCGTGAATTACCTGCTGTGCTTGTGCCGGGAGGTGTTACGCTGCCACCGACTATAGGTGAAGATGCGGGGAAGATTCAGACGATCGGTGCACGTTTTGCACACGGGGAGATTAGTCTTCAAGATGCTGCAGATATGGGTTGTCGTGCCTGTGCTACTCCTGGTGGTGGATGTCAATTCTTGGGTACAGCAGCGACTTCTCAGGTTGTCGGTGAGGCGTTAGGTATGAGTCTGACACATACAGCATTAGCACCGTCTGGACAGCATATCTGGTCTGATATGGGGTTACGTTCGGCGCGGGCTGTGGTGAATTTAGCAGCGAAGGGTTTGACAATGAACGATATTGTTACATCGGATGCTATTCGAAATGCGATGGTGGTGCATGCTGCGTTTGGCGGTTCGACTAATCTGCTGTTACATATACCTGCTATTGCACACGCTGCTGGCCTGGAACGCCCCACGGTAGATGATTGGACTGAGATAAATCAACAGGTTCCACGTCTTGTTGATGTGCTCCCGAATGGTCCCACAGGACACACAACAGTCCGGGTATTTCTCGCGGGGGGTGTGCCTGAGGTGATGCTACACTTACGAAAATTGGGATCTGACAAAAATGGCAGTTATCAAAGACTTCTCAACGAAGACGTACTGACAGTAACGGGTGAAACACTTGGTCATAATCTTGATTGGTGGGAAACTTCAGAGCGACGGCATCGTGTGCGAGAGTTGCTTGAAGAACACGATAAAGTTGCTCCCGATGAAGTGATATTAAGTCCGGGTGACGCAAGGGCAGCGGGATTGACAAGTACTGTCACATTTCCGCGCGGTAACCTTGCTCCAGAAGGTTCTGTGATCAAGAGTACTGCAATTGATCCGAGTGTCGTTGATTCTGACGGTGTGTACCGGATGACAGGACCTGCTCGTGTATTTGTTCGCGAGATTGACGCAATACAAACGCTTAAAGGACAAGGAGAAAGGGATATGAAACCGGGGGATGTCATGGTGTTGTGTTGTCGTGGTCCACAAGGCACCGGCATGGAAGAGGTATATCAAGTTACATCTGCTCTAAAACACTTGTCGTTTGGGAAACATATTGCCTTGATTACGGATGCGCGGTTTTCTGGTGTGTCAACGGGTGCATGTATCGGACATGTTGGACCGGAGGCATTGGCAGACGGTCCGATAGGAAAAGTGCTTGATGGGGATATGATACAGATTGAGATTGATACTCGACAGTTGGTTGGAAGTATTGATCTGGTTGGACACGGTAGCACAACATTCGGTGCAGTAGAAGGTGAACGCGTTTTAAGCGAAAGACGATCTCGACCAGACTTATCACCGGATGCGGCGATACCAGACGATACGCGGCTTTGGGCAGCACTACAATCTGTTGGCGGCGGCACTTGGGGTGGATGTGTTTACGATGTAGATGCGATTTTGAACGCTTTGTCCAAGAATAATAACTGTGAGTAGTAATGAAAAAATGGATATATTGGTTACTCCCGTTACTCTACATGAGACTCATCTTTATTGTATCGTCTCTGGAGCAGCCACCCATTCCACCGCCAAAGTTTGAGTGGATAGGCATTGACAAACTTCTCCATTTCATAGAATACGGTGTCCTGAGTGTATTGTTGACTATTGCATTTGTTAACGCTTCCCCGCCTCGATTCCCGGCAAGACGGATTTGGGTTACAGCTGCACTCATCTCTATTCTGTACGGTGCTAGTGATGAAATCCATCAGATGTATGTCCCCGGCAGGTTTGCTACAATTTCAGATTGGGTTTCGGATGTCATAGGTTCGATTGTTGGTGTGTTAGGAGTCTATTTTTATTATAGTAAAAAGAAAGAAAGGAATTAAGATGCATCCACTTGTTGACTTGAATGTTTCAAAAGGTAGTATTGCAGTTCATTGGTTCGAGCAGAGTAGTTTTGCGCTGAAAGTTTCTGATGGGACAATTGTTCAAATTGATCCCTATTTTCCACGGCACCGGTCATCAGACCGCTTTATTCATACTGAACCGCCTCTTGATGAGTCGGACCTGCCGACCGATTTTGTGTTATTAACTCACGCGCACGGAGACCATACATGTCCAGAATCTATTCGCAGAATTTGGGAAACGTCTACTGCAACACGATTTATTGGACCGGAAGAGAGTGTTCGTCAGATTTCATCAGAGACGGATGTCGTTGATGACAATGTTTCGGAGATATCTGCAGGGGAATCTGTGACACTCAACAGTATCAGTGTGCATGCGGTTTATGCTAAACCGCCAGGAGGTGATCCTTCTGCCGATATCGGTCCTCCCGATGTTACGCATTTAGGGTATGTTATCTCTGGTGATGGTGTGAACCTTTACTTCAGTGGTGATCCGATCAATAATTTCGCGGAACATGATGATCTGATTTCAGCAGTCGTAACACATAGACCTGATGTCGGTTTCCTGACGAACCATCCGACTGAAGGGGAGTTTCCATTTTTTGATGGATGTGTTAAAATGGCTATGCGTATTGGGTTGAAACATGTAGTACCAGCGCATCGGTCATGTTTTGTTACGCGTGATTATGATCCAGAGGAATGGGGATCAAATTTCCCACCAGATGGTCCAGAACCGTTGATTATTGAGAGAAATTCGCATATTATTTATCCATAGACACATTCAACGATTTTTACTTACTTTTGAGGTACAAATATAAATATGACAATACAAGAACAGAAGACACCCCTTGTAGGCATCGTGATGGGGAGTGATTCAGATTTAGAAAAGATGTCTGAAGCCGCGAAGGTTTTAGAAGATTTTGAAGTGCCTTATGACATAACAATCTCTTCGGCGCACCGTTCACCTGAACGTACATTGTCGTGGACAGAAAAGTTTAAGGAAGATGGTGGTAAAGTGATCATTGCAGGAGCTGGACGGGCAGCCCATCTTGCAGGTGTTGTTGCTGCGCATACGACGCTGCCTGTTATCGGCGTGCCGATAGATGGGGGTCCACTGAATGGTGTTGATGCGTTGTATGCGACGGTGCAGATGCCTCCCGGTATCCCTGTGGGAACGATGGCAATCGGATCAGGTGGGGCACGGAATGCTGGGATATTTGCTGTGCAGATTCTTGCACTTGAATGTCCTGAATTAGAGGAGAAACTACTCGCCTATAAAAAGAAAATGAGTGATGGCGTTGCCGAAAAGGCGGCACGGCTGAAAGAAGTGGGTTATGAGAATTATTAGCCCAAGAATATTAACTGGAATGTGGTGGTGTCACGGTGGATCCTGGTGATATTGTGTTCGGGGATGCTGATGGTGTTATGGTTATACCATTTCAATTAATTTTTCTCTCATTACCGACTGTTTAGAATGAAGCAGTGAACGGCACAATCTAACAGAATGTGCTACAGTAAAGAGGCATTTTGAGTTAGAAATGGTATTATTTCGCAGACAGTGGAAACATAGGTGATTGAAGCTGCTTTGGAAAAAGTAAGCGGCGAAAACCGAACGCGTGATGCACTTCAAGAGGGTGCTACACTGCATGAAGTTTATGATACGTTTGGGATTTTGTGATAATTCAAGAACCTATCAACGCAAGATGGCGAGTTTTCCTATCTTTTCAACTCTGCTATCCCCAGTGTGAGCAACCACACGATAGAGATATACGCCGTTTGCACATCTGGTGCCTGTCTCATCTTTTAGGTCCCAGAGGGTTTCATTGTTCCCCCGTTTTGCGCTATCATCATCTATTGTACGGATGAGTCTACCGCTCACCGTGTATATTTTGATAGTCACTTTGTCGGGGGGTTGCGTTAGTTGATAGATGAAATCGGTTTTGCCATTTGTAACAGGATTGGGCACGTTAAAGACTTTGTCTTGGAATCCGACTGTTTCCTCAAGCGTGAAATTTGCTTCAATTTGGGTCGTGTTTTCGCTTGTGTCTGCTGCGGTTACCTGCAGACGATATGTGCCGTTTGGTAGATCTGGGGCAAAACTGAAACTTGCTTCTCCAGGGTTTGTATTATCATATTCCCATTCAGCCCCTTTAAATATGGTATTGGCAAATTCGCGATAACGTTGTGTGAGATCACTACTGTGTTCGCTGGCGGCTTCATCTGTTATAACCTTGTTGAAGGTGATGTTGAGTAGTGAAAAATCCAATGCGTTTTCATCAATAACCCGTATTTCACATTGCGGTTGTTGTGCGATAAGATTCTTGCCTATGCCGATTCTATCACTTGGCAACTTGTCGAGGGGATCGGGACTCGTATCAACAGAATTCCATTCGGTACCGCTAAGGATTTGATCATTTACCATTATCTCAATAATAGGTGGTGCAATATCGGGCATTTCGGTTACGAGGAATTGGGTCTGTATTTTGGATGCTTTTCCCCCGATAGCATTTCCATTAAAATCGCGTGCTTCTATTTCAAAAGCATATTCTCCAGGAAATAGGATTGGTTTATAGTCAATTGGTACCGTATTGACATCTTTAGGGTTCCTCAAGATATATTCAGAGATAGGTTCAAGTGGTTTGCCGTTATCACCTCTTCTGATAACAATAGTATCAAGGTCAACCCCATTTTCATCCTTAAGCAGAATTGAGATGTGAGGTCTGGGTGCGATAACGCTCCCCTTCTGTGGTTTGATACCGTCGATCCATAGTTCGAAATCTGGTGGTGTGTGGTCGTCGTTGCTTATGAGCGTAAAAGGAGTGAGTTCGTTGTTTTCTGCTGTAATTGTTCCGACTTTCGCTGTGCTGTATTTAATTTTATCACCAAATTTAAATGGTTGGGATCCTGCTTTAACAAGGACCTCTATACCAAGGTGGTTTAGAAACTGTATTTCGTTGACTTTCCCATCAATGATAACGTCATTTGGTAGATATAGGGGTTCCCCTGTTCTATCTCTGAGTTCAAAGTGGTTTTCGGATGTAAAAAAGATGAACCAATCCCCTACTGTGAACTGTTCTCTGGTCCCGAGTTTTGCCTTTATAGTAGCTGTTCCGTTTCCTGCATTTCTGTTTCGTGTCCCTTTCAATTTAGCCGCGCCTCCTGCATAATCAGTTTCAATTATGAGTATATCGGCGAATTCATAAGGAACGGTAGGAGAACCGTCATTTAGTTCTGGTGGTACCACCCAATTTTCTGTTATCTTGAATTCCATTCCGTAGTTTTCAATACGATATGGAATGTCAAGTTGTCCTGCTGTATCAAATTTTTCATATAGGATATGTTCTTTCTTTTTCAGGTACACTTCAAAATGTGTAGGGTCTAAGAAGAGGATAACCCATGTACCTGCGGGTGTTAGTTCTGGACTAATTCTTACATTTTCGATTGGCAGTGGTTGTTTATTTCCATTTTCGATCTGTATAGGTGTGACATAGTTTTCCAGTTCAAATATAGGTCCTTTTGTATCAAGTGTTGGTCGTTCTCCCTCTTTTCTATCATCTCCGGTGGTATAAGCGACATTGGAGGATAGTCTTCTCCATTTTTCGTATTTTTCATTCCATGCGTAAATACCAAGTTTTTCTGCTTCATCAATTAGTGCGCCTTGAAAATCCCTACTGCCATCGTGCCATGGCGTATTTTCACGTACGATGTCTTCTAAGCTGCTGATATCAAATCGCAGTTTGATGGTTACTGGTTTCTGAAGCATAAAATCCGATTTCTGTATAGAGACATCGTATTGTTGTAATCGTTCCTTTCCGGTTCGGATGATTCCGCGTCGGAGTGCGGCGACTTGGGGAATCGTAGCGAAATTTAAGGAGGGTTGTGTTATGGCATAAGGTGCGCTTGAGGAGACGTTCAGTGGAATTAGTTCACCTTGTGTTGTAGCAGATGAAGCGGGGAAATCGATACTGAAGACTCTATCAAGACTATGCGCTGTCAAAGGTTGTGAAGCATTGTAGAAGTATTCATTGACAACGAACGTAATGCGGCGTTTGTTATCCCGTTCGTTGTATTCAATAACCCTTCCAATGATGTCTTTTGTGCTTGTGTCGACCTCAGGGTCAAGCATAACAAAAATCTCATGAACCCCTGTTGCAAGGTTTTCGGGTAGTGTAAGTTTTACCACTGCTTTCTGTAAAACTGTCTCACCGTTTTCCCAATTGCTTGGTTGGAGTGTGATTGTGCCTATGATTTTAGCATCAGCGTTTCCATTGCTGTCAACTATGAAGTCGCTGTTAATGTCAGGGTTTCCTTCAGCAAAGATTACATCAAAGTCATTTTTTACTGTTCTTCCCCCATTGTTGACGAGTTCAGCTATTATAAAATATTCTTTTGTTTTATCATTGTAGATATATTGAATTGGATAGCGTGTGCTTCCATCTGCAGCAATATGTAGATTTGGACCTTGGGGGGATCTAACTTCAATTCGTTTATTTGGTCCTGGGTATTCGGATTTAAACCCGTTGATATCGGTAACTTCGATTCTGTATCGTATTTTATAGCCGCCTCGTGGTAGTGGAATAGGGTTTTTAAGTTCGTACCACTGTCCTCCTGGTCTAAACTGGTTTGTGCCTGTAGGTTGGTTAATTTTGGTCATAGTATTTCGTGTATCTTTATAGTTGAATGTATCATCCCATTCGACCTCAACGGAACGGATTCCATTGATTCCTAAGTCATCATATATCAGGGTTTGGAGGTTGAGCGTGTGTGTATCTAAAGAATCTATGGTTTCCCTTACAGACTCTATAATCGGTGTATCTATCCAGAATATTGCCCCCCCGGTTGCTGCCCGAATTCCATCATCAGCGAAAACGTTTACGACGCCTCTACCGGGTAAGGCTTTGGATGGAATATTCATGCGAATTGTCCCGAACTCACCTTTCCAAATTTTACCTTGTGTTTGTGCTATAAAGTCATTCTGTATATCTTCATCAAAATCATTATAGAAATTAGCGGAGGCGATAAGGTTTTCTGTGCTAAATTCTTCTGCTTTCCACCATGTTCCGTTTATATCATGGATTCCAACTTCATTGTTCTGAATAACGATCTGTTTGGTTGGATTGAGTGCGACATCTTCCAGTTTGACTTGTAGGTCAAGTGTAGGCAGTGGAAGTCGGGTTGCTGGGTCTCCGAAGAGCGTATACTGTTCTGCTCCGGGTACCCATAACTGATTACTGCTCCGGGTGATAAATCTGATTTTGGCTTCAGTTACGATTTTACCGAGTGTTGATCCTCCCCTATATCGCTTGTCAGCGACTCCCTGTTTCTGTTCGAACGGTTCATTTTCAAACATCGTGTTAAAGAGGTCGTTATCAAATTCTGCGTTTGCTGGTGCGTAGGTTAGTCGTGTGGCGGAGAGCGATGCGATTGCCCCGTATTTACCGTGTAAGAACTGTTCACTGAGTGAGTGTTTACCGTATTGTTGCGGTTTATCAAATTCCCCATTTAAGCATGTTGTTGAGATAACAAATGGTAGGCGAATGTTGCGTAGTTTACCGATATCGTTGATGTGAAAGATACCCTCATCTGCCCATGTCTGGTTTCCGCCGTGTCCAGCATATTCCATAACGATTGTGCCATCTTTAAAAGCAGCAAGGATTTTACCTCTTGCCGTGTCAGCTTGTTTGATTTTTCGCAGATATATCTGCTTCGTTCTATATCCCAAAGGGATGATATCTTTTATGAGTTCATCACGAGACAACTCAAATCCGATGTCTGAAGGATTGTCTACCTCGTTATCTGCGATTTGTGTTAACGTTGCTTGCCAGGGACCGATTATCGGTTTCTGTTCATAGTTAATGATCTTTTGTACTATTATATCAAGTTCTTTGGGTGTTTGAACTGATAGTCTTCCGATAAACATATCAGGTAGTGGGTCTTCTCCTACGATGTTGACGAATCTTTGATCCATTGCGGTTTCCCCACTTTCTGGTGCCCATCCGTGGTATGTTGGGACAAAGTTCATATAGAGGTTGTAGACTCTATTAAAGTTCGGGTCTCTTTTGTATCGTTCTACTATAACTCTCTTATAGTCGTGATGTGCATCTCCTACCAGCACCACGTAGGTTGGTGCTGGGGGTTGCCATGTGTGATATGTGTCCCTAAGGAACGTCCGGATTGCGAATGGATTAAAGAGTCCGTGGCTATATTCATTGTATATTTCGTCTATATCCACGACTCTGACTGTCATTCCCTGTGCACGTCGAAAATCAACTAAAGGTTGAATACTTTCCAAAAAGGTATTATGGGTTATGACGATATAATCGGTTTGTGTGACATCATTTCGCAATGAGCTTTGCGGTATTTCAGTTAGATTACTTACGGGTTTATAGGCATTGTTGGCAATAGCAAAGTAGTAGTTTGTATAGTTTTTTACTTCATCTTCAAACTTTATCTGGTAGTTAGAAGCTGAACCTGATACTAAGCCATCCACCAATTTCTGTTTTATTCCAGCTTGCAGGCTTATCTCATAAACATCTATATTGTCATTAGAGAAACCACTAACATTAAACTGGGTTGTTCCTATAGTATCCGGATCGGTTTTTGAGTTGAATTCGAGTCTGTCGTCTATTGCGCGGAAAGATCGCCAATATTCAAACTCATACCAATCCAGGTAAAAATCGTAAGCACCTTCTGGCGTATTATTGGTATCATTTGCTACTATCAACAGATAATTGACGTTTGTATGGTCGATCTTTGCCTGTGGGATATCCCGTATCACCAGAGGGTTTGCTTGTCGTCTCCATGTCTCTTCATCTCCAAGTTGATCATTATTAAACATAATTACTGCTTGGTGTAGTACATTACCCTTACGAGAAGCACCTTGAAGTCTGACCCGTAAGGTTGCATCTCTGTCAGTCTCATGACGGTTTATAGCCCCTAAGAGTTGGATTGGAAACTGTTTTCTTTTTAGATTAGAATTTGCTCCGCCTCTGAAAGCAGTCCAGAAATAGTGGTCTGCTAATTCTGATCTGACATCTCTTCCATCAAGTGGATCATAAAAGTTATCTTCCTCAAATCGCTTTTTTGTCAGGAATGCTTTCGGTGATATAACATTACCGGAAACTGGCGTTGTTGACCTGGTACCGATACGGTATGTACTTTCATTAACACCTTCATCTACTACCTCAACTGCCCCTTTTGGAACATAACTAAACCAATAGTAGTTTGTATTCGTGAATTTATTACCTACCAAGCCGCGAGCATAAAAGACAATGTTATCTTCAGGGTCAAATGTTTCATCATTGTCAATATCGAAAATATAGACCCCTTGTTGGTTTCCACCCGTTTCAATTCTTATGCTGTCCAAGTCAATGCTTGCAGGTTCAATTCCAGAGGATATGAGTCTGGCGTGATTGATACGGTACATATTGTTTTCTGTAATGGGAATTTTGAAACGTCTACGTGGTGTATTAATAGGTGCAGCGGGTGCCATTGGACCGATATTGGGAGAGTGTCCTGAGTGCATCTGTTGTTGCCAATGTCTGTGTCGCCACTGTGCAGCCTGAGTGTTGTTAATCAAAACTGATTGATACATGTTTTCATAAGCAGGACTATCAAGAGAATTCGGTGGTAAAGGTGTAGCCAAAGACGTATTCACCTCAGTGCCATTATATTGAACTGAGCCGAAGAAATCGATACGGAACGTAATGTCGTCCGTAACTTTTATCTGTCGAGTTGTGCTATTATATTGCACTGGGTTGATGTGTAGGATACCGATCCGTTGTGAACGCACAAAACCGATGGGTATCACCTCTACTAATTTAGAAGGATACATAATTGAACTGGGAGGAGATATAAATTTGTCCGGTACATCTGTGCCATTATTGCCATTATTATATTTTGGTGGGGTGTGTAGTTCTTGGTTTGTGAGTGGCGGTGTTTGAAGTGACTTAAAAGAGCTCTGTTTATCAATTATGGTCGTCGTCACGCTGCTGGAGGAGGGTAACCCAATTTGCACAGAATAGATGGGTAATTTCGGTTTGCCAGATTCGGTTGTCCATGATGATCCATCAAATTGGATTCTTGTTGCAGATTGACCGTTCAGTTGAAGTGTTTGCGCCAGTTCATTATTTACCAGTTCGATATTTAAGTTGGTGAGTCGGAAGCGCATCAGAAGGAAATGCGGTTCAGTTTTTATGATCTCTATTGGCGAATTGCTTTTAAGGTGGGGATTGCGCCGAACAGATCTATGATCTTGTAGTTTGCTTTGTTGTCCCTGCTGTTCAATACGGGCAAACGCGTCATTTGCATTATAGATACCTACTATATCTATCTCAACTTGTAGTATCCCTATCAACGATGAGAACAGGAACATCCGATATATCAAACCCTTTATCTTACTCAGTATCATACTCAGTTTCTCGCTAATTGTGCTGCGGCAACTATGGCTGCCATTAGACTGGTTTCACTTGCGGTGCCTTTTCCTGCGATATCGAAGGCTGTGCCGTGGTCAACGCTTGTGCGTACAATGGGTAGACCTAATGTGATATTTACAACGCGTCCAAATCCTAGGAGTTTTATCGGTATATTTCCTTGGTCATGATAGATTGCGATCACCGCATCCCATTCCCCTTGGATTGCCTTCTTGAATAACGTATCTGCTGGTAGAGGTCCATCAACCTGAAGACCTGACCTCTGTGCCTGCTGAACAGCTGGGAGAATATATTTTTCTTCCTCACTTCCGAACATACCTTCTTCACCTGCATGTGGGTTAAGTCCTGCTACAACTAATCTCGGCCTTCCATTACGGACAATGCCGAATCGGATGAGAGCATCATGCGTTATTTGCAGGACATCACAGATTCTTTCCACAGATAATTGTTTCGATACTTCAGCAACTGGTATGTGGTTTGTAACAAAAGATACTGTAAGGTCTCCTTTAATATTAGTTGATGTTGCGGATTTTTTCTTCGTTTTATTTGGTTCTATATCTCCGCTTACGGGTTGCTGGAAGGTTGCAGGAATATCCCATGTTTTGAGCATCATAACAGACTTTTCTGATTGTGTCAGACTTGTGAGCATTTCGGTATGACCTGGGAAGGGGGAACCTGCTTTTTCGATGGCAGCTTTACAGATGGGTGCGGTTGTTATTGCATCAAGCATACCATCAAGTGTAAGTTCAACTGCTGTCTCAATTGCTTTAACTGCTGCAGAACCGCATTGAGGGTCAATTTTACCGTAAGTGACATTATCAGGTTTTAGACTACTGACATCAAGCACATCAATTGTGCCGAATTCTGCTGTAACGTGTTTTGTGGATTGAATCGGTGAGACGTGTGGAAGGTTCTTATGCCTACTTATCTGTTCGTTTTTTACGGTTACAAGATTCAGTGCGTCTTGAATAATCGACAGACTTCCTATGACAATCGGTTGACATATCTGATAAATGTATCTATTTGTAAGGACTTTTACGATTAATTCGGGACCGATGCCAGCAGCATCTCCCATAGTTATTCCGATACGTGGTAACATGTTGCCCTAAGTATGTTGCTTTGAGTTGCCATGTATGTTCATTCGCAAAGGTTAACTTTACGACAACCTACTCAATGCGTCGGTATAGTTTTTCTGCCTGCGTTTTAGATACATTACCAGTTGGTAATTCAAGAATCTGATATGTCAATTCTTGTATGGGTTCAGTTGGCAAGGGTTCTGAAATGATGGTAATCGTATCCTCGATTTTGAGTATTTTGCCAGCTTTAGCGGTTTTTGTGTTGACTAAAACTTTACCCCGGCTGCACAGAGTATTGGCAACGGTTCTCCGTTTGACGAGACGTGAAATCTGAAGAAACTTGTCTAAACGCATTTTATATTTTCTTGTAGATTAGTTTCCAGTTTGTTCAATTATATCAGAGGACGGTATTGCTGCATCATTTGTAGTAGGTGTGATTGCCTCCCTACTGTTATTGTGTTCGCTTTCGGGGTCATCTTCGGTGCGATCATTTATTGGCTTTAGTGCTAATTCCAAGACCTGGGTAAAATCATTCACCTGATGCCATCGGACTTTCTCTCTAATTTCATTTGGAATATCCGCGAGGTCTTTCTGGTTTTCCTCTGGCATTATGATATCGACGATGCCGTTGCGATAAGCTGCAAGTGATTTTTCTTTGAGTCCACCGATGGGGAGCACATGTCCACGGAGTGTTATTTCTCCTGTCATTGCGACATCTTTCCGAACTTTTTTCCCTGTTATTGCACTGAGAATAGCGATTGCAACGGTTATACCTGCGGAGGGTCCGTCTTTAGGTACTGCTCCTTCAGGTATATGGATATGAATATCCTGTTTTTCGAATGTTTCTTTTGGGATTTCAAAGTGTTCTGCGCGAGAACGAAGATATGCCACACCCGTTTGTACAGATTCCCGCATGACATCTTGAAGTTGTCCTGTCATATTGAGTTTACCTTCACCTGGCATAAGTGTTGCTTCAACGGAGACTATATCTCCACCGACTTGTGTCCAGACCATTCCTGTAGAAACGCCGACCTCGTCGTGTTCTTGCGCTTTTGTGCGTGTATGTTTGGGTGGTCCGAGGTAATCGTTTAGGTTAAGGGCAGTAACCTTTACCTTGACATCGGGTGTATCATCAGTAACGATCTGCTTTGCGATTTTCCTGCAGATGCTGGTAATGCTCCGTTCAAGACTTCGTACACCTGCTTCACGTGTATATTTGTGTATGATGTCAAAAATTGCACTTGAAGCGATTGTAACGTTTTCTTCCTTCAACCCGTGGCTTTTCAACTGCTTGGGAATTAATCCGTTTGGATGGAATGTTGCGATTTTATGTTTTTCAAAGTCGGTATATCCTGATAGTTCAATTACTTCCATTCGGTCTTCAAGGGCAGCGGGTATGGTTAGACGGGTATTGGCTGTTGTAACAAACATAACATCCGACAGGTCAAATTCAACGTCAAGGTAATGGTCTCTGAAAGTTTCATTCTGTTCTGGGTCAAGCACTTCGAGAAGTGCTGAAGCGGGATCACCCCGCCAATCGGTACTTAATTTGTCAATTTCATCAAGGAGGAAGAGCGGATTTTTTGTTTTGACATCCCTTAATCCTTGAATGATTCGTCCGGGGATTGCCCCGATATATGTTCGTCTATGTCCCCGGATTTCGGCTTCATCCCGTACGCCACCGAGGGACATCCGAACAAACTTTCTACCTGTCGCGCGTGCTATAGATTTACCCATTGATGTTTTCCCAACCCCTGGTGGACCCACTAAACAGAGAATAGGACCTTTTACTTGTTCAACCAATTTCAGCACAGCGAGATATTCCAACACATTGTCTTTTGGCTTTTTTAACCCGTAATGGTCTTCGTTTAGTATCTTTTCCGCTTCGACAAGGTCAATGGTATTTTCAGTTCGTTCTTTCCATGGGACTGCTAGTAGCCAATCCACATAGTTTCGAATAACGCCTGACTCTGCAGACATGGGTGGAATTTGTGCTAGTCGGTCGAGTTCCTTTAATGCTTTTTCCTCTGCTTCTTCTGTCATCCCAGCATTTTTGACCTGTTCGCGTAGTTCATCAATTTCGTTTATTTCATCACCCCGTCCGAGTTTTCGCTGAATTGCTTTTAGTTCTTCTTGCAGATAGAATTCCCGATTTGTTTTCTTAACGGAGTCTCTAACTTCATTGAGGATTTCTTCCTTTAAATCTATCAGGTCGAGGTCAGATTCGAGCAGTTCAATGACGAAATTGAGTCGTTTTATTGGATTGAGTTCTTCCAGTATTTCTCGTTTTTCAGCGGTATGTAAATTAACGAACCGTGCGATATTATCGGCAAGGATACCGGGTTCATCTAAAGTGCGAATATGTCTTTCGGCATCGGGTAGTATTTCTTTCGGATTCGCTTTAGCATAACTTGAGAATGCCCCGCGAGCTTTTCTAATGAGTGCTTTAGATGGACCGGCTACGCCTGTGAGTTCCGTTACAATTTTGACTTTAGCAGTTAGGTATCCATCAACCTGTGAGCATTGTGCGACTATTGCTCTTGCGGTTGTATCTATTGCGATACGTAGAGAACCGTCCTTTGGGTCGTAGGGTTCGACGATAGTTGCCACGACTCCGACATTAGACATGTCTTTGGGTGTAGGTTCAGCATCGTCTTCAATTTCGTGTTCTTGATGTAGGAGCAGTACCCTCAAATTGGTGTCAAGTGCTACGCGTGCGGCAAGCACACTCATTTCGCGTTCAATCTTTAGTGCTGTCCAATTCATCAATCTCTTGTCATAGACAGCTTTGGTTTTTGGGTAAAGAGTCTCAAAATAGGGTGGCAAGACTATAACTGGCAGATTAACTACGGAATTGTCCTGCGTACTTCCAGTTTCTTGGTTCATTGTTTGCTCCTTTACGCGGTTTTGAGTGCTTCAGGTGTATTGTTAATTAGTTCAGGTGGACTGTTTCCTAAGACTGTATCTTCAGTGATTTGACATGTGTTAATTTCGGTGAGTGATGGTAATGTATACATAGTTTCCAGCATAATCTTTTCCATCACAGCTCGCAATCCGCGTGCACCTGTTTCGCGTTCTATAACTTGATTTGCTATAGCAGAAAGTGCATCATCGGTAATATCAAATTGCACCCCTTCATACGCTAAAAGTTTCCTATATTGTTTGATGAGAGCGTTTTTCGGTTCTGTTAGGATTCTAATAAGAGCGGATTCATCCAATTCTCTTAGGACAGCTACGACAGGCAATCTCCCGATTAATTCAGGAATAAAGCCATATTTAGCGAGGTCTTTAGCAGTTGCGTGTTCAAGGATTTCGTGTATCTTCTTGTCGTCTTTTGATTTTAGCGTTGAACCGAAACCGATGCTCTGTTTACCGAGGCGGTCTTTTATTAGGTTTTCTATTCCGATGAATGTGCCGCCACAGATAAAGAGTACGTTTTTAGTGTCGACTTCTAACAATTCTTGATGTGGATGTTTCCGTCCACCGCGAGGTGGAACGTTAGCCAC
The DNA here is from genome assembly GCA_964623585.1 of uncultured bacterium. Lineage (GTDB taxonomy): Bacteria > Poribacteria > WGA-4E > WGA-4E > WGA-3G > MSPOR6. Next base: position 19,117 of record CAZURU010000029.1, read on the forward strand.
TGTTCCTTCTAAAATTTTGAGGAGTGCTTGCTGTACCCCTTCCCCGGACACATCTCTTGTGATAGATGGACTTTCTGATTTTCGTGTAATTTTGTCAATTTCGTCTAAATATATGATACCGTGTTGTGCGCGTTTGACATTTCCATCAGCTGCCTGAACAAGTTTCAGTATTATATTTTCTACATCTTCGCCGACATAACCTGCTTCAGTGACGGTGGTTGCATCTGCAATAGCGAAAGGAACATTTAATACTCTTGCCAGCGTCTGTGCTAGGAGTGTTTTCCCTGTGCCTGTGGGTCCTATGAGTAGTATATTGCTTTTATCTAGTTCAACATCATCTGTGTCCTCGTGTTGCAGGCGTTTATAGTGATTATAGACAGCGACGGATAGGATTTTTTTTGCATGTTCTTGACCGATTACATACTCATCAAGTTTTGCTTTTATTTCTGCTGGTTCAAGTAGTAGAACGGGGGGTGCGACATCTTCATCTTGCAGTGCCTCAGCCTCAGTCGTTTTTTCAGTCAGGTCTGCTGAATTTACTTGAGCGAGTTTTTGATTGCAGTAATCAATACATGCGTCACAAATATTTGCTTCTGATCCTTGAAAGAGTCTTTTTACTTGCGTACTTTCTCTATTACAGAACGAGCAATAGACTCTGCCATCAACGGATTCTGACATGTTTTCCTCCAATCTGCCATTGTTTCATTTTACTGTAACACACACTACTTTATAGTGAACTTTAGAATCAACGGTACATTTTGAGTTGTAGGAGGCCATTTAACATATTTCTGGCTGATTCCCGACTATCCGTGAGTTTCGTCGTGATTCGGAGATCGCTCCTACAGAAATGTGTCTCTTTAATTTCAATTTTCACTATAATATACTGTATGGCTTTACCAAGTCTCCTGTTACTGACGATGTGCTACTACTGTATCAACGATGCCGTATTTTAGAGCTTCTTCAGCCGTCATATAAAAATCTCTATCGGCGTCGGTCTCAATTTTCTCTAAACTCTGTCCGGTATGTTGCGATAAAATAGCGTAAAGTCTTTCTCGTTCTCGCAAAATCTCGTTTGCATGGATGCTAATATCCGTTGCTTGTCCACTGATACCACCTGCCATAGGTTGATGTATCAATGCTTTGGCGTGTGGTAAGGCATACCGTTTACCTGGAGTTCCTGCTGCTAATAACACAGCGCCCATGCTATATGCTCGTCCTAAACACCATGTTTGGACGTCTGCTTTAATATACTGCATGGTATCGTATATTGCTAAACCTGCTGAAACTGAGCCACCAGGAGTGTTTAGATAAAGGATTATATCGGCATCTGGGTCTTTCCCTTCAAGGAATAGCATCTGTGCAGTAACCAGATTTGCGATTGTATCATCCTCAATCGTTGTCCCGATCATGATAATTCGGTCTTCAAGCAACCGGGAATAGATATCATAGGACCGTTCTCCCCGGTTTGTCTGTTCAACAACAATGGGTACAAGATTCATTTTGTGTTGTGTCCGTAGTGCTTTGTCAAGTGCTATTTTGTTAGGTCAAGTAGAGCGGTGCAAAACCGACATGAGATGATAGACATAATCAATATGTGTCCAAATGAACGTCAAATGTGCTTGGAGGAATACGCGTTTGGTATTCGTCATGATTTGACAGGTTTCGCTCCGCTCTACCCGACCTACAGAAGAAACTATACCTTACACTAACCGGTAATGATTAGTGATTTTTTTTCAGATGCTTCTTCGATCAGAAACTGATAAATTTTTTCGTGTTCTATTTGTGTTCTGAAATCTTCTAATCGATTGTTTGCTTTTAAAGTTATAGACAACTTAATAGGGTCACGACCTTGCATATCTGCAGCACGACGAATTCCGCTTTCCAACTCATCGTCACTTACAAAAATATCTTCATAATGTGCGATTTCCTCAAAAATCCAATTCTGTTTTGTTTGCTGTATAACATCTTTGCGCATTTCTGTTGGCAATATTTCAAAATCAACGCCAGCCTGTTCGGGTGTCTGATTATTTTCTTTTAGTTGTTTGCGTACGTTTTCTATTGCATTTTGCACATATTGATCGACGACATCATCAGGGATTGTAATATTTGTTTTTTCGATGAGTTGTTCGAGTATTTCAACTTTTTGTTCTTGGTTCTGTAGTATTCGTGCATCTTCAACCATATTGTTCCAAATGACACCGTGCAATTGGTTATATGTTTCGTAACCGAGGTCTTTTGCAAATTCATCATCAAGTTCGGGTAGATGTTTTTTAGTGATGGCGTGCAGTATGATATTGTATATGACTTGTTTATTTCTCAGTTCTGGTGTGGGATATGTTTCATTAAAGTTGACCGAGATTGTCTTTGTTTCACCGATGTGCATGCCAATTATCCCATTGATCAGCTCAGGTTGATATCCTTCATCTGTCAGGTCGATATCCACATCTTGTCCGGTCTCACTTTGGATTTCATTTCCATCTAAAGTGCCGGCATAATCTAATCTAACACAGTCTGATGCGTTTACGGGTCGTTCATCTTGTATTGGGTCAAAAGTTGCGGCTTGATTCTGTAGTTTTGCTATGAATGCATCTACGTCTCCTCGTGGTACATTAACAGGCGTTTTGTCTATCTGTATATCGTCGTAATTTGGCAGTTGGATGTTGGGTTTTACACTGACGGTAGCAGTAAATACGAGTGGTTGATCTTCGTTTACTTGCATTTTCTCCAGAGTAGGTTCAAAGGTTGGTTGTGCTAGCGGTATGATCTGTCTATTATAGAGTGCATCTTCATAAGCAGGGAAGACGACCGATCTAACGACTTCGTTGTTGATATAATCGGGGAATCTGGATTTGAGCAGTGTTAGAGGTACGCGTCCTTTTCTGAACCCTGGCAAGGATACATAACCGCGTAGTGTTTTATATGCTTCTTCTAATGCTTCGTTTATACCTTGTGCGGGGACTTCAATTTCTATTTTAACTTGTGTGTTATCTAATGCTTCAACTTCAACTCTCAAGTTAACCTCTCCCTTTGTTCCGATGTTCTAACTTTGCCTCAGTTCACTGTGAGATGGGCGAGGAGGGACTTGAACCCTCACGAGGCGTAACCCCAATAGATCCTAAGTCTATCCTGTCTACCAAATTCCAGCACCCGCCCG
>CAZURU010000030.1:0-13717 GCA_964623585.1 uncultured bacterium
CTATTCCAAGAGACAAACCTGATATCGCTGCACCCCATGCACTGGCAGCAGAATATCTCGGAATGCAAATGGTCTATTTAGAGGCGGGCAGTGGTGCAACACTACCGGTTCCAAACGAGATGATCTCTTCTGTAAAACAACAGATCACAATACCATTGATTGTAGGCGGCGGAATAACATCTCCTGAAATAGCAGCTCAAAAAGTAAGGGCAGGGGCAAATTTCATCGTCACAGGGAACATAATTGAGAAAACCGGTTCCACAGACCTTATGAAACAATTTGCTATAGCAGTTCACGGTTAATCATTGAAATTGCCTTAACTTAATGAAGGACCCCCAAGAATATACAATCAGCAAACAATCAAGAAGAATGAGAGGATATAAATTATGTCAGAAAACAAAGAGGTAGTTATTGAAATTGAAACTGAAAACGAAGAATCTGATGCTGAGAATTCCACAATGCAAGATAATGCTGAGAATGCTACCGAAATCGAGAATATAGATGACGAACCTACCGTGGAAAAATTACTTGCAGAAATTGAAGAACTCAAGGAATATCATAAAAAACAGATCGAGGAAGTGGCAGAATCAGAGAAATCACAATACGAAACCGAACGTGAACTACTGCTACGCACTGCTGCAGAAGCTGAAAATACAAAAAGACGGGTCGAAAACGATGCTAAAAAGCAGCTGAAATTCGCAAACAGGAATATCATAGAAGGAGTTATTCCTGTATTGGATAGCCTTGAAGCAGCAATTAATAGCATTGATGAGAAGGTCGAAACTGAAGAACATAATCCAGATCTGTCTAACTTCAGTGAAGGCGTTGAATTAGTACATAAACAACTATTGGATGTTCTAAAATCACATGGACTTACACCAATAGACTTAGCGACCGGTTCATTTGATCCAAACAAGCATGAAGCTGTCTTCGCAACAGAATCTGATGAAGTTCCTGAAGGGAATATCATTGAAGAGTTTAGACGAGGATATCTTCTGCATGAACAGGTGATTCGTGCCGCACAAGTTGTTGTGTCAAAGGGAAAGAAAAAGGAAGAACCCTCAGATGAAGGAACAGAAGAAATTATAATCGAAATTTCAACTGAGGATGAATGATTGAAACTCAAATAGGAAAACACATGGAACAAAAGCGGGACTATTATGATGTTCTGAATATCAGCAGAGATGCTGATGAGAACGATATTAAAAAAGCATATAGAAAATTAGCTGTAAAATATCATCCAGATAAAAATCAAGGTGATAAAGACGCCGAAGACAAATTTAAAGAAGCCACCGAAGCTTATGACGTGTTGAAAACACCAGAGAAACGCCAAAGATATGACCAGTATGGACATGCTGGACTTGAAGGAACAACATCCGGATACGGATATGGCGTAAACCTTGACGATATATTGAGCGAAGTGTTTGGAGACGTTTTTGGCGGACTTGGAAGAACAAGCAATAGACCCAGACCCGGACGCAGTTTACAGTACAGTCTTGAACTGACCCTTGATGAAGCATTTCACGGTAAAGAAGAAACAATTGAAATACCACGAATTGAAACCTGTCCCGAATGCAATGGAAGCGGCGCAGAAAGAGGATCAACTATTGATACATGTCCTCAGTGCTATGGAAGGGGACAAGTAACGCAATCACAAGGCTTCTTTACAATGTCACGTACATGTCCACGATGTCAGGGAGAAGGCGAAATTATCAAGAACCCATGTAGAAATTGCAATGGACAAGGTAGAATAAAAGTCAAACGAGAATTGAAATTAAAAATAGATAAAGGTGTTGATAACGGGACTGAGTACCGCTTGCGAAGTCAAGGGGAAGCAGGTACTTTAGGAGGTCCCCCCGGTGACTTACTAGTTGTAATCCATATCAGACCACACCATACTTACACCAGAGAGGGAAATGATCTATATACCACTGCAAGAATATCGTTTGTTCAAGCAGCACTCGGAACGACCATTGACGTTAGAAACATTGAAGGTGTTCAGGAATTAGATGTTCCCCCTGGAACACAATACGGAGACCAATTGCGAATTAAAGGGAAGGGAATGCCAAAATATAGAAGCTCATATTTCGGCGACCTTGTTGTTAAGATAGAGATAGAAACACCGAGAAAACTCACGGCACAACAGAGAACACTGTTAGAACATTTTGATGACCCTGAGTATAAACCTGACGGATCTGAGAACAGTAGTTTCTGGGAAAAATTCTTTGGTAACCAAGATGATAAATAGTCAATTCTAACTGAAAAATGAAATGGATACGGATTACAATAAAAACATCTCCTGAAGCCTCTGAAGCTGTTGCACATCAATTTTTTGAAATGCAGTCATGCGGCGTTGAGATTGTTGAAAATACCAAAACCAATTCCTTAGTCATCGCATATTTCACTTTGGATGACAACATAAATTCAAAAGTTAACAAACTTAAAGCCTTTCTGTCAAAACTACCTGAATGGGGAATCCAACCGAATCCAGCAAAGATTGAACTAAAAACAATCGAATCAGAAGAATGGACAGAGACGTGGAAGGCAAATTTCACACATCAAAAAGTAGGAGAAAGAATACACATTGTTCCAACATGGTATGAACAACCCGGCAATGAATCAGACATCGTCATACGACTTGACCCTGGAATGGCATTCGGCACAGGTTACCATCCAACAACGCAATTATCACTACAAATGTTGGAGACATCAATCAAACCGAATCATACTGTAGCTGATGTAGGAACTGGTTCCGGTATATTGGCAATTGCTGCTATCAAATTGGGGGCGAAACATATTGACGCAATTGAAATTGACCCTACTGCAATACCAGTAGCAAGGACTAATTTCGTCAATAACCGTGTCACCCAACAGGTCACATTACATGAAGCAGCTGGACTTCAAACTGTTCAACGAAAATACGATCTTATAATCGCAAATATACTAACAAAAGCGATCATTCCGTTGATTCCATACTGCCGTGATAGATTATTACCGAATGGGAAAGTTATCTTATCCGGTATTTTGAAATCAGAACAGTCAGACGTTCAAGAAACACTAAAAGAAAACGGCTTAGAATGTGTTTCTATCATGCAGAAAGCAGAGGATGAACTCATCTGGGTAGGAATGTTAGCGAGACTCCTTTGCTAAACCATGACAAAGATTACATCTACCGAGATTGAGATGTGGCATAGTCGGTGATTTCTCATCACCTTTTAAATGACATTTCAGACACGCTGCATCTTCAGATGATGCTCGATGTTCCACAATATTTGATCGGGCTGGTGCTGCATTGAAAAAAAGAATTACCATGACAATCGCGAATATCAGACCAATAACGCAGACTATGTACATAATCACTCTTGGGTTTGCTTGTTCGGTAGGCATGTGATATTTGAAATTCCTTAGTATAGTTGTTTGTTAAATATGTGCCATTGATTGACTATTCAAAAAATGGGAAAAGAATCGGTATATCCTCTTCTGTGAGTCGGGAACCGTATTCACAAGTTTCAAAAACTTCAGCAAAGTAGGTTTCACTATAAAATCACATTTTATACTCTAAAACGGAAAACAAACGATGAATTCTTGGAAAATTGAAGTTTCTTATAAACCTGAAATTACAGACTCTATTGGCAATCAGATCCTTGAGGATATTGCCGACCTTGGCATAGATGGTGTTGAGTCTGTCCGTACTGCAACAGTATATTGGATCGAGGGAACACTTAACGCTGAACACATACACAGAATTGGTAGCGAACTCCTTGCTGATCCGATTACACAGCACTTTAGTCTTACAAGCGAGAATGGTAACACAACCGATTGGACAGTAGAAGTCCAATTCAAACCCGGAGTAACTGATGCTGTTGGCGATAGTACTGTCAAAGGGATCAAAGATATCGGTATTTCTCATGTCAACAATGTACGAACTGGCAAGAAGTTCTGGTTAAACGGTAACCTAAATGAGCAGATCATCAAAACTATTGCACAACGTCTTCTAATGAATGATGTAATCCAGACTTTTTCTTATGTTGAACCCCATAGTTAATCCAGCGCGATAAGAGCATCCTAAAACAGAGGCAATCCTTGTGCTTCAATATAAACCGAATAGAGAGACTGACTACCTGTCATAAACAACCTGTTACGTTTTATACCTCCGAAACATAGATTTGAACAGATCTCTGGAAGATGTATTTTGCCTATCAAGGTTCCATCTGGTGCGAAAATATGTACACCGTCATATCCATCTCCAGCCCAACCAGCACTTGACCATAGATTACCATCAATATCGCACCTGATACCATCTGCTATGCCTGGGGACATATCACAAAATACCTGTTTGTTCGCTAACCGTTCACTATCTACAACATCAAAAACATATATATTTCTTGGATTTCCCTCTTTATGTATTGCACCCGTATCCACAACATATAACTTTTCATAATCTGATGAAAAGCATATTCCATTCGGTTTCTCAAGCGCATCAGTAACGACAGTGGGTGCTTTAGTTTCTGGATTCAGACGATATACAGCTGTAGGCAATTCAAAATCTGCAATGTGTCCTTCATAATTCAGCATAATGCCGTAACCTGGATCAGTAAACCATATATGTCCATCTAAATGCACAGCAACATCATTTGGTGCATTGAGCCGTTTACCATCATAGTGATCCATCAACACAGAAATCGTTCCATCATATTCAGTTCGCGTTACCCGTCGTGTGCCGTGTTCACAACTGATAAGTCTTCCTTGTCGGTCTCGTGTATGGCCGTTACTATAATTGGACGGTTGACGATATACACTTACCTTCCCAGAGGCTTCTTCCCATTTCAGTATCCTATTATTTGGTATGTCACTCCAAAGTAGATATCCACCATCTCCAAACCACACAGGTCCTTCTGACCAGCGTGCACCAGTCCATAACCGTTCCACCACTGCATTACCTATTCTATATTTCGCAAATCGTGAATCAATCACCTCAATAGCAGGATCAGGGTAACGGGTTATAGATCCGTCCCATTTCCTCTCAGCGTCGCGCATTGTTTACTCCTTCAATATTTATGTCAATAAATAAGTATAACACAAAATACCTATCAAGTCTAAAAGAATATACCTATACTTGATAGTGGATCACCTCAAAAAAAGTCGTTATTTTCGGTAAAAAATGGTATACTATAGTAAACTAAAGTTAATTAGAAGCGGTATAAATATGAGCAAAGATTCACATGTCATAGATTTTAATAAACAAATCCCGATAGACCGTGGCACAGGTGTGAAAACCGTTCCGTTGACTGGTAAATGGATCGACTCAACATCGCTGACAAATGGTATTACGATGTTTGAACCGGGTGCCGCTATTGCACGACATTACCATAACTGTGATGAATCGGTGACAATTCTGGAAGGCGAAGCCACTTGTGAAGTAGATGGCGATGTCTTCAAAATGCACGCTTACGATACAACCTTTGTTCCCGCTAGCGTTCCACACCGATTCTGGAATGAAAGCGATGCCACTATGAAAATCCTTTGGACTTATGCCTCTGTTGAGGTTACACGGACTTTCACAGAAACAGGTGAAACAGTTAAACATTTGTCCAATAATGACCAAGCAGTTGTATCGTAATTATAGTAAACAGAAGGATACTATCTGATGTCTGTTAGAGACTATATTAAGAATAATCAGACTACATTGTGCAGTCTGCTTCAAGAACTCGTCAGAATCCCAACCATCAATCCGCCAGGAGAAAACTATGCTGAGATGATTGAACTCCTCAATGAGAAGTGTCAAAAGTTGGGAATGATGACAAAAATTGTAAAAGTACCAAACCGAACTGCTGAACAAGTGGTCCCAAACGCAGCAGATTATCCCAGATTCAACCTAATAGCAAAATGGGATGTCGGAGCGGAAAGAACAGTGCATTTCAATGCACACTTTGATGTAGTTCCAATCGCCGGACAGTGGCGAAACAACGATCCATTTAGTGGACTGATTGAAGGAGACTGGTTATACGGACGCGGGGCAGACGATATGAAAGACTCCATCGCAGCTCTACTATTTGCTATTCAAGCTGTTCAAGAAAACACCATGACGCCAACATTTAACATTGAATGTTCATTCACATGTGATGAGGAAACTGGAGGGCAATTAGGTGCAGGATATATCATAGACAAAAAGTTAGTCAATGCCGATTACGTTGTAAACTGTGAAGGCGGCGCAGAGATGAACATCGGCTACGGACACAACGGTGTGCTATGGTGTGAAATTGAGGTTAAGGGGAAAGCTGCACACGGCTCACAGCCTGAAAGAGGAGTCAATGCTTTTGAAAAAACTGCAGAACTTGTCTCAGTCCTGCAACGACTCAAACGTCGACTCAATTCCCCTGAACGGGCATTTATTCTACCCGACGGATCAGAACGGTTTCCAACTCTCAATATCGGAGGAACTTTTCAAGGCACAATTGGGGATAAAATCAATACTGTGCCAGCAAGACTATCTTTCTCGCTTGATAGACGCATAACACCCAACGAAAAACTTGAACTCGCTGAACTTGAACTAATGGAGGCAATAAAAAACGCATCCGAATTCTATCAAGATATGAACCTAAATACAGAAGCAATCTTACGAATTCATCCATGTTTAACTGATACAGATTCTCCAGTAGCACAAGCTTTTGCAGATGCAGTACGAACAATTCGACACAGAAAACCGGTATTCAAAACAACAACTGGTTTTACGGATTTGCACTATTTTGTCAACAAAGGAATCCCCGGAATTGGCTACGGACCACGGGGGGAGAGTGCCCATGGAATCAATGAACGCGTGTTTATTCCTGACCTGGTCCGTACTTCCGCTACCTATGCAACTTTCATGACAAGGTCTGAATTATAAATCAATACGCAAGGACAGAAACAGCGGTATGACTCGCATTCAACTTATCATTCTAATAACCTTACTCATCGTTATAGGAGTAGTTTCCTATCCGCCTTGGGCAGAATACCGAAAAGTAACACAAGCAGATATAGACGTTGAAACAATTGCAATGACTATCAAGAAATACTACAAACATACGCAGCAATATCCCACGAGTCTGGAGCAACTTAGGATAGACCCGAACATAGATGGATGGCGCGGCTCCTATCTAAAGTCAATACCAGAGACTCCTTGGGGTGGAAAATATCTCCTCTTACAAGATCAGTTCAAAGTAGGGATCGCAAAGGATCACCCGCGCGTACCTGAAAAATATCGTATAGGGGGGATCGCTGAGATTAGCCGAGTCTATCTTATAGATGCAACAGAAGGTGAACAGTATTGGTGGTGATTTTTGGAACACATAGTGATACAAATCTTCATTATCATATTGGGTTTAGCAATAGGGAGTTTTCTAAATGTGTGTATCTATCGCATCCCGCGTGAAGGTCTGTCCATATATTCACCCAGACGTTCCTTCTGTCCTGAATGCCATCAATCCATAAAGTTTTACGATAACATACCCCTCTTGAGTTATCTAATCTTAGGAGGAAAATGTCGCAAATGCAAAACCAAAATCTCTGTTATTTATCCATTAGTTGAGGTAATCACAGCGATTCTGTTTCTTGTCATGTATTACAATTTCGGCAGGTCTGGAGTCACATTTGAATTGATCCACGCGCTAATTTTTGTTTCAATACTAATTCCGATTTTTGTAATTGATGCCCAACACCTAATTATCCCTAATTCTATTAGTATCGTTGGACTTTCACTCGGTATTGTAATTGTATGCCTGACAGCCTATTATAGTCAAGATTTAGATTATTTACGCGATAGGCTATTAGGTTTTGTTCTCGGAGGATTAAGCTTAGGATTGATAGCAATAGTCGGCAGTGCGATAATGCGGAAGAAGGCGATGGGCATGGGAGATGTAAAGTTAATGGCGATCATCGGCTTATATCTCGGTGCATTTCCAGCACTCCCTTTAGTTATAGGATTGTCAGCCTTCGGAGGTGCATTAATTGGAACATTGTTGATATCAACTGGCAAAAAGAGTCGTCAGAGTCCGATCCCTTATGGACCCTTTATCGCATGTGCTGCAGTAATTGTATTGCTATGGGGTGATGTACTTTGGGAGAAATACTTGCAGTTGGCAGGTTGGAATTAACTATGTAATGTGTTCTTTAACAAGATAATAGAGGTAAGTCAATGCATAAGGGAAAGTAATGATTGCCGAAGATTTTGATGAATTGCCAGAGCCATAATGGCTGCTTTTGAAGGGAGTAACTAATGAAATACTGTTATACAATTTTTTGCCTACTGATACTTGTTTTGAACCATCATATCGCTTAGGCACAACAGAATCTTGCACAGCAAGCGTTCACCATTTTTGAACAAAACTGCCTTGATTGAAGATTTTACATTTTTGGAGAGGTGTTTTTTATGCAACAACGTGTTATCTATCCAGATAAAGATAAATGGACAGAACTTGGAATTACTGAGGAAGAGAAAATCGTATATAATAGGTTTAATGCTGATGATTTCCCAAGTGAATGGGAAATGTATATACATCCACATCTCAACGGTTTGCGGCCAGCTCTCGTCCTTTTACACCCAAAGATCGGTATTGCTGTGTATGAATTTATCAGCGAAAGTAATTTGAGTACCATAAAGGAATCTTTTGAAAAGGATCTAACAATCCACAATCCTCTCAAAAAGGTTGAACTTTATGAAAGAGAAATAGTGGAGTTGTATTGTCCGCGTCTTGGTGCAAAGTATGGGACACAATACAATTCAGCAATTACCGTAGGTTTAATATTTACAAATATTTTACAGACAAAGATTAAGGGGTTAATAGATGATTATGTGGAGAGTTTAAAGTCTGGTGACATTTTATCTGGAGTACCCAAAACAGAGATTGATGGATTAGTTAACAGACTCGAAAAATACACGAGATATTATCCTATTGTAGGTTTAGATAGTCTTAGCAATCTCAATATTTTATTTCCAAACAGAGAACCAAATTATTCTTCTTTCCCCATGATGGATGCTGCCCAAATCATAACGGATTCGAAACCAGAGGATACTGCGGCTGACCTTCGGGCATGGCTCACAGAAACAGGAGATTGGAGTACTGTACTATTGAATGAAAGTCAGAGGGAGATTGCAACAACAAATACATCCACAGGATATCGCTGGGTAGACGGACCTGCTGGAAGTGGTAGAAGTGTTGCACTGACAGCTCGAGCTGTTGAATTAGATCGCAATGGTAAGAACGTACTTATATGTACGTTCAATATTACGCTTGTGAATTATCTGCACTATCTTGTAGCAAGACATGTGCTAAAACAGGAATACTACAAACGAAACATTGATATTTTCTATTTTCATGATTGGTGTAAGCGTGTCTGTCGATCATCAGGACGTGAAGGTGAATATAATAAACTTTGGGGAAAGGTTAAAGAAACTGAAGAATCTATGGATGAAACTGTGGTTGATCAAGAAAAAGACAAAGTTTTGGATGAACTACTCCCAGAACTTGTTCAAGGTGTCTTCAATAATCCATCAGTTGATGCTATGAGGTTACAATACGATGCAATTTTAGTTGATGAAGGTCAAGACTTTCAGTTATCTTGGTGGCAGACTCTTCAAAAAGCTTTGAAACCTGATGGTGAAATGCTATTGGTTGCGGACAAGACCCAAGATATCTATGAAAACAAAAATTGGCTTGATGAACCAAAACCAGGATTTCACAATTGGAAAGGTCTAAAAACTAACTATCGTTTACCACATAAACTCACCAAAGTCTTGAAAGATTACGCTGATCGATTCCTTCCTATAGACGTTGATATTCCAAAGCATGGAGTACTTGATCTATATCCGGTTGAGTTGCGTTGGGTACAGAAAGTCTCAAACATTCCTTCAGTTGATGTCTGTTTTAAAGAAGCTTTAAGACAAAGAACGCTACTTGAAGAAAAAGGGAATCATGAGTTTTCGGATATCACTTTTCTTTCTGCATACAAGAATATCGGGAAACAGTTTGTTGGAAAGTGTAAAGAGAAACACATTGGTGTACGTGATACATACGGTATATCTTATGATGGCCGTAAATCTTATTATGAATCTCGTTGTAAAAAAAGACTCTTTTTTTCTAGAGATTCTCGGATGAAATCAACAACATTACACAGTTTTAAAGGTTTGGAGTCAAGGCATTTAGTTGTGTACGTCGATCGGATTGATTCACCTAACACTCGTGCTTTGCTTTATGTTGGACTTACTCGTTTGAAAGTACACCCTAAGGGTAGTAGGCTTACGGTTGTATCATCTTGTCCAGATCCAGAACTCCGAGATTTTGGTTATCAGAATTTTTCACCTAATTATGAAGAATGCTAAGAACTGATTATTGAAGATGTATTTACATATGACTTATGGATTTCCCTTTAAAAGAGGTTAAAATCCTTGAAAAATCCGAAAAGACCTACATAGGGGTCCTAACTTGTACATCGAGGCATGTCAATGAGTATTCCAAATCAATCCAACCCTCAAACTGAACTAAACAAGGTTTTGGAAATAATCAGCAAGGTAAAGAAAATATCTGCTGCTGGCGACTACATTTTTCGCGGTGAAGCCGAAATCTATCCAAAAGTCTGCTCAAACCTTTACCGTGAACTTGAAAATTTTAAGTTGCTATATCTTGGTGTAGAGGCGGTTCAAAAAGATGAATTGGAGTATGTAAAAAGGTACGGGTACACCCAGAAAACTGATGACTTTGAAATTTTAACCGAAATCCAGCATTTTGGTGGCAAAACTAACCTGTTAGACTTTACGATTGACTATTGCATAGCACTCTTCTTTGCATGCAATAGTTCCTTTTTTGAAGATGGTAGGATTATTTTATTAGATAAAACCGGAACGATGAAAGATTGTATAAGAAAACCGTTGAATTCAGACCCAAAGAGTCGAGTTAGAGTTCAAAAAAGTATATTTGTTCGACCACCCAAAGGTTTTATTGAACCTGATAAAGAAGTCATTATACCGAAAGACCTTAAACAACCAATGTTAAATTATCTGAAAAAAGAATTCAAAATTTCTCCTGAAAAAATATACCCCGACCTCCCTGGTTTTGTTAGCAGTCAGGAAACCCGTTGGAAAATCTATGAAGAATATAATAAGGGAATTACTTGTCTAGGAAATGGGATTGAAGCAGATAATCCTAAAGAAAAAGATGAGAATTACCAATTGGCAGTCACACATTATACTAATGTGATAGAAATAATGCCAGAATTTGCGAGGGCATACAGTGGACGTAGTGATGCTTACCGGAAAATAGGAAATCTTGATAAGGCAATTGCTGATGCAGACCAAGCACTTCGGATAGATCCTGATCATTTTCCCTCTTATTTCAGTCGAGGTGACGCTTACTTCTGCAAAGAGAATTATGATAAAGCGATTACAGATCTTAGAAAAGGGTTAAAATTGGATCCAAAGTACGCCCAGGGTTATCAAACTCTTGGTCTTAGTTACTTTTTCAAAATGGATTTTTGTAACGCACTTGCTAATTTGGAGAAGGCAATTCACCTAAATCCTGAGGATACTATAGCCTACGGCATACGCGGCTTTGCATGGTTACATTTCAAGATGTGGAATAAAGCTATAACTGATCTAAAAGTTGCTAAAAGCAAAGGAGAAGATATCACTGCAGCGTTTTATAATAAATACAAAAGCATTGCAGATCTTGAGCGGATAATTGGTACTAAGTTACCGGAAGACATCGTTACAATGTTGACAAAGCCATAGATGTGAATTATTACAAATCATAAAGAAGGATTATATGGACGTAAAAGACGTAATACTTTCAAGACGAACCATTTTCAATTTCAAACAGGGACCCGTTCCAAACGATATAATTGAACAAATCTGTACTTGCTTATGAAATTCGGTTGATATTCTCTGATAGATATTTTATGATTTAACATCACGAGTCCGTATTTTGGAGAAAAGCAGATGATCACAGTGCCAAATCCACAGAATCACATTTTCTATAACAATCTCGGTATTACTCACAGCGAAAAGGGTGAGCTTGATCTTGCCATTAAAGATTTCGACAAAGCGATTGAACTTAATCCAGACTATGCCGAGGCATATAACAATAGAGGCAATGTTTATGATGAAAAAGGGGATTTTGATAAGGCAATTGTTGACTTTAA
Organism: uncultured bacterium; assembly: GCA_964623585.1. Classification (GTDB taxonomy): domain Bacteria; phylum Poribacteria; class WGA-4E; order WGA-4E; family WGA-3G; genus MSPOR6. The sequence continues at coordinate 12,172 of CAZURU010000030.1, forward strand.
CATTGCAATAAATATTAAATCAGATTATGCTGAGGCGTATATCAATCGTGGTGTGGCTTATGGCAAAAAGTACATGTTTGATGAGTCTATCAAAAACCTTAACACTGCAATAAAGATAAATCAATACCATGCCGGAGCATACTTTAATCTCGGTAATGTATATCTTCTTAATGGTAAATTTAAGAAGTCTATTGAGAATTATGATAAGTCTCTCAGTATAGATCCTGATGAGGCCATATCTTTTTGTCATCGCGGTTTTGCATGGTTACATATTAAAGAATGGGATAACGCCAGATCAGACCTAACAGTTGCTAAAAACATGGGGTTTGATATCACTGCAGCGTTTCATAATACTTATAAAAATATATTTGCGTTTGAGCGGAGAAATGATTTCAAATTACCGAAAGACATCAAAGCGATGCTGCTACAATACCCAGTAAACGTTTATACTACTACGCAAAAGTTTGTGACCCATGATGGAGAAGTCCGTGAATCCTATGCAGTCTTAGAACTACTTGAGAAACTCCAAAACGCTGGCAAACCGTTATGCAAATATCTACAAGATCAACGGTCGGGTGGAATCATCACAGGATATAACGAAGCGTTTGTTGTCCACCTTAAAACACGGGATGCACTCATTGCCGAACACCCATCATCAGCAAACATTTTAAAACCGTTTCTAATGGCGCGCGACATCAAACGTTGGCGAGTGAAACCAATAGACGAGTCACGGAGAGAGTCGCAAGATAAGTGGCTTATCTGGACGCACCGAGGTATAGACATCAATGCCTATCCAGCTATCAAGAAACACTTGGAAAAGTCACGTGACGCGCTGGAAAAGAGATCGGGGAAGCAGGAATGGTATGAGATCCAAACAGCTTCAACGGATATAACCCGATTCACACAACCGAAGTGTGTCTATGCAGATCTGGCGAGTGAAACAGCATTCGCTTTTGATGATGAAGGTTACTATGTAGGAAGTCCGGCATCTCTTTTACCCACAAATGAATTGTCGATTCTTGGTGTGCTGAATACCAGAGCAATTTCATGGTTTTATGCGCGGACTACGCCACAGGTTCGCGGTCCGTTTTTAAAATTTACCTCACGGTATGTCTCACAGATTCCGATCCCTGATATGGAACCAGAGCAACGGGCACTTATTCACAAAATTGTTGAATATATTCTCTATCTCAAGAAACAACCTACGGTAAACAGTAAAGATTTAAAATACGCCCGCGACGCAGTGATGGTAGGATATTTTGGAAATATCCTTAACGGGTTAACCTATGAACTCTATTTACCTGACGATCTCCATCGGGGTGATAAAAACTTTTTCCAACCGCTATTTGACGAACAGTTGCCGCAACTTGAAGAAATTCAGGGAGATAAAATGTCTGCATTTCGGGATACTTATGAGCACTTGCATGAGAGAACACATCCTATCCGGAAAAATCTATTCTTTTTAGATAGTATAAGACCTATCCGTATCATTGAGAGTAAAGCATGAGAATTACCAAAATTGAGATTAAAAACTTTAGGGCTTTTT